>JAYVNN010000097.1:0-6302 GCA_043758435.1 Chthoniobacter sp.
CCGGCGCGACGAAGCGGTGCGCGAACGGCTCATGGCCGACGCGATGCCGCTGCGC
Organism: Chthoniobacter sp.; assembly: GCA_043758435.1. Taxonomy (GTDB): domain Bacteria; phylum Verrucomicrobiota; class Verrucomicrobiia; order Chthoniobacterales; family Chthoniobacteraceae; genus Chthoniobacter. The sequence continues at coordinate 56 of JAYVNN010000097.1, forward strand.
GATCCGAAGGCGACTCCGCAACAGCTCGACCTTTCGCTCAACTACAACCTGCGACTCGACCAAAGCACCAGCCCTGGCGATTGGCATAACTACGCGCGCCTGCCCACAGGGCTGCAATCGTTCGCCGGCACGCTGTTTGATGTCCGCGGCATCGTGTTGTTAAAGAACGTGCGCGACAGCCGCAATTTCCCGGAAGCAGTCACCGGGATCGAGTGCGCCCAGACCTGCGCCAAACTCCACTTTCTGCACGCGATAGCAGGCGTCGCCGACAACTGGGAGACCGTCATTGCCGCCTACATCGTCCATTACTCCGATGGCTCGCAGGTCGAAATTCCACTGCGCGTCGCCCGCGAGATTTCCGACCGCTATATGGGCCACGGCCCGCCACAGGCTCCCTCGCTGCCTGCCGTCGCGTGGAAAGGTGCAAACGACTTCACCGACCATGATAAGAAGTCCGACCTCTATCTGTGGAAATACACTTGGGTGAATCCGCATCCTGAGCTGGTGGTGAAGACCATCGACTTCGTTTCCAAAAGTGAAAACTCCGCCGCCTTCTTGGTCGCTATAACGGCTGAGTGATCGACGCCCTCAGCGCGGCGGTGGCCGCGGAGTCCAAGGAGTAGATGCCCACAGCCTTTCGGCTGAACTACACGCTCGACAAGACGGACCTTGGGTATCGCATTTGGACGCGCACCGGCTAGGCGTGGGAGGAAAAGCATCGCTCGGACAAGATCAAGCGCTTTCAAACCGCCCGCCGCGCCATGCGCCTTTTTCCTACTGGAAACAAGGAAACTAAATGAGCGGCTCATTAAAGCCTGTCGGCAAATTTCGCGGAGACGCGCTGGAGCAATTGATCGCCGGTCATGCGCTCCGCGGCCTCGTGCGGGCAGGCCGCCACGCAGCGCGGATACGGGCTTTCGCGCGTGCCTTCGGCGTCGCACAGGTCGCACGTCGCGGCCTTTGGATGCGCGACGGCGAGATGCTGCGTGGCCCGCCCGGCCACATTGGGCATCATGAAAATGCTGCCGTAGGGACAGTTCTCCGCGCACAGCCCGCAGCCGATGCAGTGATCCTCGATGACGATTTGCAGATGCTTCCCGCGATGGATCGCATCGACGGGGCAGCCGACCATGCAATGCGCGTTGACGCACGAGCGGCAGGAAGTCGCGACGACATAGTTGTCGAAGCGCATCCCGTCGCGCAGCAGCCGGGTGATGGGCGCGCCGTGCGACGCGGTGCCGTGCTGCTCCACGCAGCCTTTCGTGCATTCGTCGCAGCGCGTGCAGAGATCCATGTCGAGCACGAGCAGGCTGCGGCCTTCGTAGAGGCCTTGCGCCACGTACTCGGGCAAAGTGGCGTCGCGCTCCTGATCGCTGCGCAGCCGGGCCAGCGACTGCTCCACGAGCCGCCGGCGCAGGATCGGAAACTGCCGCACGAGCTGGAGAAAATCGCCGCGGCCCAGGCGCGCGAGTTCCACCGCGCCGAGCGCCGAAACGGTGGCCGAGCGCACGCCGGCGGGCAGCGCATTTGCGACATCGTCGCCCGCGCGCTCGATGGCCGCGCGCACCGCGTCGTCGGCTTCGTCCACGGTCTTCGCGATGTCCTGCGCGGAAAAAGCGAGCAGCCCGATTTCGCCGAGAATGGTGCCGGGGCCGCGCGAAAGTACCCGCGCCTCGCTTTCAAACCGGCGCACGCCGATGCGGATGTAGCCGAGCCGCACGAGGTAGAGATCGTTCACGCGGTCGCCCTGGCGAAAGAGGGTCTGGCCCGGCCGCACGCGCACGAAGCTGAGTCGCTGGCGCAGGTAATCGACGATCTGTTTGAACTGCTCCGGCGGGAGGCCTTTGAACAGCTCGCTGTCCTGCAAAACGTGATTGAGCGCGCGCTGGCGGTACTCGGTTTCAAAGCGCAGCCGCTGGCTCGGCAGGCGCATGATGCGGTCGAGCACATTGCGCCGCACCGCCCACACTTCGCTGGCCACGAGAGCGGTCACATCGGCGGCGCGCGGGGTGCCGCTGAGGCAGGCCATTTCGCCGACGATCACATTCTCCGGCGTCAGCTCGAAACGCAGCAGCGACGCGCCACGCCCGCTCACGCGCAGGCCGCCGAAGAGCCCTTTCTCCACGCTCGGCGGCGGCAGGACGTTCACTTCCAGCTTGCCGCTTTTGATCAAAAAGGCGGTGTTGCCCGCGTCGCCCTGCCGGCACAAAACCTCGCCCGCCTGCAAATGCCGCCGCACCACGAGCCCCTGCTGCCAGAGCAGGAATTTCGGCGGCACGCCGGCGAAGAGCGGGTCGGCGGTCAGCTCGGCGGCGCGCAGGATTTCCGCGGAGCGGTCGTAGCTGGAAATCTTCACCTGCGCGACCGGCTTGAAGGTGATCGCCGAGGTCGGGCACGAGACCATGCACTCGCCGCATTGCACGCAGCTCGACTCGCCCATCGGGTCGTTCAAATCGAAGCCGATGCCCGCCGTCGCGCCTTTGCCGGTGCGGCCGATGACGTGGTTTTCCTGGACCTCGTCGCACGCGCGCACGCAGCGGTCGCACAGCACGCACGCGCTGTGATCGACGAGAAAAACCGGCGACGAGGCATCAAGCGACCGGCGGCCAACATTCGGCGCGGCGGGCGGCGCGGGGCGCGAAAGCACGTCGAGCTGAAAGCGCGTGGCATTGGCGTCGCAACGCGTGGCGATCTGGCCGAGTTCGTTGTAGGGCGCGAGTTCCTCCGCGAGCGCGGGCGGCGGCGCGGGTTTCAGGTGATCGGCCGCGAGCAGTTCGGCGACCACTTTCACTGCCTGCCGCACACGGTCGCCGTCGGGCCCCGCGTCATTCATGGTGAAAACTTCCATGCCTTCCTTGACCTGATGCTGGCAGGCCGGGAGCAGCTTGCGCTCAGCCGCGCGCTGCCCGCGTTTTTGTCCGTAAATCTGCACGACGCAAAGGCGGCACACGGCCACGGGTGCCATGTGCGGGAGGTGGCAGAGCGTGGGGATGGGGATCTTCGCTTCGTCGCCGGGCTGGTGGACGTAGAGCTTCACCGCGGCGTCGTAGATCGTGGTGTAGCGCGGCGTGGTGCGGTCGTGGATGTCGAGCACGGTGTTGCCGTTGGCGTCCTTCAGCGGCTCCGCGAGCGGCACGGTCACGGGCTGGCCGTCGATCTGCACGGTCACGGTTTTTTCGTAGTCGGATTCCGTCGGCGCATCGAGGCGGACGAGCTGGCCGTTGATGTCGCGGCTGAAAAGTCCTTCGTCGTCATCGCGGACGAAGAGCGTTTGGACGGGCTCGGGATTCGCGGGCATTTAGCGCAGCGCCTCCTCCGGCGAGCCGGCGAGATGCGCGGCGATGTCGTCTGGAAAAAAGCTCGCGACCGTGCGCAGCGGCACGGGCACCGACCGGCCGAGGCCGCAGATCGAAGCGAGTTCGATGGCCTTGCCCAGCTCGCGGGTGAGCGGGAGAAGCTCATCCCGCCAGCGTTCCGCGGTGATGCGGCCCTCGAGCAGATGGCTGCCGAGCGACACAAACTTCTGCGAACCGAGCCGGCACGGGACGCATTTGCCGCACGATTCGCTGCGGTAAAATTCCATGGAGTTCACCGCCTCCTGCGCCATGTCGCGGCCTTCGGCGTACACGACGATGCCCGCGCCCAGCGCCTGCGTGGGGCTGAGCGCGCGGAAACAATTCAGCTCCAGCTCAAGGTCGAGCACGTCCAGTTCCGTCGCCTCGGGATCGAAGCCCCGCCGAGCCGCGAGCGCCTGCCACGTCTTGTTTTTCACATGCTCGCGCGGCAGGCCGGCTTTTGCGGTGAGCTTCGCGGGAAGGAAGCCGCCCGACGGCCCGGAGGGCGCGATCGCCTTCAACGCGCGACCGCCCGCGATGCCCTGGCAATATTCGTCGCCGCAGACCAGCTCGCGCAGCGTGAGGCCCATCGGCACTTCGTACACACCGGGCCGCTGCACATCGCCGGAGACGGAGAAAATGCGCCGGCCCTTCCAGCCGTTCACGCCTTCATCGGCGTAGGTTTTTCCGCCGCGCAGGATGATGCCCGGCACCCACGCAAACGTCTCCACGTTGCTGACCAGCGTCGGCAAATCGGCGAGGCCGTTCGTCTCCAGCTTCGGCGGCATGTTGCGCGGCTCGCCGCGACGGTCGGACATCGCCTCGATGAGCGCGCTTTGCTCCCCGCAGATGTATCCGCCCGGACTGACGAAAACCGAAACCGGAAACGGACGGCCCAGCGCGGACGCCGTTTCGCCGCACAGCCCGAGCTGCTCGGCGCGGCGAATCTCGGCGCGGCACGCTTCGATTTGCTCCGCGTATTCATGCCGGATGTAGATGAACCCTTGCGTCGCCTCCGTGATCAGCCCGGCGAGGATCACGCCCTCGATGACGACATGCGGCAGCCGCAGCAGCAGCTCGCGGTCTTTGAATGTGCCGGGCTCGCTCTCGTCGCCGTTGACCACGATGAAGGCGCGGTCGTCGGCCTCCCGGCGGCGCGCTTCGCGCACCGCGTCGCGGACGTCGCGCCACTTCTGCGTCGCCGGGATTCCCGCGCCGCCCATCCCGCGCAGGTCGGCCGCTTTCAACTCCTCCAAAAACGCGTCCGCCCAGCCGCCGAGCGTGCCGCCTTTCGCCCAGTCCGACTCCGTCTGCCACGCGAGCACGGCCTCGGTGATCCCCGGCTCCATCGCGAACTCCACGCGCCGCTGGCGGACGGCTGCTCCGCGGAATTGCTCGACCTGCCCGACACTCCAGCCGCCCTGCCTAAGGATTTGCGCCGCCGTTTCCAGCGAAGCGTCGCGCGCCGCGAGCGCCTGCCGCACGGCGAGGTAATCGCGCGCCTCGCTCGCATACGGATCGATCCGCCAGGACGCGCAATCCACCGCGAGCGCGGCGTCCTCATCGTGCGGCGGCAAAGTGTCGCGCGCCGCGGCGGCGATGATCTCTTTCAACTCCTCGGGAGAGCGGCCGAGAAAGTAACGCTCATGTTCCGCGCCCTCCACGGCCACGCACGCGGCTGGCGCCCGGTCGCAGCGGCCCAGACACGACGCGCCCTCCACTGTCACCTGCTCGCCCGCCGTCGCGGCAAGCTCGCGCAAGAGATCCGCGGACCCAGCCATGCGGCACGCCATATCCCGGCAGACGCGCACCGTCACCTTGCGCGGCGGCGTGAGCTGGAAATGCGGGAAAAAGCTCGCCACCCCCTGCAGCCGGTAAAGCGGCACGCCCGCATCCTTCGCAAACCGCTCCAGCGCCTCGCGCTGCAGATACCCGAATTCATGCTGAATGCGTTGCAAGGCAGGCACGATGACCGGCGCATAAAATGAAGGCGAAGAATTCACCGAGCCCGGTCAATACGGGCCGTGGCAGCCGCACGTCAAACCGATTCCAAACCGCAGATTTCTGCGACGCGTGCGGTATCTGGATGAGCGACAGCATCAACCCAAAAAAGTCACCCCTCACCCTCCCGCAGCGTCTCCCGGGCATCATCGAGTTGCAACGAACTAAAGCTGTCAGGATTTCGACCGCTTTACGGGCGTACGGAAGACCTTCCGACTTCCGGCCTTGTTGAGCTATGGCCTTGGCCAAACGCCGGGAGTCACGGGAGATCGTTTCTTGGTGACCATGCTTGCCGTTGACCTTGACGAGGGCGTAGTAGAATCTGCGGGCGTTCCTGTAGAGACACTCGGCGACCGTGTTGACCTCCTGAGATTTTTTGGCACCTGACTCATGCCAAAGAGTATCGGGTTACTTAATCGGAAAAATTCAAACGTGACAAATAGCTGTAAGTTATTCAGCAACAGTAATTCGGAGGGGTGGCAGAGTGGTCGATTGCGCCGGCCTTGAAAATCGAAAGCGCGAAATGGACTCATTTGGACAGGACTGGCCCCACCTGCCCCGGACTCTGTAGGGATGGGATTTGCGAGCGGTGGCGCGTGGCCGCAAGCGGTCTGGAATGGCCCCATTTTTTCCCGGCGGGGTATTTATTCGGGGTATTTATTTTGGGTGCTTTGCCGCGCTCCCGATTCCGTCAGGCTCCGAAAAAGAGTGGAGTCGCGTGAGTCGAAACGTGAAAAAAGGACGCCCGAAACGCGCCGGTTGGATTCTTGGTGAGGGCTCTCCGCGGAGCTGCGGGCAGAGGGGGGGGCGCGCGGTTTTGCGGCATCGCGCGCAAAAAGATGCTCCGTATGCGGAGCCATTTTCACGAAAATAACTCCCTAGTTTTGCGCCGAGAAAGACACAAAACTTTT
>JAYVNN010000098.1:0-6280 GCA_043758435.1 Chthoniobacter sp.
TTGCAAAATGGGATCGAACTTGTGGTCGTGGCACCGGGCGCATTGCACGCCCATGCCCATGAAGACATCCGCCGTGGTGTCGGTGATGTCGTTCAGCATGCCCGTCCACTGGCCCGCGGCGTCGCGGTTGTTGTATTCGTAAATGCCGAGCGTGAGGTAGCCCGTCGCGATGCGCGCCTCGGGATTTTCCGGCCATAGTTCGTCGCCAGCGAGTTGCTCCTGCACAAAGCGATCATACGGCTTGTCGCCATTGATGCTCGCGATCACGTAGTCGCGATACCGCCACGCATTTGGACGGTAGTCGTCGGCGCGGTAGCCGTCGCTCTCGGCGTAGCGCACGAGATCCAGCCAATGCCGCGCCCAGCGTTCGCCGTGGCGCGGACTCGCGAGGAGTTTGTCCACGAGCTTCGCGTACGCATCCGGCGCGGAATCTGCGACGAATGCGGCGGCCTGCTCGGGAGTCGGCGGCAGGCCGATCAGATCAAAGTACACGCGGCGGACGAGCGCCGTCTTGTCCGCGACGGGCGCGGGCTTGAGTTTCGCGGCGTTCAGGCTCGCAAAAATGAAGCGGTCAATTTCGTTCACACACCACGCGTTCGCCGGCGGCGGATCGACTTTCGCGACGGGCTTGAACGCCCACCATTGCCGGTCCTCATCCGTGATTTTTCCGCGCGGGCGCGACTTCATTTTCTGCCCCGGCACCTCGGGCCACGGGGCGCCCATCTTCACCCATTCCGTGAGCGTCGCGACTTGCGGATCGGTGAGCTTCTCGCCTTTGGGCGGCATCTGCATGTCCTGATTTTTGTAGCCGATGGCCTCGATGAGCAGGCTCTTCGCAGGGTCGCCGGGGACGATGGCCGGCCCGGTGTCGCCGCCGGTCAGCAGCGCCTCGCGCGAATCCACGAGGAGATTCGCCTTCATTTTTTCGCCGTGGCTGTGGCACTTGAAACAATGCTGCGAGAGGATGGGCTGCACTTTTTCCCGAAAGAAAACGTCGCCCTGGTTTTCAGCGGCGAAGATGGGGGCCTGGATCAGCAGTGGCAAACAAAGGAGGACTCGCATGGTCTGGATTTCCAAACGCATTTTGCCAGCGATCCTTGGTTTTGCCAGCATGGTGTTTGCAACGTCTCACGAGGCCCAATGCAAACCAACTCTTCTGCAGGCTCCCGATGCCGGAGGCCATCGGCGCTAAAATACGGAAGCCGCGCCGGAGTGAACCGGCATGCCGTCATTGGGTATTAGTCAGAGAGGGTTAAGCTGCACTCCGGACGAGGCCGGGCGGCATGGGGTGAAAGCCTGAAAATGAATCCTTGCTGTTCACCGGCGGCAAATGTCCATTGCGCGTGTTTGCGACATCCTCGTCCCACGGATTTTTCCACTGATGGCTGGCCCTCGGCACCCCATGAAAGACTCCCCCTCCGTGCCTTGCTCAATGCCGTGGCCCGGCAGCTCTGCGCGCTCTTGTTCTTATGCTTGGCGGTCCGAGCATCCGCTGATCCGGAGGTTTTTGAGCTGCGGACCCGTGCGGGTTTTCAGGGGCGCACGGTGAACAAGCTCGAAACCGTGACCGGCGAAAGCAACAGCTCCTCGTTCCATCCGCTCGGCACCTTTTCATTTTCACAAATCCAAAATGGCGAGCACTGGGACGGCTATGCGGGCCTTTCAGACGTGAGTCTCGAAATGGACGGTCGGCAACTTTGGCTGTTTTCGCTCGCTGACGGGAACTCCGTGGCCAATGGCTGGACGGCGGCGCTGGATGCCGGAGCGATGGAAAATATCCGCAGCGGGGATCATGTGATCTGGCTGGATTTCAAGCCGGGGCAGGCTGAGGGAGGAGCCCTGCCTTTCCTCGTCCCGTCCGAATACTCCGGCCACGCGCTGGGCCTGATGCTCGCTGAATTCCCGGTCCGCGACTTACGACTCAGAGTCGCGACAAAATCCGAGTTACCCCGGTGTGGAGGGCATGTAGCGATAGAAGACTTCGAGCATTAGGATGCAGAGAGTGGTGCGGTACACTTGGCCGGCTTTGCTGGCCGAACTCTGGATGCCGATGCTCTTGCCGCCGGGCACTGGCCAACTTCCATCGGTGTTCTGCACATCGCAGATTTCATCCTGGAACCAGTGGTTCCATTTGGTCCACGCGCTGCCGCCAAACATGAGACACGCCTGCGTGTAGTAATACCAGGCATAGAGATCGGCGTGCTCGCTTTTGTATTTCACGGGATAAGTCTTTTCGGTTTCGTCGAGCGCCCACTCCATGCCTTTGCGAACGAGGCCGCGCTCACCTTTCCAGAACAGTCCGCAGAGAATTCCCACGCCGGTCACGCTGTAATCGTCCGCAGGGCCGCGGTATCCGTAGCCACCCTTGGCACCCTTGACGCGCTCGATATAGGCGAGCGCTTTGTCGAGAGCCTGATCCACACCGGGGAGATTGAACTGGCCAAGGTGTGCGGCCTTAAGCGCCTGAATCTGCCAGCCGCTTACATCAAGATCGTCCGCCGTCTTGTCGTAGGAATACATCCATCCACCCCCGGGACCCTGACCTTGCACGATGTAATCAATAGACTGCTTGAAAACCTCCTTGACTCGTTCATCGTGCGTGATCGCGTAGTATTCGCCAAGGGCATAGGCGCAGATGGCGTGTTCATAGACGCCGTTTTTGTTGAATGAGCTGGCCATGTGCAGGCGGCCCTCGTTCTTCGCACCGTTGTCCAGAATCCATTGCACTGCCTTATTCACCGTGAGCCCGAACTCCTGCGACTCAGGCGTTGCGCCGTGGCCCAGGAGGCAGAGCAACGCCAGGCCGGTCATACCACCCCTCGTGCTCTCACCCCATGAGCCATCCGGGTTTTGATTCTGCTGAAGCCACCTCAAGCCTTTAATGACCGCCATCTCTGATTTTGGCATCATACTATTCTGCGCCATCGCCTGCTTGCGGCCACCGTCGAATCGCCACTGCATTGCGCGAGGAATACTGTTAAGCTGAATGCCGGTCGTGATTCTGGGTGGAACAATTCGTGATGGGATTCGAGGTCCGCTGTCGGTGGGCGCCTCGCTCCTGAGCATGGGGCGTAAATTTGCCTCGGGGGGCTTTATTCCGAGTCTCGGGGACATCTCCTGCTGCGCCTGCTCCACCTGCAGCTTGAAATCCCGCTGCGCCGCGTAGGACTCGTCAATGAGCTTCTGCTTTTCTTCCTTGTTGGGCGCGGCGGTGATCTTTTCGCAGTAGAAATTCGCGAGCGCGTTGCGTTGCGTGCGCTCTCTCACGGCGGGAGTCATGGAGTCGGATTTCACCTTCTGCTTCGCCACCAGTCCGGTGATGACCTGCTGCTGCGCCTGCTCGACATACCGCTGAATTTCCCTCTGTTGCGCCTCCACCGGGAAATAACGCATCGCAGCCACGGTATTTACGAGGTCAGGCGGGATTGCCTTGGTGCCCGCAAGATACTGGCGGAATTTGTCCGCGACAACTTGCCCGATTTGTTCGATCGCGAATTTCTCGCCGTCGCTCATCGCTAGCCCGCGCGCGTTCTTCGGCTTTTCGCCATCAGCCGCGTCAGACTTAGTTTTTGGTTTCTGCGGTTCAAGTGGGAGCTTCGTCTTGCGTGTTCGGATCTCGTCGGCTAGTTCCGCAGATAGCTTTTGCCCTTGGATTCTGCCTTCGGTTGTCAGTCGTTTTCCAACTTGGTCCCGAAGGGCCTTCGCTCCATCAACGTTCTTTGCAGCGGCTAAGTTCAACCAAGCATACGCCCGAACGCTCCCCGGTTCCTCCAGACTAACAAAACTTCCTATAGAAGATCCCGAATCATCTGGGTCTTTGGGATCACCAGCAATGGCGATTGCCGTTCCGTCCGCATACATCCGGGCAAGATCATACTGCGCTTGTGGATGACCTTGGAGCGCTGCTCTTCGATACCATTCAAACGCCTTGGCGTCATCTTTTGGGGTTCCCCATCCCTGCTCGAAATACACACCCAGATTACGCTGCGCAAAAGGTTCGCCTTGGGATGCTGCTTTTCCAAAAAGCTCAAACGCCTTGGCATCGTCCTTCGGTACGTCTTTGCCTGAGCTATACATATACCCGAGTTCTTGCTGGGCGTCCGCTTCCCCATCTTTGGCACGCTGTTGCAACGTCTTCGCAATCAAACTCGCAGAATTCCCCTGATTCGGAGCGTTCTGCTTGTTTGACTCAGCACCCCGCGGCTTTTGCGATACGGCCCAAACCAGCAACAACATCACGAGCCCCCCAACAGCCCACGAAGCCGCTTGCACCCAGCGGTTCAGCAGTGCAATCCTCTCGTCGTGCGTGGGGGAGCGGACTTTGCTCCCATGCTTGGGCGGAGCCTGCGGGCTGCTCTCTGGCTGGACTTGAGCCGCAGAAGTCTTCGCACGGGGCGGCTCGGGTGCAGATCCCGCTGTCTGCGATGCTGCCGCCTTGCTGATCGCATCCTCCGCGACCTTCCGACCGGGCTCTGCCGCTGCTTCTTGGCAAAGCCGCTCATATGAGAGATTGATCAACTTTAACCTCTCCTGCGCCTTCGTCTGCAACTTCGGATCACTGCGAAACCGGTCAGGATGCCACACTCTTACCTGATCACGATACGCCTGCTTCACCTCGTCAAACGAAACCCCCGGCTCAAGGTCGAGGATTCGGTAGCACTCGCGCAGATCGTCGTGCATGGCCGCGGACTCTACCGAATGTCGCCACCGAAGCGCAAACCGAAAGCGGCGGAATCGAAGCCGCGCCGCGTGCACGGAACGAAAGGCCGGAACAATTTTTCTTCGCGAGCCTACCTTTCGCCTTCCGCGTGGCGTTTTGATCAGCACGCAACATCCGAATCGAAATGACTGGGGGATTTTATCACGTGATGGCCCGTGGCAACCGGCGGAAGAAAATTTACCTCGATGACTATTGACCGGCGATTCTTCCTCGGCACGCTCGCCGAGGCGTGCGGGATGACGGGGTGGCGGGTGGATGCGTGGGTGCTCATGGGAATCATTATCATCTGCTCATCGAGACTCCGGAACCCAATCTGGTCGCGGGCATGAAATGGCTGCAGGGAGTGACGCGCGGAAAGTGGCATTGGCGAGGCTGGTGTGGGAAGGCACGACGGTGTCGCAGCAATGGATAGCCGACGAGCTGGGGATGAGCAGCGCGGCAAACGTAAGCCAGCAAATCCGGTATTTTCCGTATTTTCGTGACCCCTATTTTTCGATGCGCCGGGTCGCGAGCGCACGCCCGCGAATGGGCCCTGAGCCGTTGCGCCGTGAGCGCGGCCAACGAACGCGCTGGCGATTCGCGAGCGGGATGGGCAGGCTCGCGCCGTGCAGATTTCCCTCGTCAACAGGCAGCGCCGCGTGCGCCTCGATGTGAAGCGGCTCCGCGAACTTGCCGTGGCATCGCTCGCGGAGTGCGTGCTCCACTCGGGCGACGGACTTTTTGCGCTGAAACAAATTCCGGAGATCGAAGTCGCCGTGGTGAGCGATGCCGTCATCGAGCGGGTCCATGTGGAATTCATGGCCGTGCCGGGCGCGACGGATGTGATCACCTTTGATCACGGCGAAATCGTCGTGAGCGCCGACACCGCGCGCATGCAGGCGGCGGCGCACGGGCATGGCGTGGCCGAGGAACTGGCGCTCTACATCATCCACGGTCTGCTGCACCTGAACGGCTTCGACGACATCGCGCCGCGCGACCGTTCGAAGATGCACCGGGTGCAGGATCGGATTTGGCGGCGTGTGCTCGCGAGCCTGCCGCCAGTGCCAAAAAATCTGCCGTGCAAAGTGCGCCGCAAAGCATTTTAGTGAACTCCCATCCCATGAAACCCTCAGTCATCCCCTTCGTCGTCGCCGCGCTGTCCGTGCCCGCCTTTGCCCAACTGAATGACGCGCCGCCCGTGGATATGAGGCAGGTCCTGCAGGGACTCAAGCAGTTCAAGGAACAGAACGAGACCGGACTCAAGACGCGCCGGAACACGGCCTACAAGCAGATCGTGACCGCGGTCGCATCGAACGAAAGTGCGGCCGCATTTTGGACGAATGCGGTGCTCGCAGTGCAGTTCGCCGGAGTGGATCACCAGACCACGGCTGTGCGCGACTGGCTCAAGGGCGAGGGCGAGGGGCTGAAGGAGAAGGAAGGCGCAAACGCCGCGCGGCTGCACCTCGTGTGGCTCGGGCTCACCATCCAGCACTCGGCGGGTGCGGAGACCAAGCAGTTGCTCCCGAGCATCATTGATTTCACCAAGCAGCTCGAAGTGGACGAAGCGGCGATCGGCCGGGT
>JAYVNN010000099.1:0-6278 GCA_043758435.1 Chthoniobacter sp.
ACCGGGCGGGCGTGGAGTTTCCACCGGGCACGGCGTGGCCGTGAGTCGGAGTGTAGGCGCATCGGCAGCGGGCAGGGTCGTCTCAGACATGAGATGAAATTGAAAAGCATTCGCCGCGCCCGATTGGCCGGTGAAGTGGCACGGCATCTTCTTTCTCCATCGCCGCACGCGCCTGCCCATCTCCGCCACCACCGCCATCCGTGACCCAGTTTGCCCGCCATCTTTTTCCCAGTTTTCTGCTGGCTGGCATCGTGGTCGTACTCTTTTGCTACGCGCCGTTTTCGGGCCGGGATCAGGCGGCGGAAGCGCTGCTTTTCGAGGCTCGTCTTTCCGCTCCGGCGGAAGGTGAAATGCGTTTGTCCTACGTGCGTGACGGCGCGGTTTCGCCCCGCGAGTCTGCCGTGGCTGTGGCTCAGGCCGGGCCGCAAAAAAGCGCGCGGTTTGTCATTCCGGCGGGCACGTACCGGGCTTTTCGTATCGCGCATCCGGCGGGCGCGGAAATCGCCGACGCGCGCATCGCCGACCTCGCGGGAGTGGAGCAGGCGCATTTGGAAAAGGCGCGCTTCCACACGACGGAAAGCGGTGCGGAGACGGAACTGCTTTGCCCCTCACCACTGGCCCTGCGCTCCTCGCTGGCGACGGGCGGCGCGCAGGCTCCGATGCTGCTCGTCGCGCTCACGCTGGTCTTTGCTTTGGTGCAACGGCGGTTTGCGGCGCGGCTGGAAAGTACGCGCGTCGCCACGGTCGCCGCTCTTTCCCACGGCGCGACTCGCGCCCGTGCGCAGCCCGTGGCGACGCTGCTCTGCGCCGCCGGAGCCGCGGTCGTCGTGAGCTGCTATCCCGTGATCTATTGCGGCCAGAGCTTCGTCTCGCCGAACAACGGCGGCGCCTGTCTCTACGCCGGCTTTCCCACGCTCCCCGGCGCACCCGCAGGGCCGATTGAAAATCCGAAATTTGCCGACATCGGCGCGATGCTCTGGGCGCATCTCCCCTACTCCGTCATCGAGCACCAGGCCATCTTTCGCGACCACGAACTCCCGCTCTGGAACCGCGCCAACTCCTGCGGCGTACCCCTCCTCGGCCAAGGCCAGTCCATGATCGGCGACCCGCTGCACTGGATTCCGCTCGCCGCGAACGGGGCCGCGTGGGCGTGGGACGTGAAGTTCGTCCTCGCGAAAATCCTCTTCGCTTTCGGCACCGGCCTGCTCGTGCGCGCGGCGGTCGGGCGGCTCGGCATCGCGGTCGCGCTCGCGGCGTCGTCGGCCTTCATCGGCTTCTTCGCCTACCGCTTCAATCACGCCGCGATCTTCAGCCTCAGCTACGCGCCGTGGATTCTTTTCGCGTGGCTGGAAATCGTCCGCGCCGCTTCGTGGCGCAGCGCCGCGCGGTGGGTCGCGCTGCTCATTGCCGCGAATTGGATGGTGCTGAACAGCGGCACGGCGAAGGAGGCGAGCATGCTCATCGTGGCGCTGAATGCGACCGGCGCGCTCGCGCTCGCGCTGCGGCGGGAAAGCTGGCCGGCACTGGCGCGGAAGCTCGCCGCCGCCGCCGCCGGGCTGCTCATTTTCCTGCTTCTCAGCGCGCCGTGCTGGCTCGTCTTTCTCGAGGCCCTGGCCCGCTCGTGGACGCCTTACAACGTCCCCCACGCCTACCAGATTCAGCCCGCGCTTTTCCTCGGGCTCTTCGACGATCTTTTCTCCCGCCAGACCGTCGCGCGGGAAAACCACACGAATCCCTCCGCGAACTTTTTCGTCCTGCTCGGCGTGCTCTGGGCGCTCGCGCACGCGCGGCGGCTGACCGCGGATCGCACCTTCCTCGCGCTGGCGCTGGCGACGCTGCCCGCACTGGCGCTCGCGTTTGGCGTGGTGCCGCCGGGCTGGCTGGTCCGGCTGCCTTTCGTGGGAAATATCGCGCACATCGACAACACGTTTTCGTGCGTGCTCATCGTCCTGCTTTTTCCGCTCGCGGGCTTCGGTTTCCGCGTTTGCCGCGAACGCATGGCGGACGGCGGCTGGCGCGGCGACTGGGTGGTCACGCTGCTGCTCGCCACGGCTTTGGGCGCGGTGTTTCTCGGCTACGTGCAGGCGGAAGCGCGCTCGCCTTTCACCCTCCTGCGCACCCCGGGTGCGGTCACGCTGAGCCGGTTTTTTCTCGCCTACGCAGCGGCGCTGTTCCTCGCCGTGGCGCTTCTGCCCTTGATCGCGCGGCGGCTGCTCCACGCCCGCGCGTGGACGCTCACGAACGTGCTCCTCGCCGCGCTCGCGCTTTTCGCGCTCCATTTTCGCCACGGCATGTATGTCGCCACGAAGTTCGACGCCTACGTGATGAACCCGCGCGACCGCGTGGATCTCGCCGCACCGTCGCCGGTCATCGAGCATGTGAAAGCGCACGCGACCGAGCCGGCGCGGGTCGCCGGTTTTGGCGATGTCCTCACGCCCGGATTCAACGACGTCCTCGGGCTCGACGGCATCGCCGGGCCGGATGCGCTCGTCAGCGCCCGCTACCGCGAATTCGTGGACGCCGCGAAACTGCCGGTCATCTGGGACTGGCGCATCGTCGAGCGCAAGGACACGACGCCCGTGCTGCTGCCTTTTTACGACCTGCTGAACCTTCGCTACTATCTCGGCACGCCGGGCGAAGCGCCCGCCGTCGTCGCGGGCCTGAAGCGCATCGGCACACGCGACCTCGATCTCTACGAAAGCCCCGGCGTGTGGCCGCGCGCCTTTTTCACCGACACGCTCGCGCACTACCGCACGCCGGATGATTTCGCGCAGATGGTCTGGAAAGGGGACCGCCGCCCGTTCGCCGCGATGCAGGAAAACAGCGCGCTGCCGGAAGGTTTGCCGGTCGAATATGCCACGCGGCAGATCGTGCCCGCGAGCGGCTACCGGCTGACGAGCAACACCACGACCTTCGCCGTCGATGCGCCCGCGCGCGGCCTCGCCGTGCTGACCGAGGCGTACGAGGAGGAAAATTTCCGCGTGACGGTGAACGGCGCACCGGTGCCGTACCTGCGCGTGAACCACGCCTTCTGCGGCGTGCCGATTCCGCAGGCCGGGCACTTCACCGTGCGTTTCGAATACTGGCCGCGCCACCTCACCCTCGCGCTGTGGCTGGCCGCCGCCGGCCTCGCCCTGCTCACCGCCGGAGCCGCATGGCTGCTTGTTTCCCGGCCCGCCCGCGCCGCATGAACCCTCTTCTCCGCACGCTCACTTTTCCCTGCCTGCTCGCTGCCGTGCTGACGCTGTGGCTGCGCTGGCAGCCGCTCTCCCAGCCCGACAGCGGCTTCGTGCTGGAGGTGCGGCTGGTCTCGCCGACGAGCGGGTTGGCATGGCTCCGCTTCAATACCGGCGACGGCTGGAATTTCCGCGACACGCGCTTTTTCTCCGTCACGCCAGGGCCGGAGCCGCGGACCTACCGCGTGGCCCTGCCGCCGGGGGTTTTCAAAGCGTTTCGCCTCCTGCCGCCCGAGGCCTCGGAGGCTCACGTGCTGGCGGGCGCGCGCATCCTCGATCCGCTGGGCGCGGTCGTCGGCGAGCTGGCCGGCGCGCGCTTTGCCCCCGCGGTGCAGACCATCCCTTTCGCCCTCGACCACCCGCTGCGCCTGACCGCGCCGTGGGAAAAAACGTGGCTGGAAAGTGCGCTGGATTTCGCCGTGCTCACGGCCGTCTTCGCCCTCGCCGGGGCGCTGCTCGCACCGCGCGCGGCGGCATTCGCGGAAAGCGCCCGCGCCCGCTGGAGCAAGGCGGCATCATGGTTTCACGCGCATCCGAAATCCGCCCTGCTCGGTGTCGCGATCCTGGCCGTGGCGGCGAGCTGCCATCCGGTGGTCTTTTTCGGCAAAAGTTTCGTCTCCCCGAACAACGGCATCCTCTGCCTCTACGATGTCCAGCCCACCCTCCCCGGCGCGTCCGCCGGCCCCTGCGAGCAGCCGGGCAACAGCGACGTGCTGGCCACGCTCTGGGCGCACCTGCCGTACTCCGTGGTCACGCACGACGCGGTGCTGCGCGACGGCGAGCTGCCGCTCTGGAACCGCTACGTCATGGGCGGCCTCACGCTGCTCGGCCAGGGCCAGTCCATGCCGGGCGATCCGCTTTTCTGGATGACGGTCTGCGCCGACGGCGCGGCTTGGGCCTGGGATCTGCGCTTCCTGCTGGCGAAGGTCTGGTTCTGCTTCGGCATCGGCCTGCTCGTCTGGCAGACGAGCCGGCATCTGGGCGTCGCGGGACTGCTCGCCTTTTCCTCGGCGTTCCTGGGCTTCTTCGCTTTCCGCTTCAATCACCCGAGCTTTTTCAGCGTCTGCTCCGCGCCGTGGATTCTGCTCTGCTGGCTGCGCGCGACGGGTGCGCCCACGGTGCGTGGCGCGGGTGCCTGGTCGCTCGCCGCGGTGGCTGCAAACTGGCTCGAACTCAACAGCGGCACGGCCAAGGAAGCGGCCATGCTCATCCTCGCCATGAATGGCACTGGCGCGCTCGTGGTGCTGCTCGCGGGCGGGCCGCAGCGGTGGAAAAAGGGCGCGGTCATGGCCGCGGGATGCGCCGCGTTCCTGGCCGTCAGCGCGCCGCTGTGGGTGGTCTTTCTCGACGCGCTGCAGCGGGGGTTCACGATCTACGACAGCCCCGCCGCCTACCAGCTCCCGGCGGGTTTGCTGGTCACTTTGTTCGACGATCTTTTCGCCCGCCAACTGATGCCCAGCGAGTGGCACGTCGATCCCGCGCTGAATTTTTTCGTGCTCCTCGGGGTGCTCTGGCTGCTCGCGGATTTCCGGCGCATCTGCGCCGACCGCACGGCGCTGGCCGTGGCGCTCGGCACGCTGCCGCTGCTGGCCGTGGTCTTCGCCGTGATCCCGCCGGAGTGGCTCGTGCGGCTGCCGTTGGTGAAGAACATCATCCATGTGGACGACACCTTCATCGCCGCGCTGATCGCGCCGCTTTTCATCCTCGCCGGCTACGGCCTGCGCCACTGCGCGGCCACGCTGCGCGCGGGCGAGGCGTGGCGCGGCGCATGGGTGCGGACGCTGGCGCTGCTCGGCGCGCTGGCGGCGCTCTACCTCGGCACTGTGCAGGCGGTGGCGCGCGAAGGCGTGACGCTCACCCTGGCGCAGCCCACGGCGTTCAGCCCGTTCTTCCGCGGGTACGCCGCAGTGCTGCTGGCGGGCGTGGCGCTGCTGCCGTGGTTCGCCCGGCGGCTCGCGCTGGGCCGCGGCTCGCGGCTGGCGAATGCGCTCTGCGCCGGGCTCTTTTTCTGCGCGTTCCATTTCCGCCACGGGATGTGGCTCGAGACGAAGTTCGACCCCTACGTGATGAACCCGCAGGCCCGCGCGAATCTGCAAGCCGTCTCCCCGGCGGTCGAGGCGGTGCGCGCCCGGCTGCAGGAGCCGGGGCGGACGCTCGGCTTTGGCGAAAATCTGCGGCCCGGTTTCAATATCGTCACGCGCCTCGAAGGCCCGGCTGGGGCCGACGCCGTGGTGACCAAGGCGCTGGCGCAGTGGTATGAGGCCGCGGGGATTCCGTGGATGGCGATGTGGTGGCCGGCGCTGACCAAAGGCCGTCTCGCCGAGTCCCACGCGCTCTATGACGCGATGAATGTGCGCTACTACCTCGGCTCGGCGGCGGACGCGATGGAGCCCGCGCCGGGTTTGAAAAAAATCCTCTCCGCCGATCTCGACGTCTTTGAGAGCGAGACCGCGTGGCCCCGCGCTTTTTTCACCGACCGCGCGGCCCGCTACAGCGACCCGCGGACGCTCGGCGCATGGATCAAAGGCGGCGACGGCCGGCCCTTCGCCGCGGTGTTGGAAAATGAGGTGCTGGCTCCCGCGCTGCCCGCCGATCAAGGCTCACGCAGCATCGCCGCGGCGCGCGACTACCGGCTCACGGCGAACAAAACCGCGTTCACCATCGACGCGCCGCACGCGGGCGTGGCGGTGCTCAACGAGTCGTTCGTGCAGGATGATTTCCGCGCGCGGGTGAATGGCCGGCCCGCGCCGGTGTTTCGCGTGAACCACATTTTCAAAGGCGTGGCGCTGCCCGCGGCGGGGACGTACCGCGTCGAGTTCGAGTACTGGCCGCACCTCCTCACGCCCGCGCTTTACATCGCTGCCGCAGGGCTGCTCGCCACGCTCGCGGGTGCCGCATGTTTGCTACGAGCACCCCGGCGGAACACGCCCGCCGCGCCCACACCCGCGCTGCTCCAACGTGAAACGCTGACCGCCTTGCAATCTTGAACGCACTCTCCGCCACGCATCCGCCCTCGCGCCTTTTTCTCCACCTGCTGCCAGG
>JAYVNN010000100.1:0-18270 GCA_043758435.1 Chthoniobacter sp.
AAACCACGCTACTCAACTACATCCTCAAGCAGCAGCACGGCTACAAATTCGCGGTCATCGTCAATGAGGTCGGCAAGATCGGCATCGACGGCGCGCTGATCGAAAAGACCGACGACGACATCCTCGAACTCTCCAACGGCTGCCTCTGCTGCACGGTGCGCAAAGACCTTGTCAAAGGCGTGCAGACGCTCATCAAAAAAGGCGGCTTCGACTATCTGCTCATCGAGACCACGGGCATCGCTGACCCCGGCCCGGTCGCGCAGACGTTTCTGAACATCCCGCAGCTCCAGCAGTTTGTGCGGATGGATTCGATCATCACGGTCGTCGATGCCGAGCAGATCGAAAAACAGATGGGCGACAGCGAGACTGCGCGAGAGCAGATCGCGATGGCCGATTTTCTCCTGCTCAACAAAACCGACCTCGTGGACGAAGCGCACCTCACCCGTGTCGAAGCCAAGGCGCGTGAACTCAACCCGCACGCGCAGATTTTCCGCACGAACCACTCGCAGGTGAACCTCAAGGAGATGCTCGACATGCACGCCTTCGACGTGGATCAGAAACTCGCCGTCGATCCCGGATTCCTCAACGAACTCAACACGCGGCATCATCACGACCTCCAGTCGTTCAGCTTCGAATTCGACCGTGCGTTCAACGTCGAGAAGTTCGAGTTTTTCGTCCAGCAGCTCTCGGAAAAGGAAAAGGTTTTTCGCAGCAAAGGCTTCCTCGCCATCGCCGGCAACCCGCGCCGCGCGATCTTCCACGGGGTGAACAACCGCTTCACGATTTTGTGGGATCGGCTTTGGGAAAAGGACGAGAAGCGCACCAGCCAGCTCGTCTTCATCGGCAAGGCGCTCGATGAAGCCCGCATCCGCGCAGAACTCACGAAGTGCCTCGCCTGAAAGCCGGCACGCAGATTTCGCAGATGGTTGGAAATCGGGGGCTGGTTCAGCCGGAAAAAACATCTGCGTAATCTGCGCTATCTCCGGTTAAACCTCAGCGTCATCCCCGTTCACCCATGATCCCATTCACTCGCGCCATGTGCGCCCTCCTCGCCCTGTCGTTCACCGCTTTCGCCGACGACAAGCCGGCACCCGAAAACCCCGACGCGCCTGCGGGTGAAAAGAAGCCCGAGCCAAAGAAGGAAGACAAACCGAAGGACGACAAAGCCAAAGACGACAAGCCCAAGGAACACGCGGGCAAAGTCACACTCGGCGGCGCGGAGGTGAAATACCTCGCGCAGACCGGCACCATCCCCGTGCTCAAGGACGACGGCACGCCGCGCGCGGATGTCTTCTACGTCTATTACGCCGCGACTGATGCCGACGGCAAACGCCTCGCGGCCAAGGACGGCAGCACGCGCCCGATCACGTTTTGTTTCAATGGCGGCCCCGGCGCCTCCGCGGTTTGGCTGCACCTCGGCGGGCTCGGCCCGCGGCGGCTCGACCTGCCGGCGGACGGCCTCACTCCCGCGACCGTCCTGCGCATCGCCGACAACCCGAACTCCATCCTCGACGCCACCGACCTCGTCTTCGTCGATCCCGTCTCCACCGGCCTCAGCCGCGCGGCGAAAGGCGAGAAGCCCGAGCAGTTCTTCGGCGTGGACGAGGACATCCAGGCCGTCGGCGAATTCGTCCGCCTCTTCACCACGCGCGAGCAGCGCTGGGCGTCGCCGAAATACCTCCTCGGCGAAAGCTACGGCGTCATGCGTGTGGCCGGGCTCGCGGGCTACCTCCAGGAAAAGCACGGCCTTTACGCTGAGGGGCTCATCCTCATGTCGGGCATTGTGAACTTCGGCACGCTCAACGCCGACGCCGGCAACGACCTTCCGTACATCCTCTTTCTCCCCACCCTCACCGCCACCGCGCACTACCACAAAAAACTCGCGCCAGACCTCATGCCCGACGTGGACAAAGCCATCGCCGAGTCGCGCGCCTTCGCGCAGGGCGAGTATTCCGTCGCGCTGCTCAAAGGCGCGGCCCTCCCGCCGGAGGAGCGCCGCCGCGTGGTGGAAAAGCTCGCGCGTTTCACCGGGCTGAGCGCCGAGCAAGTGGACGATCAGGATCTCCGCATCGACCCCTCATTTTTCCGCAAGGCGCTGCTCCGCAAGGAGGGCAAAATCATCGGGCGCTTCGATGCCCGCGTCACCGGCGAGGACGGCGACCGCTCCGAACTGCGCCCCGAGTACGACCCATCATTTTCCAACATCGTCGGCGGCTTTTCCTCCGCCGTGAACGCCTACGTGCGCGGCGAACTCGGCTACGAAAGCGACTATCCTTACCACCTGCTCGCCGGACTGCCGTGGCGGTGGTCGAGCTTCGAGGGGCGCTACGTTTCCACCGAGGAAAAGCTCGGCCGCGCGCTGAAAACCAACCCGCGTCTCCGCGTTCTCGTCCTCGCCGCGCGGCGCGACCTCGCGTGCCCGGAGGACACGCTGCGCCACTCCCTCGCGCATCTCACGCTGCCCGCGAGCGTGCGGGGCAACATCAGCACCAGCCGCTTCGAGAGCGGGCACATGATGTATCTCTACCGCCCCGATGCGGAAAAACTGCGCGCAGATTTGCTGCGGTTTTTGAAATAACCGCGCGGCGCGGGCGCTTACTTTTTCCCGATGAGCGGGGAAAGCTCCGCAGGTAGCCCGGTCGCGCCGACTTCGCCGGTGCGGGCGGTGCCGCGGACGAAGCTGAGCGTGGCCGAGCGCTCCTCCACGCCGTCCGGCGAGCGCGCGATGATCGGGATGCCGAAGTCGCCGTCCGGCAGCGTGAAGTGGTAGCGGAATGTCCCGTCGGGACTGAGGCGGATTTCCTTGCCGTCAATCGTCACCTGCGCGTCGGGATCCGTGCCGCCGTAGAAGATGATCTCCGCGTTGACGTGCATGAAAAATCCGCGCTCGCGCTTCACGCTGAACGGCTGCGCGCTCCAGCTCGCGCCGATGCCGCTGAAGAGGCTCGTCGGGCCGGGCGCGAGCGCTTCGGCGTAGCGCCCGGAGAGGCCGCTCGCCGTTTCGCTGTGGAGTTTTTCCGCGAGCTTTTTGCGCAGCATCTGGTCGATCTCCGCGGAGCCGAGGCCGATGCGGTCGGTGAGCGATTCGCCGAGCAGCGCGGCGAGCAGCCGCTTCTGCTCCTCGCTCCACGACGGCGCGCGGCCCGCGTGAAACTCGATGCGCCCCTCGCCCGCGATGCGCGCGAGCGCGGCGATCAGGCTTTCGCCTTCCTCCATTTTTTCGCGCACCATTTCCAGCAGCCGCTCGTAGCTGATTTGCGCGGGCACCGTCGCGAAAGCCGCCTCGGCATCCGCGGCCACGCCGTCGGGCGGAGTCGTCGCAACCGCAGATTTCACCACGGAATGCCACGCGCCGCCCTTTTCAAAAAATCCGATCTCCGCTACGTACTCCGTCGCCGGATGGGCCACGGGCACGTACCAGTTCCGCGCCTCCGGCTTGATCTCCACGAGCGCCTCCTCCGCGCCCGCGCGCGTGCTCACGCGCAGGAAAAACTGCGCCACCCCGCCGCGCATCTGCGCCCCCGGATACTGCCCCCAGTCGAAATCCCAATAGCTGAACAGCCACCGCGGATCGCGCGCCGCGAGGAACAACGTGTCCTGCCGGTAGGTCGCGGGCAGTTCGCCGAGGTCTTCGTAGGCCGGGGCCGGCGCGGCGGGCGCGGGCTCCGCGGCGATTTCAAACTTGTGCGCATCCTCCACAGTCTCAATCCCGGTCACCGGGTCCTGCGAGACTTGGAAAGCGGTGGCTTTCGGCGTTTGCTCGGGGGACGAGGTGGATTCGGAATCGTTTTTGGGCATGCGTGGTTGGTGTTGTGGTTAATTGCGTGATTGCGGCGAACGGGGCAGAGCCTTTAAGAAACGCGGCCCGCCGAGTCAATCCGCAATTTCCCGCGCGCCCACGCCTTTTCCACCCAACCGCATGCTCACCAAACGCGTCATCCCCTGCCTCGATGTCCACGACGGCAAAGTCACTCGCGGCATCCAGTTTGGCCGCGCCGAGGAAGGCGGCCTGCGCAACGTCGGCGACCCCGTGGAACTCGCCATCCGCTACAACGACCAGGGCGCGGACGAGATGGTTTTTTTTGACATCACGGCCAGCGCGCATGGGCGCGGCACGATGATTGATGTCATCGAACGCACTGCCGCGCACTGCTTCATGCCGCTCACGGTCGGCGGCGGCATCCGCGCGGTCGAGGACATGAGCGTGATGCTGAAAAGCGGCGCGGACAAAATCAGCATCAATTCCAGCGCCATCGCCACGCCGGAGCTCATCAGCGCCGGGGCCGCGCGCTTTGGCAGCCAGTGCATCGTCGTCAGCATTGATGCGAAAAAAACCGCGCCTGACCGCTGGGAGGTTTTCGTGCAGGGCGGGCGCAAACCCACCGGCCTCGACGCCGTGGAGTGGGCGGAGAAAGCGGTGCGCCTCGGTGCTGGCGAAATCGTCCTCAACAGCATCGACGCCGACGGCACGAAGGCCGGCTACGACCTCGTCATCACCCGCCGCATCAGCGAGGCCGTCGGCGTCCCCGTCGTCGCCAGCGGCGGCGCGGGCACGCTCGACCATATGGTGAAGGTCCTCGCCGAGGGGAAAGCCGACGCCGTCCTCGCAGCGAGCATTTTTCACTTCGGCGAATACACCGTCGGCGACGTGAAACAGTACCTCGCCGAACACGGCGTCCCCGTGCGCCTGCCGGAAACGGTCAGTTGATTTCATTCCGTCCGCGCCCTCGCACGCGGGCCGTTTTTCCTTGAGTCACTGGTGCTTTGCCCCGACACACGGCGGCTTATGTCCGACTCCGTTTCCTTTCAATCCGGCCTCGATAAATCCGTCTCCGGGCTCAAAGCACTGGTGCAGACGCACTTGAAATTCAGCCTCGCCCGCGATGCCCAAACCGCGAGCAAACGCGACTGGTGGCTGGCCACCTCGAAGGCGGTGCAAAGCGTCATCATCGAGCGGATGATCGCCACGCAGGGCGTGCATCACCGCAAGAATGTGAAGCGCGTCTATTACCTCTCGCTCGAATTCCTGATGGGCCGGCTTTTTTCCAACAGCCTCTACAGCGCGGGCATCTTCGAGGAAATGGAGCATGCGCTCAACGAGATGGGTTTCGACGTGGAGGCGCTGCGGCTGGAGGAATACGACATGGCGCTCGGCAACGGCGGCCTCGGTCGGCTGGCGGCGTGCTTTCTCGATTCGCTCGCCACGCTCGACCTGCCGGCCATCGGCTACGGCATCCATTACCAGTATGGGCTCTTCAAGCAGGAGTTCCGCAACGGCCACCAGGTCGAGCTGCCGGACGAGTGGATGAAATTTGGGACGCCGTGGGAAATCATCCGCCCCGAACACACCACCGAAGTCGAAATCTACGGCCATGTGGAAAACATCTTCGACGACCGCGGCAGCTACCTGCCGAAGTGGACGGGCGCGAAAAAACTCATCGGCATCCCCTACGACATTCCGATCCCCGGCTACGACACGAACACCGTGAACTACCTCCGGCTTTGGGAGTGCAAAGCGAGCGCGGAGTTTGACTTCGACGCCTTCAACCGCGGCGGCTACGCGGAGGCCGTGCATGAGAAAACGGCCAGCGAGACGATCTCAAAAGTGCTCTACCCGAACGACAACAACGACCTCGGCAAAGAGCTGCGGCTCGTGCAGCAGTACTTCCTCGTGGCCTGCTCGCTGCACGACATGTTCCGCCGCTTTCGCAAAGACAACGAGGCGTGGGAGGACTTCCCCGAAAAGGTGGTCGTGCAACTCAACGACACGCATCCGGCCATCGCCATCGTCGAGCTGATGCGGCTTTTTCACGACGTGCATGGCATGACGTGGGAAAAAGCGTGGGGCCTCGTGAGCCGCACTTTCGCCTACACGAACCACACCCTGCTGCCCGAGGCGCTGGAGCGGTGGAGCGTGCCGCTTTTCCAGAAAGTGCTCCCGCGGCACCTGCAAATCATTTTCGAGATCAACAAACGTTTTCTCGAACAGGTCGAGGCCGCGCATCCCGGCGACTCGGGGAAAAAGCGCGCCATGTCCATCATTGAGGAAGGCCACGTCCAGCACGTCCGCATGGCGAATCTTTCCGTCGTCGGCTGCTTCTCCGTCAACGGCGTCGCCGCGCTCCACACGCAGCTCATCAAGAGCGATCTGTTCCCGGAATTCCACGCGTTCTTTCCCGGCAAATTCAACAACAAGACCAACGGCATCACCCCGCGCCGCTGGCTGCTCGCGTGCAATGCCCGGCTCAGCGCGCTTATCACCACGAAAATCGGCGACGGCTGGCAGCGCGACCTCGACAAACTGCGCGGGCTGGAAAAATGGGCCGACGACCCGCAGTTCCAGAGCGAGTTCATGGCGGTGAAACACGCCAACAAGATCGACCTCGCGCGGCTCATCAAACAGCACTGCCAGGTGGACGTGAACCCCGCCGCGCTCTTCGACGTGCAGATCAAGCGCCTCCACGAATACAAGCGCCAGCATCTCAACCTGCTCCACATCCTCGCGCTCTACCGCCGGCTTTTGCAAAACCCCGAACTCGAAGTCACCCCGCGCGTCTTCATCTTCGCGGCGAAAGCGGCACCGGGCTACGCGCTGGCCAAGTGCATCATCAAGGCCATCAATTCCGTCGCCGCCGTCATCAACGCCGACACCCGCATCAACGGCAAACTCAAGGTCGTCTTCCTGCCCAACTACCGCGTGTCCCTCGCCCAGCGCATCGTCCCCGCCGCGGATCTCAGCGAGCAGATTTCCACCGCCGGCAAGGAAGCCAGCGGCACCGGCAACATGAAGCTCTCTCTCAACGGTGCGCTCACCATCGGCACCCTCGACGGGGCCAATGTGGAGATCCTCGAGGAGGTGGGGAAAGAGAACATCTTCATCTTCGGCATGACCGTCGAGGAAGTCACCGCCCTCGTGAAAAAAGGCTACAAACCCGGCACCTTTTACGACGCCGACGAAGAACTCCGCGCCTGCGTGGACTGGGTCGGCAGCAACTACTTCACCCCCGACGAACCCGGCGTCCTCAACACCCTCCGCGACTCCCTCCTCCACCACGACCCCTACCTCTGCCTCGCCGACTTCCGCGCCTACAGCGACGCCCACCTCCGCGTGGATGCAGCCTTCCGCGACCGCACCGCCTGGGCCCGCATGGCCATCCTCAACACCGCCCGCATGGGCAAATTCTCCAGCGACCGCACCATCGCCGAATACGCGGGCGAGATTTGGAAACTGGATGCGGTGAAGGTGTAGGAAAGCATGCACTTTTCCCCTCCCGGCCGATGAGCCGCCCTGCGCCCAAGGCGGAGACCGTGGCGGTGGTGCGGGCGATTTATGCGGAGCTGGCCGCGCGGCCCATCGAGCGCGGGTGCATTGCGCGGACGGAGTGCTGTCACTTCAAACTCACGGGCAAGACGCCGTACCTGACCAAAGGCGAGGCGCTCGTGGCGGCGAAAGCGTGGCGGGCGACGGGGCGCACGCGGCTGCCGGAGAGCCCGGATGGCGCGTGCCCGCTGCTCGACCGCACGACGGGGCGCTGCCGGATTTACGAAGGGCGGCCCTTCGGCTGCCGCACGCATTTTTGCGCCGCCGCGGGCGGGCCGTACGCGCGGCGCGAGGTGGTGGACCTCATCCACCGGCTGGAAGACCTCGACCGTGCGCTCGGCGGCGAGGGTGCGCTGCCGCTGCCGGCGGCAGTGGCGCGGGTGCTCGAGGAGCGCCCGTAGCGCCTACTGCTGCGCCACTTTCCGCGCGTGGCGAAAGGCTTCGAGCGCCTTTTTTTCCTGCCCGGTTTTTTCGTAGAGAATCGCGAGATGCTGCCACGCCTCGTTGAAGCTCGGGTCGATTTTCACCGCTTCCTCAAAAGCCGCGATGGCCTCCGCGTCCTTGCCCGCCTGCATGCAAAACTGCCCGCGCGAAAAGGCCTCGGCCACGCGCTCCATCGTGCTGTTCCCCGGCAGCTCGGGCTCCACGATGACCGCCGAGCGTCCCGCCGCGGCGGTCACGCTGCCGGGAGGCGGCCCCGGCATGCGGATCAACTCGGCCTTTTGCGCCAGCGCCACCCGCACCGATGTCCCCGGCGGCGTATGCACGCACGCGGCAAGCGCGAGCAGGGTGAAGGAAAGGATGAGGCGCGGTTTCATGTGCGGAATTGAAATAGCACGATCTTTGCCCTCGGAGCGAGAATTCTCCCGCACCGCTCGACAGCGGCCCCCGGCGGGCTCTAGCTTTCGCCGCATGTCAGGCCGCAATCTCGCCAAGCCCTTCGCCCTCGCCGGCTTCATCCTCGGGGAAATCTACATGCTCTTTGCCGTGCTCGGCCCGTACGGCCGGGAGCCCGCGCCGCCGCCGGTGCCGATTCTGGTCGTCGAGACCGTCGCGCCGGGCACGCCGGCTCCGGTGGGGGCGAAAATTTCGCGCGTCCTCATCAGCGCGCTGTTTTTCGGGCCGTTCGGGGCGATTGCCGGCACGGGTTTGGGGCTGCTGGCGAGCGGGTTGCGGGGTGATTTCCGGCGCAAGGATGAAGGCGCACCCTCCGGCCAATGAACTGGGTTGGGCAGTCCCTGGGTGCGGCCATTTTGGGTTTTAGCGGCACGGCAGCGGCGCTGGAGCCGTGCCGCCTGGAGGTGGTGGAAAAAGGCAGCGGCTGGCCCGTGCCGCTCGTCGAGCTGCGGACGGTGAGCAAAGTGCGCATGGTCACGGACAATGATGGCGTGATCGCTTTCGACCTGCCCGAGTTCATGGGTCGCGAGACTTGGCTGGACGTGATCGGGCATGGCTATGAAGTGCCCAAGGATGGCTTTGGCTTTCACGGCGTCCGCGTCACCCCGCAGCCGGGCAAGACGCTGCGGATCGAAGTCCAGCGCCTGCTGCCCGCGAAGCGTCTCGGACGCCTGACGGGGGCCGGGCTTTTTGCCGAGAGTCAGAAGCTAGGCGGGCGGGCGGACTGGCGCGAGTCCGGCATCGTCGGGTGCGACTCGGTGCAGACCGCCGTCTATCGCGGGAAGTTATTCTGGGCGTGGGGCGATACGCTGGTGCCGGGTTATCCATTGGGTGTCTATGACACAAGCAGCGCGACCACCGCCGCCAAGCCGCTGACATCTTTCAAACCGCCGCTGGAACTCAGCTACGACTATTTTCGCGATCCCAAAGGCGCAGCGCGTGGCGTGGCGAAAATGCCCGGCAGCGGGCCGACGTGGGTCTCGGGTTATCTCAGTCTCATGGATAAGACCGGCACGCCAAAGCTGGTCTGCACCTATGTCAAGATCAAAGGTCACCTCGAAGTCTATGAGACCGGCCTGGGTCTGTGGAATGACACTGCGGCGGCGTTTGAGCGTTTTCGCATCCTTTGGCAAGCCTCCGAGAACAAGCCCAAGCCAGCCCTGCCCAACGGCCATCCGGCCTACTGGAAAGACCCGCAGGGCAAGGAATGGGTCTATCTCGGCGACCCATTTCCCACGCTGCGTTTTCCGGCGACCTTCGAAGGCTGGCAGGATCAAAGCCAATGGGAAGTGCTCACGCCGCAAAAGACTTTGGCGGCGGCAAGCAGCGGGGAGAGCATTGCACCCCACTCGGGGTCAATCGCCTGGAATCCGTGGCGGAAACGCTGGGTGACGGTCTTTATGCAAAATCACGGCAAGTCATCTTCTCTCGGTGAACTGTGGTATGCGGAGGCCGACGCCCCCACCGGGCCGTGGGGGCTGGCGGTGAAGGTGGTGACCCACGACAACTATACCTTTTACAACCCGCTGCTCCATCCTGAGCTGACACCCGCTGACTCACCCATCCTGCTTTTCGAGGGGACTTACACCGACGAGTTTGCCAATCACGCGCAGCCGACGCCGCGGGCCAACTACAACCAGTTTCTCTACCGCCTCGACCTGGATGATCCCGCGCTCGCACCCGCGCAGAAACGGTAGCGCGCTCTGCGCGCCGCTATAGGGGAAGCTGACAGCTTCCCCTACAGCGGCGGCGCGGTGCGGCGCGGCAGCAAAAACGCCGCCCGGTTTCCTGGGCGACGTTTGTTGGAGCTTTATTGCCGGGACTTACTCGTCGTTCGTCGGTCCCACGCAGACGAGCCAGAGCTTGAGAAAGTTCATGATCTGCACCTTGGTGAGCTGGTTGGCCGCGAGGTTGTATTTGATCTTGCTGGAACCGGGCAGTTGCTTGTCGCCCACCGTGGTCATCTGGTCTTCATACGTGACGCTGCCGGTGAGGGACGGGATGGTGTTATCCACGGCGAAGAAGGCTTCTTCGTCAGACATCTTTGCAAAGGCCGCGGCCTCACCCGCGGGCTTGGTGTTCTTGGCTTCGTTGAAGCGCAGGTTGAATTCGTACTGGCCTTTGCCGTTGCTGGCGCGGTTGGCGTCTTCCACCCACTTGATCGAGCCGGTGACGATGTCCTCCACTTCCTTGCCATTCTGCTGGTAGATGAAGCGGATGCCATTCGTGTAGTAGTTCCCCGTCTCATAGTCATAGTCGAGGTTCCCATTGACCACCGTGCGCGGATAGGTCTGAGCCGGCCCCATTGCCAAAGCCAGAGACTCAAAGCGCATGGGATCCGAGTTCTTGACCTCGACCTTTACTTGCTTGCCCGCGAGCTGGCGCAGATAGGTCGTCGCGCTCGCCGCCTTCTTGCCTTTGCCGATGAGTTTGCCGCCAAACTTGTCCGTGAAAGCCGGGGCTTTGCCGATGGCATCCACCGCGATGCGCTGCTGACTGTCGGGCAGACCTTCCTCATTGTATTCGCCGTTCGCGGCGACCGGCACGGTGCCGACCCACTTACCCACGGAGCGTTTCTGCGAAAGGTTGGCCGGGTTCAGCACCGAGAGGTCGATGGAATAGGCGAGCTGCCCTTTTTGCCCCGTGCCGAGGATGCCGCCGAGCGACGGCTGCCGCTGGATGGAACCTTTGAACTCGGTGGTCTGCGCCACGGTCAGCGAAAGCGTATAAAGGTCGGTGACGCCTTTCTGCGGCTTGCCTTTTTCATCGAGGCTCTTCCGTGTGCGGAACTCGATGTCCATGCTGCCGCCGATGGCACCTTGGAGGTTCAGCTTTTCTGGATCCTGCGCACGCCCCGGCAGCGGAGCGAAAGCGGTGAGACCGGCGACTAATGTGGTGAGGGAGAGGAGGTGGAGTTTTTTCATAGGGATGAAGTTGAGGGCGGCCAGCTTGCTCGCGCGTCCGGGTGAGGCAAGCGCATTTCCACGGCGGCAAATCAGCCGCGTCGTGTGGCGCGATACCACTCGATGAATTTCGGGATGCCTTCGGCGATTTTCGTGTGCGGGTCGTAGCCGAGGAGCGCGCGCGCTTTGCCAATGTCCGCGTAGGTCAGCGGCACGTCGCCGGGCTGCTCGGGCAGGCGGTTGATGACGGCTTTTTTCCCGAGCGCCTGCTCGATGGCGGCGATGAGTTCGCTGAGGGTAGTGGTCTGACTTTCGCCGAGGTTGAAGACGTCGCAGAGCGGGCCGTCGTAGGTCAGGCAGGCGGACATGCCTTGGAGGATGTCGTCGATGTAGGTGTAGTCGCGGCGGGTGGAGCCGTCGCCGAACTGGCTGATGGGGCGGCCTTCGTCGATGGCTTTGGTGAACGAATGGATGGCGAGATCGGGGCGCTGGCGCGGGCCATAGACGGTGAAAAAGCGCAGGGAGATGGTGCGCAGGCCGTAGAGGTGCGTGTAGTTCGAGCAGAACTGCTCGGTGGCCATTTTCGTCGCGGCGTAGGGCGAGATGGTTTGGTTAATGAGCATATCCTCGCGGAAAGGCGCGGTTTTGATGACGCCATAGACGCTGGAGCTGGAGGCGGAAACGACGCGCGGAATTTTGTGGATGCGCGCGGCTTCGAGGATGTGCCAGGTGCCGGTGATGTTCGTATCGATGTAAAGCCGCGGGTCTTTGATGGAAGGGCGCACGCCGGCCCGCGCGGCGAGATGCACGATGGTGTCGGGCTTTTCCGCGCCGACGATGCGCTCCACCGCCGCGCCGTCGCGGAGGTCGGCCTCGTGGACAGGCGCGTGTTTTTGGAAAGCGGCCACGTTGGCGCGTTTGATGGCGGGGTCGTAGAAGTCGTTGAAGTCATCGAGCACGCTGACCGCGTGGCCGTCGGCGAGGAGTTTTTCGACGAAGTTGGAACCGATAAAACCGGCGCCGCCGGTGACGAGGACTTTCATCGGCGCACGGTATGCGAAGCGCGAAAATGCGGGCAAGGGAAAGTTGCCCAATCGGCTGGGGAGGGCCGGATTTGCAGGCTTCCGCGGGGTATGTCACAATTTCTGCGCAAGCCCCGGCCAAAACTGTTGACATGGGAAAAGCCGAGTGAGATGAACGCACCCGATTTCAAACCTCTCTTATGTCCGACGAACTCCCTCCATCCCCCGCCGCTGATGACGACGCTTCCAAAGCCGAGACGATCCGCATCACGCTCCCGCCAAAGCCCGATCAGCCGACGACGGTGAAGCGCGAGACGGTGCGCATCAATCTCCCCGGCAAGCCCGCGCCCACGGCCCCTCCCGCCGGAGGATCGCCGAAAAAAGAGACGACCAAGATCGTCACCTCGGAGGCCGGGGCGGCACCTACGCCCGCACCCGCTGCGCCGCCACCGCCGCCGCCTTCCGCGAGCAGGCCTTTCATGCCGCCGCCGCCGCGTCCGCCCTCGCAGGCCGGCATGCCGCTGCCGCCCGCCAAGCCGATGAGCGGCGTGAACCCGCCGCCGAAGCCGCCCGCGCTCGGCGCGCGTCCCACCGTCCCGCTCAAGCCAGCTCCCGCGCCCTCCCCGAGCGGAGCGGCGACCAGAGCGCCGCTGCCGATGGGCAGTGGAATCCAGGCGGCCCCGGTGACGATGAAAGCCGCTGCGCCGAAGAAGGAAACCGCGCGCATCACCCTGCCACCCGAAGGCGGGGCCAAGCCGCCGCTGCCCAAGGCCACGGTCAAAATGCAGCAGACCCAGCCGCTCGTCAGCCGCCCCGCACCGACGCTGAACCAGTCCTCGGCCATGACCCCGGCTCCGGTGATTTCGGGCTCGCCCTCGATGCAGATGGAAGCCGCCCCGGATGGCATGGTGAATATCCTCGCGATCATCGCGCTGGTCATTTCCCTCGCCTCCCTCGCCCTCGTCTTCCTCGCCTACCAAGCCACCTCCGTTTCCTAACCAAAATCCCCCCATGTCCAATCCTGAAACCGCCACCGACGGAACCGTAAGCATCCTCTGCATCGTGCTGATGATCTTCGCCCTTGCCGGACTCGCCCTCACCTTTCTCGCCTACCAAGCCACCTCGCTCTCCTAAATAAATTCATGGCCAGCCCCAACGTCCTCAACGTCACCGACGCCACCTTCGACGCCGAAGTCCTCAAGTCCGACAAGCCTGTGCTCGTGGATTTCTGGGCTCCGTGGTGCGGGCCGTGCATTCAGCTCGGGCCGGTGATCGACCAGGTCGCGGACGCCACGGTGGGCAAAGCCAAGGTGGCCAAAGTGAACGTGGACGAATGCCAGCAGGTCGCGTCGAAGTACCGCATCAATTCCATCCCGGCCTTGCTCGTCTTCAAAGGCGGCGAGTTGCGCGAGCAACTCAACACCCGCTCCAAAGGCGACCTCGTCGCGAAGCTCGAGGCGCTCGTCTAAACACCGCACACCGAAAAATTTTCCGCCGCGCTTTCGTGAGAGAGCGCGGCGGTTTTTTTTGTCAGCGCCGCGAACTGTAGGGGAAGCTGCCAGCTTCCCCTACAGCTCGCACGCCATCGGTTATTTCGCCGGCTTCTTCACCTCGAATGTCCCCTGCCCGCCGAGCCGCTGGGCGAAGCGCCGCCCATTAGCCACGCGTGCGCAGCGGCGTCATCGCGCAGCCACGCCTCCCAGTACGCCGTGCTCCCCGCGCAGATCAAATCCTGAAAAACCGCGTCCTTTTTTTTGCGATCTTCGGCCAATCCGGGACGGCCCGAAAAAATCATGTGATCGCCTATTTCCCCATCATTTTCAAAACGACGAACACGACCAAAGCGAGGCCGAAGCCGCCGCCAAACAGCCAGACGAGAAAAGCCGGGCCGGCGGCAGCGATGATGGGAGCAGAGGCGAGCAGGATTGGAGTCATAATTGGGATTGGTTACCCCGGAGAATCCGGGTTGCCCACTTGATCGCGCGACCCCGTCCCGCCGGTTGCGTCTGCGCATTTTCTCCTCTCAAAAAAAACGCGCCGCCGGAAAAAACTCCGACGGCGCGTTGATGAATCAGTCTTGGCCGCAGCTTACAGCGTCTTGCAGAATTCCTCGAACCGATCGAGCCCCTTCTTGATGACATCGAGGCTCGTCGCGTAGCTCAGCCGCACCGTCGAGTCATTGCCAAAAGCGACGCCGGGAACCACCGCGACCTGATGCTTGCTCAGCAGGCGGTCGGCGAAGTTCGACGAACTCAGCCCGAGCTTCGCGATGTTCACGAGCACGTAAAACGCGCCCTGCGGTTTCACCACGCTCACGCCGGCGATGCTGGCGAGGCGGTTGACCATGTAGTTGCGGCGCATGTCGAATTCGTCGCGCATGTCGGCCACCGGCTGCTGGTCGCCCTTGAGCGCGGCGAGCCCGCCTTTTTGCGCAAAGCTGCACGGGTTCGAGGTGCTGTGGCTTTGGATGGCGTCGATGGCTTTCGCAATCGGCTCCGGCGCTCCGAGGTAGCCGAGCCGCCAGCCGGTCATCGAGTAGGCTTTGGAGAAACCGTTGACCGTGATCGTGAGATCGTAGGCGCCGGGGAGCGAGGCCGTGCTCACATGCTCTGCGCCGTCGTAGGTCAGTTTCTCGTAGATTTCGTCGGAGAGGATCAGGATTTCCTCGTTCGCGCACACGTCCACGATGGCCTGCAATTCCGCGCGCGTGTACACCGCGCCCGTCGGGTTGCCCGGCGAATTGATGATGACCATTTTCGTCCGCGGCGTCATCGCGTCCTGCATTTCGTCCGCCGTCATTTTCCAGCCGTTCGCCTCTTTCGTCTGCACGAAAACCGGATCGGCACCCACGAGCCGCACCATCTCGGGATAGCTCAGCCAGTAGGGCGCGGGGATGATGACCTCGTCCCCCGGCTGGCACGTCGCGAGGATCGCGTTGTAGCACGAGTGCTTCGCGCCGTTGCTCACGATGACCTGCGACGGTTTGTAATCGAGCCCGTTGTCCGCCTTGAACTTGTCCGCGATGGCCTGGCGCAACTCCGGCGTGCCGCTGCTCGGCGTGTATTTCGTGAAGCCCATCTCGATCCCGGCCTGCGCCGCGGCCTTGATGTGCTCGGGCGTGTCAAAGTCCGGCTCGCCCGCGCCGAAGCCGCAGACGTCGAGCCCCTCGGCCTTCATCGCCTTGGCTTTCGAGTCGATGCTGAGGGTCAGCGAGGGAGTGAGGATGGTGGCGCGTGCGGAGAGTTCCATGGTCATTTTGGTTTTGGGATTTTGGGTTGGGGTTGAAAGCGGACGGCTACTTTCCGAACCAGCTTTCGATCAGCGGCTGCAAATTGTTTTCCTTGATCTGCACGATGCCCATCTCGCGCTGCGCGTTCTCCGCCGAGTCGCTGGCGTGCGCGGCATTGACCATGATGGTCTGGCCAAACTCGCGCCGGATCGTGCCCGGAGGCGCTTTCGAGGGATCGGTCGGCCCGAGCACCTCGCGGATTTTCCGCACCGCCTCCACGCCTTGGTAGCACAGCGCGATGCACTTTTCCGAACCCGGCGAATCGCGCCGGTCGGGCGGGCAGTCGCTCGGCCGCATGCCGGCCATGAACTTCACGATCTGCTCCCAGTTGTCGCGCCCATTGATCGGCCCGAGCAGGTCGCCCAGCTTCGTCTGCACCTCGTCGCCGAGCGTGAGGGAAAATTCCTTTTCGAGCAGCGCCCGCGCCGTTTCGCCCGAGCGCCCGCGCAGCTTGTCCTGCAAAACCTCGAGCACCGGCCCGTAGAATTCCTCCGCCTGCGCCACGCTCATGCGATGCACTTTGCACGCGATGATGTAGAGCCCCGTGCGGGAAAAAAGATCGATCACGCCGCCGGGCCGCGCATTGGGAAAGCGGAAGTTGTCGGGCTTGATGAGCACGAGCGTCTTCTCGACCTTCTCGCCCGCGGGAAATTTCACCGCCTCATCGAGCAGCCCGCCGTCGCGGTCGGAATAGGCCGCCCACAATTTCAAATCGCTCTCCGCGCTCGCCGCATCCGGCGGCGCGAGCACGCCCGGCTCGAAATAAGTCACGTCCCCGTTTTCATCCTGAAGATAGTCGCCGTAGGTGTCGCGGATCGTTTCGCCGCTCGTCCGTTCATTGACGATGTGCCCCACCGTCGAGCGCAGTTTGCTCACCGCGTCCTCGCCTTTGAAAACGAGCATCAGCACCCGCGGATGCGCGTCCGGCGTGCCGGGCGCAAAGTTTTTCAGCACGTAGGTTTTGATCCGCTCCTGCGTCGCGCGATGCCCCGGCTCCGGGTCGTTCACGATGCCCTCCGCGTACTTCGCCACCAGCTCCGCGCTCGGCGCGAACATCCGCGCCGCCACCACCTCCAGCCCCGTGCGCGAAATCAGCCGCGCGAGAATGCCCCCGGTGCGCGACTTGCGGATCGAGTAAGGCGTGACGAGCACGTAGGAAAGTTCTTCGGCCATAGATAAAAAGTGCCCGCGTGGACTGCCGCAAACTCAGGGTTTTTGCGGCGTGAAGCCCACGCAGGCAGGGGTTTTGTGGAAAATGTTTCGGGTTTTTTTCGGGCGCGCAACCTACCGGCGGCCCGCGCGCGCCGTCAACGCCTTTTTCCCCCCGGAAAAAACCCAGAGACGCAGAGGCGCAGAGATCCGGAAAAGACGTCGCCCGGCTCCTCTGCGTCCTCTGCGCCTCCGCGTCTCTGCGTTTCAAAAAAGAAGTTTCACCCACGTTTTGTCCCCAGCCCGCTCACCCATTTCCCCTTCCGCACGATGCGATCCATCCGCAGCCCCGCGCGCCGAAACGCCGCGACGACCTCTTTTTCCTGCACCCGCAGCACGCCCGAAAAAACCAGCCGCCCACCCGGCGCGACCGCCGCCGCGATCTTCGGCGCGACCTCCACCAGCAGCCCGCTGAAAAGATTCGCCGCCACCACCGGCCACGTCCGCGCCGGCTGCCACACGCGCACGTCCAGCCGCTTTATGACCACGCCGGTCACGCCATTGAGTTTCACATTTTCCTTCGCCGTCCGCACCGCATGCGGATCGAAGTCGCCCGCCTCCGCCCGCCGCGCCCCGAGCATCCGCGCGGCGATGGCCAGAATCCCGCTCCCGCACCCGAGATCGAGCATCTCCCACGCATCGCCCGCCAGCTCCCCGCTCACGTCCGCGAGAAAGCGCAGACACGTCGAAGTCGTCGCATGATCGCCCGTCCCAAACGCCATCCCCGCCGGAATGACCAGCACCTTGCCCGCGCCGCCCGGCTTCTCCCCCGCGCTCCCCACCACCACCAGCTTCCCCCGTACCCGGATCGGCGCCCGCACCGCCGCGCTCACCGCGCGCTGCGCCTTCTGCACATTCACCGAACCGCCAAACGCCTTCCGCAATTTCTCCGCCTGCGCCTTCGTCAGCGCAAACGCCTCCAGCCGGATCGTCTTCGCCCCCGCCAGCGCCGTCACCGCCAGCCGGTCGCGCACCCCCGCCAGCCGGTCCCACCACGCATCCTCCCACTGCGCCCCGCTCAGCTTCCGCCAGACATAGTGCGTGGGGGATTTGGAAACGGTCGGACGGCGGGCAGAGCGGGCGGGCATCGCGGAGTTGTAGCACGCTCCGCTGTGCAATGGGGAAGCAATGACGAATGACGGATGACAAATGGCGAAAGAAACCCGAATGCCGAATGTCCGAATCCTCGCCGCGAGCTTCGGCACGAAACGAAACGGCAACTCGACCGCGCGTGAAACACCGGAATAACGTCGAGGAGGCAGCACCGTCCCACGCTTCATCACCGCGTATCCGTTTCCAAAAATATGAAGACCATCCAAGAACTCGATGCCGTGGCCCTGACCTGCGATCTGCCGGCTCAGGGCCTCCAACTCGGCGATGTCGGCGCAGTGGTGCGCGTTCACGGCGACGGCGCGGCTTATGAAGTGGAGTTCGTGGATTACGACGGGCAAACCGTCGCGCTGATCACCGCGGAACACGGACAGATCCGACCGCTCGACTCCCGCGACATTCCTCACGTCCGCACGCTCGCGGCAGCCTAGAGCATATTAAATAAAAGTGTAGCCGTTCTGTGGGGCTCAGTATATTTTGGGGCGATGAAAACCCTCTCGCTGGATCTGCGCGAACGCA
>JAYVNN010000101.1:0-6261 GCA_043758435.1 Chthoniobacter sp.
CGACATGGCGCGCGGCGTGGTGCAGCACATCACCTACGTCACGCCGTGGCTGCGGCGGCAGTTCATCGAGCGCAAACTCGACCAGCCGCTCGACCAGGGACGCATCTGGCGCGTGGTGCCGGACGGCGCGAAGCGCGCACCCGCGCCAAAGATGAGCACGCACACGCCGGAGCAACTCGCGACCGACCTCGCCAGCGCGAACGGCTGGACGCGCGATACGGCGGAGCGCCTGCTCGTAGAGCGCGGTAGCGATGGAGCGGTGGCTGCGCTGAAAAAAGTCGCAGCGACCGCAAAGCAAGCATCCAGCAGGATCACCGCACTGTGGACGCTCGATGGGCTGGAGAAAATGGATGCTGCAACCGTGCTCACCGCTTTCGCCGATGCCGATGCGAAAGTCCGCGCCACGGCCATCCGCCTCGCCGAGCCGCTGGCGAAAAAGGACGCGGCGCTCGCCGAGAAAATCTTCGCGCTCGCCAAGGACAAGGATGCCGACGTGCAGCTCCAGCTTTTGCTTTCGCTCGGCGAAATCGGCGGCGCGAAAGCCGACGCGGTGATGGCCGAAGTGCTCGCGGCCAACGTCGAAAATCCCCTCGCCCGCTCCGCCGCCATCTCCGGTCTGCGCGGACGCGAGCTGGAGTTTTTGCAAACCACGCTCGCCTCACCCGCGTGGGCCACCGCTTCGCCCGGACGCCAGACCACCGTCGCGCAACTCACCCGCTGCGTCCTCGAAGAACGCAAGCCCGAGCGCATCGCCGTGCTGCTCGACTACGCCGCGAAGCCGCCCAAGGCCGCGTGGCAGCAGCTCGCGATGCTCGACGGACTCGGCACGCCGTCGAAGACCTTCAAAACCATGAAGCTCACCGCCGAGTCGAAAGCCCTCGCCGCGCTCGAACAGTCCCTCGATCCCGAAGTGAAAAAGCGCGCCCCGAAAATTGCCCCCTTCATTTCCTGGCCCGGCAAGCCCGGCGAAAAACCCGAGGTCAAAGCGCCGCCGCTCACCACGGAGCAGAAAGCCTTCGTGGCGCAGGGCGCAGCGACCTACAACACGCTCTGCGTGGCCTGCCACCTGCCGCAAGGCCAGGGCCAGGAGGGTCTCGCCCCGCCGCTCGCCGGTTCCGATTGGGTCGATGGACCCGACTCGCGTCTCATCCGCATCGTCCTCCACGGCGTCGGCGGGCGCATCAGCGTCGCGGGGAAAGACTACGCGCTCGACATGCCCGGCCTCGCCGCGGCGCTCGACGACGAGCAAATCGCGCAAGTGCTCAGCTACATCCGCCGCTCCTTCGGCCACGAGCAGCCCGTCGTCGAAACCGCCGCCGTGAAAAAAGTCCGCGACGGCAGCAAAGACCGCGGCGCGGAGTGGACGGCGGACGAGCTGGAAAAAATCCAGTAGGCGGAGCCCGCCCAGCGCGACCGCGTAGCGGTCATCGAGGTTAGCCGTGGACTTCAGTCCACGGCAGAATTCAGAACAGCCATCGTCGCGTAGCGACGGATGAGGACTTTCAGGTGTCGCTACGCGACACGCGCGGTTTGCCGCACTCACCGTGGACTGAAGTCCACGGCTATCATCATTGACCGCGACGCGGTCGAACTGATTCGGCATTGACACACCGCGCGCATTTCCACGCAATCCGCCGATGAAATTCGAGCCCCTCGATTTCTCCAAAATCCGCACCTATCCCGTCGCCGAACGCGCGAACAAAGTGAACGTCGAAGCATTCGCGACGCCCCATGTCGCGGGCGGATCGCTGGCCGCATTTCTCGATGCGCTGCCGGATTTTCTCGCGGTGCAGGATTTCAAAAAGATCGCCGCCGCCGTGGCGGATGCGGTGCGGAACACGCGGCCCGTCGTCCTGATGATGGGCGCGCATTCCATCAAAGTCGGCCTCAATCCGATCTTCGTCGCGGCGATGCGCCGCGGCATCCTCAGCGCCGTCGCTTTCAACGGCGCGGGCGCGATTCACGACTTCGAGTTGTGCTTCCAAGGCGAGACCAGCGAGGACGTGCAGCGCGGGCTCGACGACGGCAGCTTCGGCATGGCCGATGAGACGGGAAAGCTGATGAACGCAGCCCTCGCGGACGGCGTGGCGCGCGGACTCGGGGCGGGCCGCGCGCTCGGCGACGCCGCCATCGCCGCCAAATTTCCGAACCTCGGGCTCTCCATCCTCGCCACCGGCGCGGCGCTCGACATTCCGGTCACGGCGCACATCGCCATCGGCACCGACATCATCCATCAGCACCCGACCACGAATGGCGCGCATCTCGGCGAAGCCTCGTATCGCGACTTCCAAACCTTCGCCGCCGTCTGCGCGCAACTCGAAGGCGGCGTCGTCCTCAATGTCGGCAGCGCCGTCATCATGCCCGAGGTTTTCCTCAAGGCGCTGACCATCGCCCGCAACCTCGGCCACAAGGTCGAACACTTCACTACCGCGACTTTTGACATGACCCGCCACTACCGCCCGACGGAGAACGTCCAGCGCCGGCCAACGAAGCTCGGCGGGCAGGGATTTTACCTCGTCGGGCATCACGAAATCATGATCCCGCTGCTCTTCGCCGCGATCACCGAGGAACTCGCGCGATGACCCGCGACCGCGTCTCCCAGCTTCTCACCGCTTTCAAAACAAAGCGCCTGCTCGTCATCGGCGACCTCATGCTCGACGAGTTTCTGTGGGGGAAAGTCTCGCGCATTTCACCCGAAGCGCCGGTGCCCGTGGTCGAGGTCGTGAAGGAGGAATATTTTCCCGGCGGCGCGGCGAATGTGGCGCGCAATCTCGCGGAGTTTTCGCGCGGCGTGCGCATCATGGGCGTGACCGGCGTGGGCACGCACGCGGAGCAGCTCCGCGGATTGCTGACGAGCGAAGGCATCGGCGTGGATGCGGTGCAGTCGCACGCCTGCTACCAGACCGTGGTGAAGACGCGGATCATCGCGCGGCAGCAGCATGTGGTGCGGATCGACCGGGAGCGCCGGCAGCCGCTGCACGCGGAGCACGCCGCCGCCGCGCTCGCGCAGCTCGAGGCGCTGCTGCCGGAAACCGACGCGATCATCATCGAGGATTACGGCAAAGGGATGTTCTCGCAGGAGTTCGCCACGGCCATTTGCGAGCGGGCGCATCGCGCGGGAAAAATTCTCGCCGTCGATCCGAATCCGCACAATCCCCTCGCCTGGCAGCACGCCACCGTCATCAAGCCGAACCGCGCGGAAGCCTTTGCCAGCGCGGGCTGGCCGGCGACCGAGCCGGTGGATCCTCCGACGGAAGACGCGGCGCTGCTCGAAGTCGGGCGCGTGCTTGCGGGGAAATGGGACACGGACAATCTGCTCATCACGCTCGGTGAGCACGGCGTCCTGCTTTTCCGCCACGACGTGCCTCCGTACCACGCGCCGACGCGGGCGCAAAAGGTCTTCGACGTGAGCGGCGCGGGCGACACCGTCATCGCGCTTTTCACGCTCGCGCTGAGCGCGGGCGCGAGCACGGCGGAGGCGGCGGAAATCGCCAACCACGCGAGCGGCATCGTCGTCGGCAAGCTCGGCACGGCGACCGTGACGCCGGACGAATTGCTGGCGAGTTTTCCGGCGTAAGGCACGTCGCAAAGTTCGCCGCAATGTCTTCTGAAAATAGCCCAGCACTTTAGTGCTGGGTCTTCCAAAAAAGCGGAACCAGTCCCGCAGGGACGGAAGATCCGTTCTTTCGTCCCTGCGGGACTGGCGCTGTATTTTTCATCGTTACCCAGCACTGAAGTGCTGGGCTATTTTCAGGGCTCAGATTTTTTAAGACACCTTCGTAGAACCTCTCATCCCCATGAAACTCCCCGCCGTTTTCGGCATCCTCCTGCTCACCCTCGTGGCCCGCGCGGCACCGGAAATGACCACTTGCGCCGGCACCGGCGTGAAGGGTTTTTCCGGCGACGGCGGGCCGGCGGCGAACGCG
Organism: Chthoniobacter sp.; assembly: GCA_043758435.1. Classification (GTDB taxonomy): domain Bacteria; phylum Verrucomicrobiota; class Verrucomicrobiia; order Chthoniobacterales; family Chthoniobacteraceae; genus Chthoniobacter. The sequence goes on from JAYVNN010000101.1 coordinate 3,927, forward strand.
CAGGTGAACAATCCCTTCGGCCTCGCGCGCGGGCCGGACGGCGCGCTCTACATTTGCGATTGCGACAATCAGCGCATCCGCAAAGTCGCGGCGGACGGGACGATTTCGGCCGTCGCTGGAAATGGCACGCGCGGCTATTCGGGCGACGGCGGGTTGGCCAAGGACGCGGCGTTGAATGAGCCGTACGAGGTGCGTTTCGACAAAATGGGAAACGTGTTTTTCGTCGAGCGGCTGAATGCCGTGGTACGCCGCGTAGATACAAAGACGGGCGTCATCAGCACGGTCGCGGGCACGGGGCAGCCGGGTTTTTCCGGCGACGGCGGACCGGCGGTGCAGGCGCAGCTGAATGAGCCGCACAGCATCGGCTTTGACCGCGCGGGCGATCTCTACATTTGCGACATCAAGAACCACCGCATCCGCAAGGTGGATATGAAGACGGGCCTCATCGCGACCTTTGCCGGCACCGGCGAAAAGAAAGCGACGCCCGACGGCGCACCCATCGCGGGGACGCCGCTCCACGGCCCGCGCGCGCTCGATTTCGACCGCGACGGAAATCTTTGGCTCGCGCTCCGCGAGGGCAATGTCGTGCTCAAACTCGACCTCGCCGCGGGCGTGATCCGGCACATCGCGGGCACCGGGAAACAAGGTTTCACCGGCAATGGCGGGCCGGCGAAGGACGCGACGCTGTCCGGGCCAAAGGGGCTGAGCGTCGGACCGGACGGCAATGTGTATCTCGCCGATACCGAGAGTCATTCGATCCGCGTGATCGACGTGCAGACCGGCACGCTCACGCTGCTCGCGGGCACCGGCGCGCGCGGCGATGGGCCGGACGGCGATCCGCGGAAATGCAAGCTCGCGCGCCCGCACGGCGTTTTCGTGGATCGCGACGGCGCGGTTTTCATCGGCGACAGCGAGGCGCACCGCGTGCGCGTGCTGCGCAAATAGCGGCGTTTTTTTGGCTCCGCCCCTCCCAGCCGCCGCGGAATCCTTTGCCAGTAAAGGAAAGGCGTGGACGAGCTGGGAGTCGAACCCAGAACCTAGCGATTAAGAGTCGCTTGCTCTGCCAATTGAGCTACTCGTCCGTTTGCTGGCCTGCTCCGCGGGAAATGCGGAGCGCGAGACTAGCCAGTGCGGGCGTGGGCTCAAGCAATAATTTCGCCGCCACCCCGCGGTCTCCATAGTCAGCCAACCTTTCGCCCTTTCCGGCACGCTCCCTGCATCACTCCCAAGCGCAGCCAGCAATAACCTCCATAATTTCCACTCTCACAATGACCGCCAAGCGCATCCTCCTCGTCCACGAAGACCGTCTCCTCGCCAACATGTACCGCGAGCGCCTCGAACACGGCGGCTTCACCGTCGATTCCGCCCGCACCGGCGACGCCGCCCTGCGCGCCATCACCGAGCAGCGGCCCGATCTTGTCGTCCTCGATTCCGTCATCGCCGAGCCAAACTCCGTCCGCCTCATCAGCACGCTCCGCAAGGACGCCGGCACCCGCGACCTGCCCGTGGTCTGCCTCCCCACCTCGCGCCTCCAGCTCGCCGAGGAGGCGCAGACCGCCGGCGCCACCAAAGTCCTCGCCCGCACCTGCAACCCCATGGCCGAACTCATCGACGCCGTCGAGACCACCTTCGGCCTCGACCGCACCGCCGTCCTCGCCAAAGGCCTCACCTTTCGCCCCGACCAAAGCTGGATCACCATGGGCCTCGAAAGCGCGCCGGCCACCGTCACCGCCCTCCGCCGCTCCCTCCACGGCCTCAGCCACGACACCGCCGACGCCTCTGCGCTGCGCGATCTTTTCCAGCACATCCACGGCCTCACCGAGCAGATGGCCATGCTCGGCCAGCGGCCCCTTTTCCAATTCACCTCCGCCCTCGAGGCTCTCGTCTTCGATCTCATCCAGCTCCCCGGCCAGATCAATCCCTCCACCCTCCGCACCCTCGGCCAGTCGCTCGACTTTCTCTCCCTCCTCCTCCAGGAGCCCCAGCGCAGCCGCGCCCGCGATGCCTCCGCCGCCCAGGTCCTCGTCGTGGACGACGAAGACGGCGCGCGCAAAATCATCCTCGCCGCCATGCGCCTCGTCGGCCTCAACGCCCTCTCCGCCGACGCCCCCGGCACCGGCCTCGCCAACCTCAGCAGCCGCCCCTTCGACCTCATCTTCTTCGACATCGGCCTCCCCGAAATGACCGGCTTCGACCTCTGCACCCGCACCCGCGCCCTCCCCGCCCACGAGAAAACGCCCATCGTCTTCGTCACCGGCATGAGCACCTTTCAAAACCGCGTCCAGTCCAGCCTCAGCGGCGGCAACGACTTCGTCGGCAAACCCTTCAACGTCGC
>JAYVNN010000102.1:0-6244 GCA_043758435.1 Chthoniobacter sp.
GGTGAAACTGCTCGGATACGGTTCTTTGGTGTGCATCCCAAGCCTTGTCGGTAATTGCCATAAATAGTACAAGTCCTAAATTGTAGTCATTTTTTAGACACCATCTAACACGAATTAGGCGAAACCAACCTGATCGTCCATCCATTACTCCTCCCTGTGCAGGTCTCTTCACAAGCAAGGCATTCGCATCCACCAGTGTTGACACCGTGCGCCCCGCCCGCCACTTTTCGCCTGCGATGCCCGCCGCTTCCCACATCCCAAAACGCGCCGCTGCGACTGCGCAGCCCGCGTCTTCCAAGCCCGTCTCCACCAACGGTCGCCAGCCAAAATCCACCCGCGCGGCGCGGCCTGCGCCGGAACTGATCTTTGGTGATCTTTGGGAATACGATCCGGCTGCGGAGACGGCGGACCCGAAGCTCAGGGCTCGGTACGACCTTTTCATCGACGGAAAGTTTGTCGCGCCGAAGTCGGGCAAGTATTTCGACTCCATCAATCCGGCCAATGAGCAGAAGCTCGCCGAGATCGCGCTCGCCGGGGCCGCGGATGTGGATGCCGCCTTTCAGGCTGCGCGCCGCGCTTACGACCATGTCTGGAGCAGGATGCCGGGGCGCGAGCGGGCGAAGTATCTCTTTCGCATCGCGCGGCTGCTGCAGGATCGCGCGCGGGAGTTTGCCGTGGCGGAGACGCTCGACGGCGGGAAGCCGATCAAGGAGTCGCGCGATTTCGATGTGCCGATGGCGGCGGCGCATTTTTTCTATCACGCGGGCTGGGCGGACAAGCTGGACTACGTGGCGCCGGGCCGCCGCGTCGCGCCGCTGGGCGTGGTGGGCCAGGTCATCCCGTGGAATTTCCCGCTGCTCATGTGCGCGTGGAAAATCGCGCCCGCGCTGGCGATGGGCAACTGCGTGGTGCTCAAGCCGGCGGAGACCACGTCGATCACCTGCCTGAAGCTCGCGGAGATCATGCAGGACGCGGGGCTGCCGGCGGGCGTGGTGAATTTTGTGACCGGCGCGGGCGAGGTCGGCGCGGCGGTGATGGGCCACGCGATTCCGGCGAAGGTCGCGTTCACGGGCTCGACGGAGGTGGGCAAGATCATCATGCGCTCGCTCGCGGGCTCGGACAAAAGGATGACGATGGAGCTGGGCGGCAAGGCGGCGAACATCGTCTTCGACGACGCGCCGCTCGACCAGGCGGTGGAAGGCATCGTGAACGGCATCTTTTTCAACCAGGGCCACGTCTGCTGCGCCGGGTCGCGCCTGCTCGTGCATGAGCCGGTAGCGGAGCGCGTGCTGGCGAAGCTCAAGAACCGTCTCCGCGTGCTGCGCGTGGGCGATCCGATGGACAAGAACACGGACCTCGGCGCGATCAACTCGCGGGAGCAACTCGGGAAGATACGGGAGTTAGTCGAGCATGGGGTGAAGGAAGGTGCGGAACTCTTTCAGCCGCCGTGCAAGTTACCGGCGAAGGGTTTTTACTTTCCGCCGACGCTCTTTAGCGGAGTAAGTATGAGCCATCGCATTGCGCGGGAGGAAATCTTTGGGCCGGTGCTTTCGATACTTACTTTCCGCACAGTCGATGAAGCGATCGAGAAGGCGAATAACACGGCCTATGGCTTGAGCGCCGGGGTGTGGACGGACAAGGGTTCGCGCATTTTGAAAATGAGCACGGAGCTGAAGGCGGGCGTGGTGTGGGCGAACACGTATAACAAGTTCGACCCGGCGTCGCCGTTTGGCGGGTACAAGGAAAGCGGCTTTGGGCGCGAGGGTGGGCGGCAGGGGCTTCTGGATTACTGCCAGCTTGTGTGATCGAGAGCATGGCTAAAGGTCGGCTTCTTTCTCTTCTGATAATAGCCCAGCACTTTAGTGCTGGGTCGTCAGCAAGAGACGGACTAGTCCCGGCGGGACGGAAGAACCGTTCTGCCGTCCCGCCGGGACTGATTCCATTCCACATCGCTACCCAGCACTAAAGTGCTGGGCTATTTTCAAAAGACCTCCTCATTAGACCTCCTCCATCAAAGTTCGCACCCATGTCCCGTCTTCCCATCACCAAAACCCCGAAAGTCTATGTCGGCGGCGCTTTCATCCGGTCGGAAAGTGCGCGCGTGTTTCCGCTGAAGGATGCGGCGGGGGATTTCTACGCGAACATCCCGCAATGCACGCGCAAGGACCTGCGCAACGCTGTCGAAGCCGCTGCAAAGGCCGGCCCCGGCTGGGCGAAACGCACCGGCTATAACCGCGGCCAGATTCTTTACCGCCTCGGCGAAATGCTCGAAGCCCGCGCCGACGAAATGGCCGACGCGATCCAGCTCGGGGGCGCATCGAAAGCCGCCGCCGCGCGCGAGGTCGCCGCGAGCGTGGACCGGCTGATCCACTACGCCGGCTGGGCCGACAAATACGAGCAGGTGCTCGGCAACGTGAACCCGGTCGCTTCGCCGCATTTCAATTTCACCGTCACCGAGCCGATGGGCATCGTCGGCGTGCTCGCGCCGGATGCCGCGCCGCTCCTCGCGCTCGTCTCGCTTTTCGCGCCCGCGATCACCAGTGGAAATACCATCGTCGCGCTCGCCTCCGAGACGCAGCCGTATCCGGCGATCCTCCTCGGCGAGATGCTGGCGACGAGCGACCTGCCCGGCGGCGTGGTCAATCTCCTCACGGGTTTCCGCAAGGAAATGATCCCTACTTTCGCCACCCACACGCACCTGCGCGCGCTCTGCGGAGTCGCCAATGCGGAGGAGCGCAAAGCGCTCGCGCTCGGCGCGGCGGATAGCGTGAAGCGGCTGCGTTTGATCAAAGCGGAGGATCAGCCCGACTGGTTCGCCGACACCGCGCAGAGCCTCTACGCGGTGCGCGACACGCTGGAGTTTAAGACGACGTGGCATCCCATCGGGGCGTGAGGTGCGGATGGCACCTTGTTCAGTTTTCGCAAACTGGCCGTCATCCTGAGCGGAGTTCCGTCGCGGGCGCAGGCGGGACGGAACGCAGTCGAAGGACCCCGGCGGTTCGATCCAGCGCTCGACATTAAAGGACCGCCGAGGTCCTTCGACTGCGCTACGCCCGCCTTTCCACCTCCGCTCCGCTCAGGATGACCCCGGAGTGGAACTATATTTGACGGGCGATTTCGCGGCTCGCGGCTATCGTCGGCGGCACTCGCATGAGCACGATGACGCCACTTCCGCCAGCCGCGCAGGGCAGCGCGACGGATCCGCTCGGTCCGCTGGCGGCGCGGCTGGCGGCGGCGGATCGGATTTTGCAAAGGGAACGCGGTGGAGTGCGGCTGTTGCGGGCTTGGCCGTGGGCGGTGGGTTTCGTGGCCGGGTGTTTCGTGGTGGATGTGGTGCTGCATCTCGCCGGCGGGGTGCGCGCGGGGATGACGGTGGCGGGTGCGGTGCTGGCGTTGGGCTTTGCGGGTTGGTGGGTGTGGATCGCGTTTGGAAAAAGGAATGCTTTTGAGCACACGGCGCGGGTGCTGGAGAGCCGGCATGGGCGGCTGGGCTCGAAGCTGATGAACATTCTCCAACTCCGCGTGCAGACGACGGATGCCTCGGTGATGCCGATGACGCGGGAACTGGCCGGGCTGGCAGTGGGCAGCTACGCGCGGGAACTGCGGGACGAACCCATCGAGCAGCTCGCGCGCACAGACACGCTGCGGCGGGAGGCGAAACGGACAGCCCGCGGACTGCTAATTTTCGCGGGTCTGCTCGGGATTTTTTTCGACGTCACGCGGACGGAAGCGCTGCGGTTTCTCGATCCGTTTGGTGATCATCCGCCGTACTCCTTTACGCGGCTGGAAATCGCCGAGCCGGGCGCGGATGGCGCGCAGGTGGTGTATGGCGAGAGTCTGCTGGTCACGGTGAAATCCGGCGGGCATCGCCCCGGAGAGCTGTGGCTGTCTTGGTTCCCGGACGGCCGCCCGGAGCAGGTGGCGACGGTGCCGATGTTCGACAAAGGCGAGCGCGGGTTCACGCAGCAGATCGAGGGGATCAAGACGAACCTCGTGCTTTTCGCGCACACGAAGAACCGCCACGCGCAGAGCAAGCAGCGGCGCGTGGGCGTGATTCTGACGCCGAAGCTAGAGCGGGCGTTTGTGAAAATCACGCCGCCGGCTTACACCGCGCTGCCGCCGTACGAGCACGCGCTCACGTTCAAAAACGTGAAGGCGCTGGAGGGGAGTAGGATCGAGTTTCGGTTGCAATCGAACCGGCCGCTGGCGGGCGGAAACATCAATGTGACGGATGAATCGGGCACGCTTGTGCCGGTGGAGATGAAGCCCTCGGGCGAGAAAGAAGTGTCGGCGGTCATAGAGGCGAAGCAACCGGCACAGCTCGCGTTTTCGATTATTGATCGCGACGGCTTCGCCTCGCAGGAGACGTGGCAGTGCGCGCTGACGGTGACGCACGATCTGCCGCCCGAGGTGCAGATCGCGAACCCAAACAGCGACACGTTTGTGGCGATGGATTTCAAGGCGGTGCCCATGGTCGAGGCGGGCGACGACTATGGGGTGAAGACGGTGCGCATCCACACGGCGCGCAACGGCGGCTTTGGCGAGCCGCGCGTGGTGGCTTACGAAAAACCGCCGCTGCATGCGCGCGAGGCGCAGGCGCTGGATTTCGCGGGGTTGGTGTCGGGCGACACGGTTTCGATTTTCGCCGAGGCCATCGACAACGCGCCGGAGCCGCACATCGCGCGGAGCAAGACGGTGACGCTGACGGTCATCACGACGGAGGAGTACAACGCCGTTCTGCGCGAGCAGACGGACATGGGCGACATCGAGGCGAAATACGCGAAGCTGGTGAACGATTTCCGCGACCTCGCGGAGCAGCAGAAAAAGCTGGGCGAGGAAATCGACGCGCTGAAAAAGCAGCTCGCCGCGGCGAAAACCGATGCGGAAAAAGCGACGCTGCAAAAGAAGCTCGATGAGCTGATGGCGCAGCAGCACGCGCTGAACGCGAAGCTGAACGCGCTGGCGGACACGATGGAGCATTTCGTCCGCGACCAGCCGCTCTACGACGTGGAGGCGGAATTGAAAAACACACTCGCGGAAAAGGCGCAGGAGCTTCGCGATTCCACCGCGGCGAACGAGGAGCAGATGAAGGCGCTCGCCGGCGAGCAACCGGAAGGAAAGCCATCGCCCGCCGGCCAACAGGCTCCGAGCCAGAAGACGCTCGACGATTTCAAGAAAGCCTCGGACGAGCAGCTCGCGCGTCTTGGCGCAACCGAGCAGGCGACGGAGGAGGAGGTGCTGAAGCCGCTGGAAGACCTGAGCCTGCTGCATGAAATCGTGAAGGACATCAACCGCTTCAAGGACCTCTACGCGGCGCAGCAGGAGATGGCGAAGCAGTCGAAAGCGTATGACCGGGCCGGGCCGCTGAGCCGCGAGGATCAGCTCGCGCTCAAGGATCTCGCAGCAGCGCAAAAGCAGATTGGCGACGAGCTGGATGCCGTGGAGCAGAAGCTGTGGGAGGACGGGAAGGCGACGGAGGAGAAGTTTCCAAAGGCGGGGCAAAGCGCGAAGGACATCGCGCAGGCGATGGGCGATCTGCGGCTGCAAACGCTGGCGAACAAGGCGACGGGCGAGATGCTCGCGGGCAACGGGGACAAAGGCTCGCAGCTCGCGGAAACCTTGCGCGGCGAGATGGAGAAACTCTTTTCCAAGTGCAACGCCAAGGAAGGGGAGATGAGCAGTGAACTCGACCAATACATGAGCATTCAGGCGGGGATGCCGGGACGCGGGACGTTCAAGCAGATGATGGAGTCGAAGAAGTTTGGCAATGGGCGCGGATTCAAGCCGGGGCAAGGGCAGATGGGCAATGGCGGGCGTGACGGGCAGGCCGTCTATACCGGGCCGAATGCGAATGTGATGGGCAATGAGGCGCGCGTCTCCGACTCGAACAAGGGGAAGCTCAACGGCAATGGCCGCAACCAGGCGACGCCGGATGGCGCAACCGCGCCGGTGGCGCTGGACAAGGCGGATGTGGTGAACGGCGTGAACGCGGTGAACCGCGAATCCGGTGCGGTGCAGGGCGAGACGATGATCGAGCAATACAGCGAGATCGTGGAAAAGTATTTCAAGGCGATCACCAAACCGGCCGAGCCGAAACCCAACGCGAAAAAACCATGAACGACATCGAATTTCACGAGACGTGTGGACGCGAACTCCGGGGAGCACACGCGTCCCGCGTGTTGGTTTCGGCGTCTCGCCGAAACGAACTTTGCGGGGTGGGTTCTGCCGCGGCGGAGCCTCTTGC
>JAYVNN010000103.1:0-18179 GCA_043758435.1 Chthoniobacter sp.
ACACCAACGGACTGATCCGGCAGTATCTGCCCAAGGGAAAAACGATGCGCGGAGTAAGACAAAGCAAATGCGACCTGATCGCCGAAAAACTAAACAACCAACCCAGAAAAAGACATGGCTACAAAACACCCAATCAATGCTTCCTTCGCCACTAACCAAGGTTGCACTTCAAAATTGAGCCTAGGCGCTTCGTTATTGGACGTTGCAGAGGTCATTCTTCTTTGATTGCGGTAACGATGGGATGCAAGCCGAACGCGATGACGGAAGCAATCAGACCGATGACAGCGAGACGGCGATTGAGGGGCAGCAGAGCGAGGGAGACGAGAAATAGCAGACCCAGCGCGAACTGAAGCGCAATAACTGCCCGATAGATGTAAAGATGCGGTGGCCAGCGGACGCCAGTAAGAACGCCGCAGTAGAAAAGCAGTCCAACGCAGGCAGTGATGGACGCGACGAACCCATAATGTAGCCAGCCTGCAAGCGAGTCAGGAAAGAGCTTCATTGGGGAGGATGTCATGCTTCGTTCACGAGACGCGTGCGGAAGCGCCTAACGACCCCAAGCTCAGCGACCGCGACCCGAGAGCGCGCGTGTGCGCGAAACGGCGCGAGGCGAAGGCGCGGCATGTGCTGGGCTTCATGGTGGGAGCACATGCCGTGACTGAGCCGGTCGAACCCACAGCCGCGCGTCGGTAACTGAACGCCAGGGTCGCGGTTCGCTGCAGCGCATGGTTAGGCGTTTGCGTTGGCATGGCTCCAGCGCTCCGCTGCGGCACGAAAAGCCGCCTCGTGTTCGGGCCAATCGTGAAGCGTAGCTGGGTCGAAGTCGGCTCCGCAGGGCCAGACGACGGTGTGAATCTCCGGGTCGAGCGTGACCTGAGCGAAAGCCGCCGGGTCGCGCAGCGGCCCGTAAAGCTCGCCCTCAAGAATCGCCTCGAAATCAATGGTGCGCGCCAAGCCATCGTTGAAGCGCAGACGCAGCGAATACGGAGCGATGAGTTCGCAGGCGGTGATGCGGTAAATTGGATGGTTCATGGCGCTACTCTACACCAAAGGAGTGATTGGGGAAGGCTTGCGGCCCTGCTCCAGAAGCGCCCAATCGGCGAGCAACTCCTCCTCGTGAAGCTCGGCCCAAGCCTCGACGAGCCGCTGCTGGCGCTGCGGGATGAAGCCGATGATGAGCGCGACCGGCGAAATGGAAAAGACCGCGACGTGCTCGCCGTAGTAGGCGTGAAAATGCGCGACGTGATGGCGCTCCGAAGGCTCGGAGAACATCCGAATAATGATTCCGTAAAAGCGTGAAAGTTCGGGCATGGCGTGCGTTTGCGGGAGAGCTTACCGGCTTCATTTCTCGGAGCAAGCGAGCAAACGCCTAACGACCTCAAGCTCAGCGACCGGCGCGGCTGGCGCGGCCGCTGCGCGGTGGGGGAAAGGCGGAGGCTGGAAGCAGCGGGCGTGACAGCCGCGCGGGTTCGCTGCAGCGCATGGTTAGGCGTTGCGGTCATTTCAGTGGTTGCGTGGCACCAAAGGAACTTTGGCTCTTGTGAGAATTTCGTCGAGATAAGCGGGATCGCCCGCGATGCCGACATAGCGAACGCGCAGGCCGGAAGAATATATGTAAACGTGGCCGCACTCGTAGCAGATAACAAGGTCGTGAATGGTTCGCCCCGAAATAAGCCGGATGCCATGATGCGGCTCAAAGCAAAACGCTCCGCCGCCGCCTGCCTCGACGTGCTGTGACACCTTAGCGGCGATATACTGCCGGGTTGCGGCGTCCTCGATGGTGATATAGCCGACAACGCGGAAATCGTGGAAGCCGGTGCCGTGGCGACGATTGGCGGGGTCGAGGGAATACAGTAAGACACGGGTGGCGGAGCGAAACGCTGTGATGATGCCTGGAGGCAGAGTCTCCGCTGTGGTACTCGCCGCAGGAAACGCGAGCAGAGATGCAAAAAGCAGAGATAAAAGCCGTCCGTTCATGGAATGCGCGCAGCAACGCCTAACGACTCAAGCTCAGAGACTGCGGAGCGCGGCGCGGTAGCTGCGAAGGTGGAGCGAAGTGAAGGCATACGAGCTAGAGAAAGAGGTGGCTCGGACGAGACGGGTCCGAGCTAGAAATAGCAGCTACCGTGACACGCGGAGCCGTTCGCTGCAGCGCATGGTTAGGCGTTTCCGGGCTTTTGGAGTTTGGTGTGGATATACTCCGCATACTTAGGGTCTTCGCGCTCGAATACTTCGTCACCGCCAAGCATGTAGGCGCTGGCCAAAGAGTCGTCGGCGAGGCGAGTGTCGCCAAGCTCGAAATAGACTTGGCCGCGTCGAAGCCAGACGAGCGGATTGTCGAGTGATTCGGGACAAAGCAGGGCGCGGTTGAGTGCGATGCGTGCGCTCTCGAAGTCGCCCGCGAAAAAGTGCGTCTCGCCGATAGCTGTGAGAAGCCAAGTCGCTGCGGTCCAATCCTCGATGGGTGCCGGAAGCAAAGCCAGAGCACGCTCGAACTGCACGATAGCTCCTGCAAGGTCGCCGTCGTTGACGAGCGCGTTGCCGTCCGTGCTGAGTCGGCAAACCTCGGTGTAAGTGTCATCTGGAAGCTCACGATTCACAAGACGGCTAGGAAACGCCTAACGAACTAAGCTCAGCGACCTGCGGCGCTGACGCTTCGCCACGCGCTGACAGCCGAACCGCAGGTTCGCTGAAGCGCGTGGATATGCCGCACCAACCGTGAACGAAGGAGAAAAACATGAAACGTAAAATAGCCGGACTAATCGTGATGGTGGGGGCGGTAATCTACGCCCGCATTGAGACCAGCCACTTCGGAAACAACTGGCTCCCGCAGAGTGCCGCGGAAATGGTGTGCGACGGAATCGCGCTGCTAGTCAGCGCGATCGGCGTCGCGCTGTTTTGGGGCGGGGGTGGGAGGGTGCGGCATATCGAGAAGTGGACGAAATTATTTCGTAATTAAAGGCGAAAGCGTTTCGGCTATTTCCGAGCGTTTTCTCTGGAGGGAAAGAAACAATTACGAAACATTCGGCCCTTTTCATGGTAAATACATACTGACTCAAATTAATAGAGTGCGAGTGTGGGTGAATGAAGACCGAAAAAGCCGAGTTCCCTGAGACACTTCAAGAGGCAATCACCTACTTTTCTGATCCTGCGCGGGCGCTCGAATTTATGATTTCGATTCGCTGGCCTGACGGTGTGGCGCGCTGCCACCGCTGTGATGGCGCGGACGCGAAGTTTATGCCAAAGCGTTCGACGTGGCGCTGCCGCGGGTGCAACTGCCAGTTCTCGGCAAAGGTTGGCACCGTGTTTGAGGAAAGCCCCATTGGTCTCGACAAGTGGTTTCCTGCCTTCTGGATGATCGTGAACGCTAAGAACGGTACCATTGTCAAGATCGGTGGGCACGTAGAGGCCGACGAGACGTTCATCGGCGGCAAGGCGAGGAACAGGCACTTTGGCAAGCGGAAGGTGAAAGGCAGCGGCCCTGTCGCCATGACGCCCGTGATGGGGCTTCTGGAGCGCAGCACGGCCAAGCGCGCGAGCCGCGTGATTCTTAAAGTCGTGGCCACGACGAAGAAAGCCGAGTTGCAGAGCCAAGTTTGCGAATACGTGTTGAAAGGCTATGAGGTTCACACTGACGCGCTGAAATCGTATCAAGGACTCGCGGATGAGTACACCCACAACGTCATTGACCATGCGGAGTGTTACGTGCGCGGGCACGTCCACAAGAACGGGCTGGAAAACTTCTGGTCGCTTCTCAAGCGGGCGATCAAAGGAACTTACGTCAGCGTCGAGCCCTTTCATTTGTTCCGGTATTTGGATGAGCAGGCTTTCCGGTTCAACGAGCGCAAGAACGAGGACGGCGACAAGGGCAGGTTCCTGCTCGGGCTCATCGGCATCATCGGCAAGCGTCTCACTTACAAGAAACTCATCGGGCAAGATGGGGGCGGGGAGTTGCTTCCGGCGTAAGCGCCAGCGGCGCGGAAAGCGGAAAAAGGACTAACATTTTGAAAAAGGAAGATCTCAAAAAACTGCTCACAGACACGACGGAGATTGATCCGTGGCTGGTTTCAAACTTCTGGCAGCCTCTAATTGCTGTTTTAGATACTGCCGAAAGCCTTTATCCGAATCCACAGCCTCCGCAACGATACTTGGAAGCACGGACTTTTTCCCAAAGGTTATGGGAGTACTGTGACGAGGACGACATGCGTTTGCTTGTGACTGAATCTTCCGAGGGTGCCGGGCAGTTTTTCCACATGATGCCGAGATTAACGCTTGCACGCATGCAGACACATCTGACGACCGGCAGAAGTATCCAGCCAACTTCCGATAAACCATTTTCCGCTGTGGCGGCAATGGCTCTCGACTAGCTTGATGAAGTCGAAAAGAAAGAACTAGGAATGACGAAACCGTGTCTGTGATTGACGTATCCATATTATGAAAACACCACCGCCGATTGAATCAACCCCCTTTGAAAAGTTCCGCGACTTTGCAAAACGTGTGATCTCCGTTCCAAAATCGGAGATTGACCGCCGCGAAGCTGAGTATCAGAAGCAGAGGGCGGCGAAGAACATTTCGAGAAAGACCGCATAGCCATGCCAAACAAAGAAGAAGCACGGGCGCAGTTCGGAGGAGATTTTATGCGTTGGGCAAAAGGAAAAATCAGAGTGCCCGACTCATTTTTTTTCGAGGTTAAAGTCGGACGACGACTGGACACTCGTTATTAAGTGGCACGCCATGCTTGAAGCCGGATTAAATGAACTGATTTCAGCAAAGCTGGGGGATGCTCGCTTGGTCGATATTGTGGCTAGGATGGACACCGGAGATCGCAATAAGGGGAAAATGGCGTTTGTAAAAACGCTCGATTTACTGCCCGACGGCGTTCGGCAGTTTATCCGCATATTTTCAAAACTGAGGAACGACTTAGTCCACGACGTTCGGCAGTTTGAATTCAGCTTTTCCGCATGGATTACTAAAATGCCCGCTGCCGAAATTCGTAACTTCCAAAAATACTTGGTCTCTTTTTTGAAAAAATCAATCAAACTATCCAGCGGCCCGGCGCCCACTGTTGAACTCCTTAAATTGAACCCGCGGTACATCGTGCAGTTGGCAGCATTCGTCGTCATGTTCCTAATTCTAGAACAACTGCATTCCGGGCCGGAAAAGCAGCTACCTGCGTGATAAGACGGGCTGTTTCCAGCTATTCCCAAGGTAAGAACACTACATCGTCGATTAGAATACCGGCGTCGTCCGCCACCACATCAAATGAGCGGCGATGTCGCCCATCGGAAATTGAACTTCGGAACACGGTAAGTGAGTCGGATTGCATGCCAGCTCCCCGTTGAGACTCCCCAACGGGGAGTCAACATTTTTCGTCTGCCGCCCTGTCACGGCACTCTCTTTATGCCTCCGAGCAATTTGAGCCAGGTATGTATTCACCTTTTGGAGGCTGCTAGGCAGGCGATGTTCGCCGGGTCAAAGCTGAATTTATTTTGCTTTCATGCTTCTGAAATTCTGAGGATTGTCGTCGCCGTTAGGGTCTTGCCTCGGTCGGCGATCTCGGGCTCCCCGCTTGATGAGCGCGGTCTTCTGGGCCTTAACAACCTCTTTGACCGCCTTCAACTTGGCGTGGAAAGCCGGCGACTTAGTACATGCGCAGGCGGCGAGATCGGGCTTGTAGCCGAGCTTCGCTAGGACGCGGTCGGCGCATTGGATGTCGGCGGAGTGGCGACCGCCGTCGAGGATCTCCGCGAGGTGGCCGGCAAAGTGGAGCAGGTCGTCGCGGTTGACCAGCGTCGCTGAGTTGATGATCTCGGCGACCTTGTGGCCGATGATCGGCACGTTGACGGCCTCTTGCGTGACGCCTGCGCCGGCCCCGTTGGAACGGGTCTCGGACTGCTTTGGTCCTTCTGCTCATCGCGTGACGACGCCAAAGGTGCATTAGAAACCGCGGCGGGATGGATGGGTGTGTTCATGTTTTCTCTGTAGTATTGACAAAATCGGGACCTTTATTTTACCGGGTCCCTTCGGCGTACTGGTTTCTACGGTCTCGGATTCCAGTGTAAACCACGAGAGAGGGAGGTGGAAATTTTCGAGAAAACTGTCCTTTAAGGTGAACTAATTGGTAATTCTGCCCCCTTCAGAGTGCCCCGATTTCAGGGCATTCCACAGCGCCAAGGCCTCTTCGAGGCTCCGGCGCTGCTTTTCCGGGGTCATGGCGGCCATACACGCTCGTTCTCAGCCTGGCAAACCGCGCAGAGTATCCGGGCCTTGTGCCCGAAGAAGGTCTGCTGGCAGCGGCATTGATAGCAGCCGTTTTCGCCGCCATCGTTGAAGTCGCGTGCCGTCGGCGCTGGCAGCCACGAGGCTCTACCAGCGCCTCTGATCGGTCCAAAGGGTCCAGTTGGGCCGGTGTGAAGGCTTCGCCGAGCGCGCTCAAGACCTCTGGCTGGATGCCTGAACCCGCGTGGCCAGATGCCTTGAAGGGCTCGGGCGGGTCGGGTAGACGCAGCCCAGCGGCACGTCTTTGGGCTGCCGACGAGATGAGCAGCCGGCGTTTCTTGGAGTCTGAGGGCTCGATGTTCCAGTACTTCGAGGCGGCCGCGTAGGCTCGCAGCACCCCGAGTTCTGTCTCCGCCGGGATCGCGCGGTCGGTGCCGCACCACTGGCAGAACGCGAACCGAGGTGCCGTGTAGGCGTTGTGGGTCGTGCGGGTGAACTGGAGGCCGAGCAGCCCGCCGATCTGCGCCGTACCCGGCTCCCACTAGGGACAGCGGCTCATTCACCACTGCCCAGAGGAGTGAACGGATGCCGGGGGCTTAATCCCGGGTGGGCCGTGTCCCTTCGCTCAATGCCCCCCTCGGGCATGGTCAGATCTTCCCTAGAAAGCGGCGACGCCCTAGGGCCATGGCATTATACCCGTTGAGGACAGCTTGATGCTTGAATTTCTTCGACACGCCGAAACCTACAACGACGGCGCGAGCATAGTCGCACTCGGCCACGCGCTGCCCGGACGCAGCGATGACGCAGTCGTCTGCAACTAAAATCAGCCTACTACGCTTATCGCGTCGAATTGCGTCGGCACTGCGAAGCCATTCTCGCCCGCCTCCAGACCGACCGCCTCGACATTTACATGCTCCACTGGCCGCTCAATCCGAGTGGGCTGCGCCGGATTTCAGCTTCATCAGTCATAGACCTTTTTCTTACGGTCCAGACGCGGCCTTGGTCACCGATTTGTTCGAGAATCTGTCGAATCTTGAACGTCGCTTTTCAGCCGTTTCTAATACAGCCGAACAACCCCCCTTTTATTCCGCTGGGTTTTTGCATGACGGTTGGACTGGTGAATTGCCTCTTTTATTCTGATGACCAATGATATGGATTCATTTTATGAGGAAAACTCCCCGTGTCGCCCTACCGACCTTGCTGTCCGCCCTGGCTGCCACCATTCTCTGCAACGGCTGTGCCCTGTTGTCCCATCCGTCACGTGGCGCGGCGAAACGCGCCTTCATCGCTTACTGGCCGCACGAAAAAGTGCCGGGCGAGTTGCGGCTGGCAGTGAAGGACAACATCGACATGAAGGGCGTGGTGACGACGGCGGGTTCGGAGTATTTCGCGAAAAACAACCCGCCCGCGACGCAAGATGCACCGTGCCTGGCGATCGCGCGGCAGCGGAATGTGCGGATCGTCGGCAAAACGAACTTGAGCGAATTCGCGGTCGCTCCATCCGGCTACAACGAATATTTTGGCACGCCGGAGAATCCGCTCGGGGGCTGGCGGAAGATCATTCCCGGAGGTTCCTCGTGCGGTTCGGCGGTGGCCGTGGCGAGCGGGTTGGCGGATGTGGCTTTCGGGACGGACACGGCGGGGTCGGTGCGCGTGCCCGCGGCGTGCTGCGGCATCGTCGGGCTGAAGACGACGCACGGTTTGATTTCCCTCGACGGCGTGGTGCCGATCGAGCCAAAGCATCTCGACACCGTCGGCCCGATGGGCCGGGACATCGCCCGCACCGCGCAGGGCATGGATCTTTTGCAGAGCGGTTTCGCGGAGCGGTATGCCGCGGCGCAGGCCGCGAAGCCTTCCGCCCGGAGGATTCGGATTGGGCGTCTGACGCTCAAGGGCACGAACGCGAAAATCGATCAAGCCGTGGACGAAGCTCTCGCCCGGACCGGTTTTCAAATCATTCCGCTGGATGATGATTTCAAAGCGAAGTGGGAGCAGGCGAAACAGGACGGCACGACCGTCGCCGCCGGGGGAGCTTGGATCAACGACCGCCAATACCGTGACAAAACGGGTGTGAGCCTGCGGACCAAAGCGGTCATCCTCGTCGGCCAGATTTCCTATCCGGACAAATATCGCGAGGCTCTCACGAGACAGCGCGCGTGGCAGAAGACGCTGCGCGAGGTTTTCAAGAAAGTGGATTTCATCGCTTTGCCAACGTTGCAATCGACACCGCCGCTGCTGCCGCTGGATTTTAGAATCGGCATCCTGGAAGCACGCGTGCTCGCCCTGCAAAACACGGTGCCGGTGAATTTCGCGGGCAACCCGGCGCTGGCCGTGCCGGTGCCGATGCGCGATGCGAGTGTGCCTGTGACGAGCCTGCAATTGATCGGGCCGCGCCGGAGCGAAGCGGAACTGCTCAACGCCGGGCGACTGGTGGAGGCTGCGGTGAAGAAATAGCTGCCAAAATCATTCCCGCCCCGGCAAGGCCAAGTTGGGCTTCAACCGCGAAGTAGAAGGAAAGGAACCGCGTTTCGCTTCGCAAAATCATGCGACTTTTTTCTATCTTCATTGGGTTCGCACTGGCGCTCTCCGCCGTGGCGAGCGGTGCGGATTCGGCGGACGAACTAATCCGAAAGGGCGATGTTTTTTATGCAAAGCTGCAGGCCGCCGAGGCGCTGGCGTTCTACCTTCCGGCGGAAAAACTGGTGCCGAACAACGTGGGGCTGCTGGTGCATATTTCGCGGGAGTATCGGCATTTGATGAGCGACGCCGCGAAGCGCGAGGACAAGGTGCTGCTGGGCAGCACGGCGGTGGACTACGCGCGACGCGCGGTGGCGCTCGCGCCGAACGATCCCGACGCGCAGCTCGCGTTGGCGATCAGCTACGGAAAGCTGCTGCCGCTGCAGAGCAGCAAGGAGCAGTTCGCAAACTCGAAGGTCATCAAAACCGCCGCGGACCGGGTGCTCGCGCTGGAGCCGGGCAATGATTTGGCCTGGCACGTTTTGGGGCGCTGGTATTTGAACCTAGCCGAGGTGGGTTCAGTGAAACGCGCCCTGGCGCAGCTCGCCTACGGCAACCTCCCGGCGGCGAAGTATGAAGACGCGGAGCGCTGTTTTTCCAAGGCCATTGAGCTGAACCCGAACCGGCTCATGCACTACATCGAACTCGGCCGCACCTTCTCGGAAATGGACAGGCCGGAGGATGCGCGAAAATACATCAGCAAAGGGCTGGCGATGACCGAGACGGAAAAGGACGATCCGGAGACGAAAAAACGCGGGCGGGAGATTCTCAAGAAACTGCGCTGACCGTGTTCGCGGCGGGCAGGTCGGCCAAAGTCGAGTCAATGTAAAGGTGATGCCAGAGCTGTGTCGCCACGACGGCCGCGAGGCCGCCTTCCACCGACAGGCGCGCCAGCGAGCCGGGACGCATTTGCCGGAAGGCGCGCCGCCAATGATGCACCGCGGTCGCGTCGAAGTAGCCGGCGCGCTTTAAGGATTCTGCGCTCAAAAGCTGCGCGACGTAGGGCGGCTCGGGCTCCATGTGGAAGCTGTCGAGCGGCGCGCGGAAGATGACTTTTCCGCGCTTGTAGATCTCCGGCGGCAGCCAGCGCTCGGCGAGCAGGCGCAGCAGATGTTTGTCGCGCAAACCGCGCAGTTTCCAGCGCGGATCGAGGCGCGCGAGGAAGGTGAAAACGTCCTCGTCCAAAAACGGGTAGCGCACTTCCACCGAGGAGTGCATCGAGACGCGGTCGCCTTTCGCCTGGAGCAGGTGGCCCGCGAGGGTGACGCGGCCCGCGACCCAGATGCCGCGGTTGAGCGGATGCCAGCGCTTCGCGCGTTCGAGCGGCATTTGCAAATCGGCCCACGGATTCGCCTGCTCGCGGACGGCGTGCATGGACTCGGAATAAAAGCGCAGCTTCGACAAGCCGAGCAGGCCGTAGGCATCGATCCACGCATTCGGGCCGCCGATGGTTTCCTCGATTCCGCGCCGATATTCGGCCGGATATTGCGGCACTTTCGTGAGCCGCAGATAGCTGCGGCGCGCCAGGTCGCTGAGCCGCACGCCGGGCAGGATGTCGAGCTGCCCGATGATCTTCGCCACCTTGTACCACGGATAGCCGACGAGCCATTCGTCCGCGCCCTCGCCGGTGAGCACGACTTTTTGCCCGCACTCATGGACGCGCCGCGCCAGTTGCAGCAGCGCCGCGCAGGAGGTGTCGATGACCGGCGCTTCGACGGCGCGCAGCAGCTCGGGATAAGTATTCACCGCGTCCTCCGCGCGGAATTCCTGCACGATGGGCGGCTTCGTTTTGATGTGGCGCGCGACGAGCTGCGCGGCGCCGAGTTCGTCCAGCTCCGGCGAGTCCACACGGATCGTGTAAGTGTTGATCGATGCGCCTTTCAAATGGCACGCGAGCGCCGCGATCATGCTGGAATCCACGCCGCCGGACAGGTATGAGCCCACGGGCACATCCGCCTTCAGCCGCGTGTCCACCGCGCGCAGCATCAACCGCTCAAACTCATCCACGAGCCGCTTCGGATCGTCGCCCTGCTCTTCATCGCCGCGATCCGGGAAATCCATTTCCCAGAACGCGCGCTCCGCGATTTCGCCGTCGGGTTTGATCTCGAGAAAATGTCCGGCGCGGAGCAATTGCACGCCTTCAAAACAAGTGATCGGCCCCGGCAGCGCAGAGAAGGAAAAGATGTGGTCGATCCCGCGCCGGTCGGGCCGCGCGGGCACCATGCCGGAGGCGAGCAGCGCCTTGATCTCGGACGCAAACAGCAGCCAGTCGCCCTGCCGCGACCAGTAAAGCGGGCAGATGCCAAAGCGGTCGCGCGCCAGCACCAGCCGCCGCTCGCGCTCGTCCCACAGCGCGATGGCAAACTGCCCACGCAACCGCTCGAACATCGCCTGCTGATGCTCCTCCCAAAGGTGCGGAATGATTTCCGTGTCGCAGTGCTTGATCAACCGGTGCCCGCGCGCCTCGAGTTCCGCGCGCTTTTCCAAATGGTCGAAAAATTCGCCGTTGAAAATCGAGACGACCTTGCCGTCCTCATTGGTCACCGGTTGCTGCCCATCTGCGAGGCCGACGATGCTGAGCCGGCGCGAGGCGAGCGCCAAGCCGGGGCGAAAATAAAAGCCTTCTTCATCCGGCCCGCGATGCACGATGGCCCGCGCCATGTTGCGCACGATCTCGTCGGCCACATGGCGTTGCTGTTTCAGATCGATGATACCTGCGATGCCGCACATGGATTTTCTCTACTTCGTGCCCCGGCCACTCTGCGACTGCTTTCTTCGGAACTTTCTCACCAGTCCGAAATTCCGCGAGCAGCGATACTTCCTATCAACGGCTTGACGCGCAGCGATAGGCAACCGTCAATCGTTCCGTTCGTTTTTTTTCGCCCACCTGCCCATGCTCAAAGACCGTATCGCAATCATCGGAATCGGCTGCCGCTTCCCTGGAGGAATCAATAGTCCCGAGGCCCTGTGGAAACTGCTCGTCGAGGGCCGCGAGGCCGTGGGCGAGGTGCCGCCGGACCGCTGGAATGTGGAGCGCTTTTACGATGCCGAGCCGGGCCTCGCCGGAAAATCGGTCGCGCGCCGCGGCGGCTTTGTCGAGGGCATCGACCAGTTCGATCCGCAGTTCTTCGGCATCTCGCCGCGGGAGGCACCGTACGTCGATCCGCAGCATCGGCTGCTGCTCGAGACCGCGTGGGAGGCCATCGAGGACGCGGGTTTGGTGCTCGATTTTGAAAAGGGCACGGATGTCGGCGTGTTCGTCGGCATCTCGCACAATGACTACCAGATCATTCAAGGCACGCCGTGGGATTCGGCAGGAATTTCCGCGCATTCGCCGACAGGCAGCGCGCACAGCATCGCGGCGAACCGCATCTCCTACTGCCTGAATCTGCGCGGCCCGAGCGTGGCGATGGACACCGCGTGCTCGTCCGCGCTCACCGCCGTGCATGCCGCGTGCGAACACATCCGCGCGGGTCGCGGCGACACCGCGCTCGCGGGCGGCGTGACGGTGATGATTACGCCCGGGGGCTTCATTGGTTTTTCGCAGGCGTCCATGCTTTCGCCGGAGGGCAAGTGCAAGGCGTTCGATGCCGGCGCGAATGGCTTCGTGCGTGGCGAGGGCGCGGGCATGGTTTTGTTGAAGCGGCTTTCGCAAGCCATCGCGGATGGCGATCCGATTCACGGCGTCATCATCGGCACCGGGCTGAATCAGGACGGGCACACGAACGGCATTTCACTGCCGAGTCCCGAAGCGCAGGCGCAGCTCGTGAAGGACACCTGCGCCGACGCGGGCATTGCGCCGTCGCAGATTGGCTTTGTGGAGGCGCACGGCACCGGCACCGCGGTCGGCGACCCCATCGAGGCGCACGCGCTTGCGGAAGCGCTGTGCGCGGATCGCGAGACGCCGCTCCTCATTGGCTCGGTGAAAACGAATCTCGGGCACTTGGAAACCGCGGCGGGAGTCGCGGGTTTGGTGAAGGCGGTGCTCGTGCTCAAGCACCGGCAGGTTCCCGCGAACCTGCATTTTGAAAAACCCAATCCGAACATCGACTTCGACAAACTGAAGCTCCGCGTGAACACCACGCTCGAGCCGTTTCCCGCGTCGGAAGGCCCGCGCATGGTGGGGGTGAATTCCTTCGGCTTCGGCGGTGCAAACGCGCACATCATTCTCGAAGAACCGCCGCCGCACGCACATCACGAGCACGCCGAAAAGACGGCGGATCGCGCGTGGCCCATCACGCTCTCGGCGCGCTCGGAGGATGCCCTGCGCGGCAGCGCCCTCCGGCTGGCGCAGTGGCTCGATGAACGCGCGCACGCCAACGGCGATTCGCCGCTTTTGCCCGACCTCGTGTACTCGCTAGGCGCGCGGCGGAATCATCATCCGTACCGCCTTACGGTCGTCGCGAGTTCGATGCCGGAATTGGTGCAGGAGCTGGACAGCTTCGGGGTCAAAGAGGAGAGCCCGAAAGTCCGCACCGCCTTCTCACCGCGCCGCGAGCACGCGCCGCGCGTCGCCTTCGTGATGAGCGGCCAGGGCCCGCAATGGTGGGGCATGGGCCGCGAGCTGATGCGCCACGAAGCCGTCTTCCGCGCGACCATGGGGCGCTGCGCCGCGGCGATGAAGCCGTGGGCAAAGTTCTCGCTTCTCGATGAACTCGCGCGCAGCGAGGAGGCATCGCATATGCACCGCACTGAGATCGCGCAGCCCGCGATTTTCGCCATGCAGGTTTCGCTCGCCGCGCTGTGGATGTCGTGGGGCGTCGAGCCGGTGGCAATCGTCGGGCACAGCGTCGGCGAGATTGCCGCGGCGTGCGTGGCCGGCGTGTTCAGCATTGAGGAAGGGGCACGCATTATCGTGCTCCGCGCTCGTTTCATGGACGGCTGCGCACGCGGCGAAGGCACCATGCTCGCCGTCGGCCTCGGCGAAGACGAGGCGCGCACTTTGATCTCGCGCCACGACCGCACGGTCACGATTGCAGCGATCAACGGCCCGCGTTCGCTCACGCTGGCCGGCGCAAAGATTTCGCTGGAAGCGATGCTCGCCGAGCTGGAGCCCCAGGGCGTTTTCGCGCGGCTCGTGCGCGTCGATCATCCCTTTCATCATCCGCTGATGCGGCCCGCCTCCGAGGAGCTGGAGGAAGCACTCGCCGATCTCCAGCCGCAGGCGGACACGATCCCGTTTTTCAGCACCGTCACCGGCGGGCGCTGCGCGGGCGAAACGTGCGGCCCGGTCCACTGGGGCCGCGGCGTGCGGCAGCCCGTGCAGTTTGCGTCGGCGGTCGATGCGCTCGCCGATTTCGGCGTGGACGTGTGGCTGGAAATCGGCGCGCATCCCGCGCTGGTGCATTCGATTCAGGAATGTCTCGCGGGCCGGAATGGCAAAGTGCCCGTGCTCTCCTCGGCCCGCCGCGAACGGGAGCATGCCTCGCTGCTCGAAACCGCGATGGACTTGCACTGCGCGGGCGTCGCGCTCGACTTCGCGGGGATGACGCCCTCGCGCCGTCTGCTCGCGCTGCCCGCCTACGCGTGGGACAAAAGCCGCTGGTGGAACGAAGCGGGCGACTGGCGCGAAGGCCGTCTGGCTCCCGGCGGTCGCGGCCTGCTCGAGAGCCGCCTGCCGCGCGCCATGCCCACCTGGACCGCGCGCCTCGATGGCCGCCACATGGCCTTCCTCAAAGACCACAAGGTGGACAGCCACGTCATTTTTCCGGCAGCCGCTTTTGTGGACATGGTGCTGGAGGCTGGCGTCCAGCTTTTCGAGGGGCGCGCGTTCGTGGTGGAGGATTTTGAAATCCGCAAACCGCTCATCCTGCCCGACCCGGCCTCGGGCGTGCAGCTCGAGCTTTCGTACGACAGCAGCGAGCGCACCTTCGCGATTCAAAGTCGCTTCCATCAGGGCAGCGCCTGGTCGCTGCATGTCGTCGGCTCGATGCGCGGCGAACGCACTGAATCGCCGTTCGCGGCCACGACCTGGGAGAGCGCCGCCGCTTTGC
Organism: Chthoniobacter sp.; assembly: GCA_043758435.1. Classification (GTDB taxonomy): domain Bacteria; phylum Verrucomicrobiota; class Verrucomicrobiia; order Chthoniobacterales; family Chthoniobacteraceae; genus Chthoniobacter. The sequence continues at coordinate 14,730 of JAYVNN010000103.1, forward strand.
ATACGGAGCCGGTGGAAGTGGACGGCTTCTACCGCTACATGAGCGATCTCGGGCTGCGCTACGGGGAAGAATTCCGGCCCATCCGCGAGCTTGCTGCGGGCGCGGGGCACTCTGCGGGCCACGTGACTTTGTCGGACACGATCGCCAGCCGTGCCGCGGATTATCCGCTGCATCCGGTGTTGTTCGACGGCGCGCTGCAAACGTTTTCCGCCGGGGCCGCGACGGTCGAAAATCGCCGCTCGCGGATGAAGCTGCCGGTGCGTTTCGCGCGCATCCTTTTTCTGCGGACGCCGGGTGCCTCGGTGCGGGTGCGCGCAGGAGTTTTGCAGTGCAATGAGGAGTTCGTCGAAGGCCGCATCGGTCTCTACGACGAGGCGGGCCAGCCGTGTGTCCTGATCGACGGCTTCCGCGCGATCAGCATCTCCGGCGTCCGCCGCTCCGGCTCGCCGGGCGGAACACGCGACGTGCTTTACCATGTCGATTGGGAGCGCACGCCCTCGGCTGCACCGCTCACGCCGCGTGCGCCGCTGCCGCTTGCACGATTGCAGGCCGCCGCCGCCGCCGCCTTGGAGCAGGTGATCGCCACGCGTGGCCGCGAAGAGCTGCAAGCGGCGATGCGCGCTGGCGACGAGCTGAGCGCCGCACAACTGGCCCACGGTCTGCGCGCGATGGGCGTGACCGCGGGGGCAAAATTCACCGCCAAATCACTCCAAATCGCCGCGCCGATGCAGCCGGTTTTCGAGCGTCTGATGACCTCCCTCTCGCAACGCGGCTTGCTGAAAAAGGACGACAAAAATTACCAAGCCACGCCGACCTTCGGCGCTGCCGCCGACTCCGCGCCAGCGACGCTGCGCGCCTTCGTTGCCGCGCACGCCGGCCATCTGCCGGAGGGGCTGCTCTGCGCGGGAAATTGTGCGGAACTCGGCCCGATTCTGCGCGGAGAAAAAGATGCCGTGCAGGTGCTGTTCGCGGGCGCCGGGGCGGAACTGCTCGATCAATTCTATGGTGATGGCCTCTACACGAGCCCGTGGCTGGCGGCGATTGGCGCGGCGTTGCAAACAGCGGCGCAGGATTTGCCCGAGGGTCGCGGGCTGCGCATTCTCGAAATCGGCGGCGGCACCGCCGGACTCGCGTCGCTCGTCCTGCCGCTGCTCGAACGCGGCCTGCACACCTACACTTTCACGGATGTCTCGGCGGGATTCTTTCCCGGTGCCCTGCAAAAGCTGGCCGCTTTTCCCGAAGTAGAATGCAAGATTTTCGATCTCGAAAAACCCGGCACCGAACAAGGTTTCGCCGCGGGCTCATTCGACTTCATCGTCGGCACCAATGTCCTCCACGCGGTGAGCGATGTCCGCGCGACGCTCGGGCATCTGCACGCCCTGCTCACGCCCGGTGGCAGCCTCGTTTTCATGGACACGGCGACGCCGCAGTTGTGGACCGAAACCGTGTTCGGCCTCACGAGCGGCTGGTGGCGCTTTGCCGATCACGATCTCCGGCCAGAGCAACCATTGCTGGACCGGGTGCAATGGGAGCGCGTTTTGCAAGAGGCCGGCTTCGCGGAGACAGCGTCGCTGCCGGGACTGATTGGCCCGACAGGCGGAGAAGGACAGGTCGGTCTGCTGGCTCGGAAGGCGTGGGAGAAAGCCGCGGTCGCACCAACCTTCGGGCAAGCGCCGCAGGAAAAATCCTGGCTCATCTTCGCCGACGCTGGCGGGTTGGGCGACGAACTCGCGCGGCAACTGCGCGCCGCGGGAGCGCGGTGCCGGATGGCGCGGACGGGCAAAAAATTCTCTGCCACGCGAGCTGACGAATTCACACTGCGGTCGGAGATGCCCGAGGATTGGACGCAGCTTTTCCATGCCTGCACGACCGAGGATCCGATTGAGCGGATCGTTTATCTTTGGAATCTCGACGCTCCCGCAGAGGTCGCCGCTGGCGACGCGGTCATGGGCACCGACGCTTTGCTGCATCTGGCCCAAGCGCTCGAAACGACCATGCCTGCGAGCAAGGTGCGGATCGACGCGATCACCCGCGGCGCGCAGCCCGTCGGGCGGCCTGCCGCCGCGACGACCATCGGCCAGGCGCCCGCGGTCGGGCTCTTCCGCGTCATCCTCAACGAATACTCCAACCTCGCGTGCCACGGCATCGACTTGCCCCCGAGCGCGTCCGAGGCCGATGCCGCCTTGCTCTGGAGCGAGCTCCAGCGCCACGATGCCGAACGGGAAATCGCCTTCCGCGGCGAAGCCCGCTACGCGCAGCGGCTCACCCGCGGGCGTCCGACCGTACAGCAGGCGCTCGATCCCGCGGTGCCGCTGCGACTCGAATCCCGCGAGCGCGGGCATCTCGACACGCTCCGCTTTGCGCCGTTCGTGCTGCCGCCCTGCGGTCCGGGCGAAGTGCTCATCGACGTGAAAGCCGCGGGCATGAATTTCCGCGATGTGCTCAAGGCGCTTGCGCTTTATCCCGGCGAAGCACCGGACGCGCGTATCTTCGGCGACGAGGTCGGCGGCATCGTGCAAGCGGTGGGCGCAGGGGTGACGCACGTCGCGCCGGGCGACCGTGTGTTTGGCCTCGCCGTGTTCGGTCTCGCGACGCAAACGCTCGCACGCGGCGGAGATATTCAGCGCATTCCGGGCAACCTGTCATTTGAAGAAGCGGCCACGCTGCCGGTGGTTTTCATGACCTCATGGCATGCGCTCAATAACGTGGCGCGGCTGCGCGCGGGTGAATGCATCCTCATCCACGCGGGCGCGGGCGGCGTCGGCATGGCGGCGATTCAGATTGCGCATCATCTTGGGGCATCCGTCATCGCCACCGCGGGCAACGCGACCAAGCGCGCGCTGCTGCAGACGTTGGGAGTAAAGCACGTCATCGACTCGCGCCGCGGCGACTTTGCCGAAGCGGTGCTGGAGCTGACGAATCGGCGCGGCGTGGACGTCGTCCTCAATGCCCTCGCCGCCGAGGCGATCCCGATGGGCATGTCGTGCCTGGCGGAGTTCGGCCGCTTCCTCGAGATCGGCAAACGCGACATTTACCAAAACTCGCGCGTCCCGCTCTGGTCGCTGCGGCGCAACGCCTCCTTTCACGTCATCGCGATGGATGCCGTCTTCAGCGGCGACGAAGCGCTCACCCGCCAGATGCTCGGCGAACTTGCCGGCATGGTCGGGCGCGGCGCGTTTTCGGCGCTGCCGTTTCGCTCCTTCGCGGCGTGCCGCATCGACGCGGCCTTCCGGCTCATGGCGAGCGGCCGGCACATCGGCAAAGTCATCGTTTGTTTTCCCGAGGCGTTTGTGCCGCGTCGTGGCGAGCCGCTGGCTGCGCCTTTCGCGATCAAGCCGGACGGTTGCTATCTCATCACCGGCGCGTTCGGCGGCTTCGGCAAAGTGCTCGCCGAATGGCTGGTGAAATGCGGCGCGCGGCACCTCGTGCTCAGCAGTCGCAGCGGCGCGG
>JAYVNN010000104.1:0-18178 GCA_043758435.1 Chthoniobacter sp.
GATTTGGTCGCCGCTGACGGGAAGATTCGCGCCCGTGCCGACCCACGACTGCACTTGCGGCCCGAGCCCGCTGGCGGCGAGCTGCTGCACGAGGCCGGCGAGGCCGTTGCCGGAACCGTGGTTTTGAATGAGGTCGGTGAGCACATGGCTCACCGCGCTCTGGCCGCCAGCGGTGTTGCTATTGAGGAAACTGCCGAGGGCGGCGCTGGCGATTTGGGAAAAAAGGCTCATGGGATTTTTTTCGGGAGGGTTGTGGGCCGCGATGAGCGCCCCGCAGCGCCACAAAGTCAACGCCCGAGTCGCGCTGCTTTCACGACCGGAAAAATGACCACGGATTTCATGGATGACACGGATTTTCAGAAAAAACCAATCCGTGAAATCCGTGGAATCCTTGGAATCCTTGGTCAAAAAACCGGGCGGATCTGGCACCGCGCTGTCGTCACGCCGTGGGCCCGAGCCGGTTCCGCCGCAGCAGCAGGCTCGCAGCGCCCACGAGCAGCAGCAGCGCCGCACCCGGCTCGGGCACCGCGCCGGTATCTCCGGCAAGGATACCCACCCCGCTGTTGTCGTAGGCCCAGTCTTTGACCAACGCGCCGGGCGTATTGTTCGTCAGGTTCACGCGCATCCAGCCGTAGTAGGGGCCGAGCGCGCTGTTGGTGGTGAATTTGAACCCAAGGTAGCCGTCCACCCCGTCCTGAAACTGGCCGGGGTTCGGGCCGAAGTGATAGTTCGGATTCTGCCCGCTGCCGCCAAAGCCACTTGCATAAGTATCGGTGCTGTCGATGAGGTCGTTGACAGGAAGGTTCACGTAAGCTGACTGGTTCGTGTTCGCCACGCGCACGGGTTGAAAGCCGGTGCTATTAGCTATCGCGGTGCCGCCAAAGAATGGGTTCAAGTCCCAGCCGGCGAAGGGCGCAGTGCCCGTAGCTGCGGTGTCGATGTCGAGATAGATACCGGTAAAGTCCGCCGGGATGGTGATGTTTTGCAGACCGCTGTAAGTAATGGCAGCCTGGCTGCTGACGGTGAGCAGGGCGAGGGCGAGGATGGTTTTCATAGTGGTAAAAAAACCTGCGTGGTCATTGCACCGCCACACGGAAGAACCGCGCCTTTTGCCCGTCGCTCAGGAAAAAGGGATAGGGCACCGTGCAGGCTTCGATGAGGCCGTCATCGGCGAGCACTACGGGCGGCACGGTGTTATTTTCCCAGGTGAACAGGTCGGTGCTGAACTGCACGGTGTAAGTCAGCCCCGAGTTTTTCCGCCGTCCAAAGAGCGCCGTAAAATTCACCCCGTTGGGCGTGCCCGTCAGCACCACCGTGGGCGTGCCGCGCAGGGTAATCACGCCGCCCACCACGGTGATGACGCCCGTGCTGCTGCCGTCCGCGTTCAGGCCAAAGGCGAAGTTAAGCAGGTTCACGCCGCCGTTGGCCGCGGGGTTCAGTGGCAGGCCGTTGTCAGTGGCCCATTGCTGGAAAGGCGTGAGCAACTCATCCGCGCCGATGTAGGGCAGCGTGGCGGAGCGGAGCTGCCCGTCGAAATCCGTCGTCACTCCGGCGATGGGCGTGCCGGTGTTGTTCACCAGCACGTTGCCGCCGGGGATGAGATGCAAGTCGCCGGTGGCGGCGTTGGCGAACATCGCGGTGGTAAAGTTGCCAGTGCCCGCGATGCCCGCCTGCGAGGCCGTGTCGCCGGTGGAGCTTTGCCACGTCGCGAAGCTCATGGGGACGGCGGTGCCGGACGTGCCGCTGAAGTCCATGAAGTTCGCCGCCGTCGCGCCGGTGCCGGCATAGACGTTGTGGCTCGCGGTGTAGCTGCCGCCGGTGACTTCGCTGCCGGCGGCGAAATGGCTCACGCCGCCGCCGGTTCGGAGATTCAGGAAGAGGTTGTCCCGCGCGGTGTGCGTGCTGGCGGCGCTGCGAAAGCTGGCCCACGAGCTGCGCGTGCCGCTTTCCGTGCCGCCGAGGACGATACTGTTGAAGGAGATATTGACGACACTGCCCGTGGCACATTCGTCCCAGACGCCGTAGAGATTCCGGCTGGCGGACGTCACAGGGCTGAGGGTGATCTGGTTGTTCACCACGTTGAGCGTCGAGCCATTGCGGCCGCTTGCGAGGATGCCCCAGACTCGCGTCGTGACCGCGTTCACCGCGAAGGCGGTGATGCGGTTGCGCGAGATTGTTGTGGTGCTGGTGCCGAAGAAATAAATACCAACGCTGACCGTGGTGTTCGTGAGCAGGTCGTGGATGGAGTTACCTGTGATGACGTTGGTGCCGGTGCCCCAAAACTCGATGCCATACACGTTGCTGATTCCAGGATTCACTTCGTAGATGTTATTGCCCGAGATCGTCCACGAGTCGCTGCCCACCGGGTCGGTGTAGATGCCGACTAGGTCGAAATTGAACAGGTCATTGTTCGAGATGGTGTTGCCGGAATTCGACACCGCGAGGGAACTACCAGCGGAGCCGATCAAGATCTGCGGCACACCGGCAACGCTGCTCAGGTCGCGCACCTGGCAGTCGGTGACGAGGTTGTTGTCGTTGCCAGTCACCGCGCCGGTGGTGAAGGCGATGACGCCGATGGCGGCGTACAAGCTGCCCGTGCTGGCGCCTTCCACGATGCTGCTGCGCACGGTGTTGCTGCTGGCATCGTTGACGAAAAGGATGGTGCTGGCGGTGCTGGCGGTGCTGGAGTTGCGAAAGGTCAGATACCGGCTCGTGCCGCCGGAACGTCCGTCGATGGTCACGCGATCCGCGCCGTTGAGCGTGATCAATCCGCTCGGCGCAGTGCCGGAGATGGTGCGCATCGCGGCGCTGGCGGGCTGGATGGTGACGGTGGCCAGCGGGTAATCGTTCGAGGGGAACTCGTTCAAGCGGACGCTGCCATCCTCGGTCAAATCGCTGGTGATGTTGATGACGAGTGGCCCGGTCAGCACGGAGCCATTGAGCGCGGCGAAGAGGCCGCCCGCCCCGCTGAGGCTGGGGTAGTCGCCGCCAATGCCCACGGTCTTGGTGCCGCCGATCAACGGGCCGACGATGCTGTAGCTGTTCACGCCAGTGCTGGGTTTGGCGGAGACGTTCTGGACGGGCGGATTCGCCGAGGCGGCCGCTCCGACAGGATTGGAGCCGAGGTTGTTCGCGGCGTCCTGCGCGACGACGAAGTATTGAATCGTGTCGCCCACGGTGGCGCCGCCGCCGTTGAGAAGCGCGTGGTCAATGGTGAAGCTGTACGGGCTGCTGCTGCTGGTGGCGGGCACAGACTTCCAGCCATTGCCGGTGGCGTCGTTGGCCACGCCGAAGACATCGGCATCGCCGGACTTTTTGTAGTAGAGCCGGGGGGCGTTGGCACCGCTGGAGACGCCCACATTATCCGCGATGCTGGCCCAGCCGGTGAGCGTGCGGTTGGCGGGAGAACCGCTGGTGAGCAACGGGTAGCTGACGGCGGGCGCGAGACCTTCGATCCATGTGAAATTCCCGGCATCCGCCCCGATGTCGGCTGGGGTGAGACTGCTGCGCGTCTGTCCATCGAAATCATCCGTCACGGCCGCCAGCGCTTCGCCGTGAGCTTCGGCTGGGTTAACGGATTGCAGATGCAGGTCCACGGTGGCGCTGGTGCCGGTGGGATAGAGGAAGCGTGGGTCCACGTGGTAGCTCGTGGTGTCCTGTCCGGTTGCGGTCTGCCATGCGGCGAGCGTGGTGCAGTCCACGTTGAAGGTGCCCGAGCTTCGGCCGAGTACGCCGCCGGTGCCAAGGGCGAAGAAGATGTTGCCGCCAGCCGTCAGGCCCGCAGGGTTCGGGCTCGTGCTGGTGTAAAGGACGGCGTAATGCTTGCCAATGCCGCCGCTGGTGCCGCGGGCGTTGACAAAGATGTTGTTCTGAAAGGCTCGCGCATTCGTTACGCCGCTGCTGTTAAAGGCGAAGGTATCGGTGGAGCCGGAAGTCTGCGTGCCGCCGACGTAGACGGAGTTGTGGTAGAAGTTCCGTCCCGGTGTCGTGGCCACGTCGGAGATGCCGCGCACATGGGAAGCGCCCGCCGTGCTGTTCCCGCCCGCATCGAGGCCAATGCGCACGAAATTGTTTTCCGCAGTGAAGGTGCCGGTACCGAAGAGCATTCCATACACACCCGACGATTGGTTGGTGGATGAAACCGCAAGGCTGTGCACCAAATTCCGAGCGATGACGTTTGCGCCGCTCGTCGATCCCGAGAAGGAAACCCCGATCACCACTACCTGAGCCGAAGCCGCAGTATCGGCGAGTGAATGAACGATGTTTTGAGACACGGTCTGGCCTGCCGAGGCGGAGGTCTGATTGATGCCGTACACGGTGCTCGCGCTCTGGCTCGTCGTCGAAAGGTTGCGGACGGTGTTGCCGGTGACGGTGTTCGCTCCGGCGGTGGTGACGATGCCGCGGAGTTGTCCGCCGAGCGCGTTGCCCACGTAATTGCTGTTGAGGTTTGCCACCGTGTTCCCGGTGATGCTCGCGCTGGTTGCGAGAATGCCGGCGACTTGCTGGGCGGTGGCGGACGTGGACGAAGTGGCGGCGTTGAGGCTGTTGGCGGTGGTCAGGCTGCCGACGGTGTTGTTGGTGATGGTGTTACCTCCGTTGACGACCTCAATGCCGACGAGCGAGGCGGAAACGCTGGCTGCCGTCCCGTTCGCGGTGATGGAGCCGATGCTATTGTTGGCAATCACGGCCGTGCCGCTACTGCTCGAGCGGATGCCGTAGGTGGTGGCGCCAGTTCCCGAAGTCGTGATGGAAACCGAACCCGTGCCCGTGCCGCTGCCGATGGTATTGCCCGTCACCGCGCCGAGATTCGCCGAACCTGCCACCAACCAAATCCCGCTCCACATGGGCGCCCCGGCCCCGCCTGAACTCGTCCAGACGATGTTCTGAATGGTATTGCCATTCACGCTGGTCGGCGTGGTGCTGCCCACGCCGAGTTGAATTCCTCCAAAACGATACGTGGCCGCGGTGCCGGTCGTCGTCCAGGCCGTGCCGCCCGCGGTTGGTGTGCTGCCACCAATGAAGTTGCCCGTCACCGTGAAGTTGTTGCCGGAGGTGTTGTTGAGGCAGATAGGGCGGACCACCGTCGCCGCGGCCGCTCGGCTGGCATTCTGATAGAAGCTGTTGCCCGTGAGCGTCCAGTCCGTGTTGCCGCCGTCGAGTCGCACACCCGCCGCATCCACGCTGCCGGAATAGAAATTGAAGATGTTGCAGTTCGAGACCGTGTTGCTGCTGTTGTTCTGCGCCGTGGTGCCGGTGGAGCCGAGCGCGTAAATGCCGTTTGCCGGCATGCTCGCTCCGTCGCGGATGTCGCAACTGTCGAGGTTGTTGCTGTCGTTGCCATTCGTGCCCGTGGTAGTACTGAAAATGATGACGCCGCCAGTGGCGCTGGTGTTCACGCCCCGGAGTGCGGCGTGGCGGACGGTGTTGCCGCGGGCCTCATTGATGAATCGTAGCGCCACGCCGAGGGTGCTGGTGTTTGCGATGGTCAACTGTTTTGCCGTCCCCGTGCCGCCGGGCCGCCCGTCAATGGTCACAAACTGCGCACCATTCAAATCCACCGTTGCCGCACTGGTGTTCGCACTGGATATGGAGAGCGCCGTCGCACCGCTGGCAGGGCGGATGGTGATGGTGTTCACGGCGCTCGCGCCGTTCAACGAAGGGATCGTGAGCGGGAAGGTCTCGACCGTGCTGACGTAAGTGCCTTGCAACTCCAGCACGAGCGCCCCGCCCAGCGTCTGCGCCTGTACATCCGCGATGGCCGCGGTGACGCTCGCGTAGCTGCCGGTCGGCCCGATGGACTTGGTGCCGGAGAGCGGCGCGGCGTGGAGCGAAAGGGCCAGTGCGAGGAACGCCAGCAGCGAAACAAATCTTGAGTGCATGGTTTTGGGCCTTGGGGTTGGGGGGAAACAGGCGGGCTGGCTTCTACCAAGAATCCACCCCGGCCAGCAGGTGAGCGCTTGCAGGGTTTTGTTATCGCAGCACCTCTTTTCCTCGCAAGAGGAAATCCCCTCTGCCTGCTCTGTTACGCGATGATCTCGTTCACCACATTTCCATGCACGTCGGTGAAGCGGAAATCGCGGCCTGCGTAACGGTAGGTGAGTTTTTCGTGGTCGAAGCCGAGCAGCTTCAAAAGCGTGGCGTGGAGGTCATGCACATGCACGGGTTTTTCCACGGCCTTGAAGCCGAACTCATCCGTCGCGCCATGCACGTAGCCGCCTTTCACGCCGCCGCCCGCGAGCCACATGGTGAAGCCGTGGTGGTTGTGGTCGCGCCCGTTCACCTTGCCCGCATTCGAGCCCGGCGTGGGTAGTTCGACGGTTGGCGTGCGGCCAAATTCGCCGCCCCAAATCACGAGCGTGTCCTCCAGCATGCCGCGCTGCTTGAGGTCTTTCAAAAGCGCGCCGATGGCTTGGTCGCATTCGCCGGCGAGCTGGCGGTGGCGGGCTTCGAGATCGTCGTGCGAATCCCACGGCTGGCCCTCGCCGTGCCAGACCTGCACCATGCGCACGCCGCGCTCCACGAGCCGCCGCGCGATGAGCATCTGCCGCCCTTGCACGCCCGAGCCGTACATGTCGCGGATGCCCTGCGGTTCTTTGGAAATGTCGAACGCATCAGCGGCATCCATTTGCATCCGATACGCGAGTTCAAAGGACTGCACGCGCGCCTCGAGTTGCGCGTCGTTTTGCCGCCGCTTCTCGTGCTCGACGTTGAGCTGTTTCAGCAGGTCGAGCTGCGCGCGCTGCTCCTTCGAGGTCACGTATTTGTTGCGGATGTTTTCGATCAGCTTCTCGATCTCCGTGTGCCGCGTGTCGATGTAGGTGCCCTGATCAACGCCCGGCAAAAACGCCGACTGCCAGTTCTGCGATTCCTGAATCGGATAACCGCCGGGGCACATGGTGATGAAGCCCGGCATGTTCTGGTTCACGCTGCCGAGCCCGTAGGTCAGCCACGAGCCCATGCTCGGCCGCACGAGGCGCGACTCGCCGCAGTTCATCAGCATGAGCGACGGCTCGTGGTTCGGCACATCCGCATGCATCGAGCGCACCACGCAGATGTCGTCGATCTGCTCCGCGGTCTTCGCGAAAATCTCGCTCACCTCGATCCCGCTTTTGCCGTATTTTTTGAAACTGAACGGCGACTTGTAGCCCGCGCCCGTCTTCCGCTCGGTGCCGAGATGTTCCATCGGCAGCTCCTTGCCGTGGAATTCCGTGAGCCGCGGCTTGGGGTCAAACGTGTCCACATGCGACGGCCCGCCGTTCATGAAAAGGTGGATGACGCGCTTCGCCTTCGCCGGAAAATGCGGCGCTTTTGGGGCGAGCGGATTCAGGTCGGAAACCTCAGCGGCATTCACGCCCAGCGCATTGCCGAGCACGCTGCCCATCGCGAGCGCGCCCATGCCCATGCCGCAGCGGTGGAGAAAATCGCGGCGGGTGAAAAACTGATCGGCGAGGCGCGGAGAGTGGTCGTGTTGGGACATCGGATGACGGCGGTGACTTTACCGCAAATCAACCGCGCGCCAGCGAACAAATTAGCCGCGGGAAACCGGTTTTGCCCTCAAGAACCACCCAGCGCCGCCTGCCAGCGCGCAAGCTGCGCGGCGATGTTTTGCGGGCTGGGTGCGCCGATGGCCTGGCGGGCGCTCATGGATTTCTCGACGGTGAGGATGGCAAAAACGTCGGCGGTGAAAGCGGGCGAGAGCGACAGGTAATCGGCGAGGGTGAGCTGCGGGAGTTCGCACTGCTTTTGCGCGCAGAGGGCGACAGCTTTGCCGATGACTTCGTGCGCTTTGCGGAAGGGGATGCCGCGGAGCACGAGGTAGTCGGCGAGGTCGGTGGCGAGGAGCATGGGGTCGGAGACCGCGGCGGCGCAGGCGGGGGCGTTGGCGCTGATGCCGTCGAGCATCGCGGCAAAAATGGCGAGCGCGGTTTTGATGGTATCGACCGAGTCGAAGACGGGCTCTTTGTCCTCCTGCAGGTCGCGGTTGTAGGTCATGGGCAGGCCTTTCAGCGTGGTCAAAAGCGCGACGAGATTGCCGATGACACGGCCCGTTTTTCCACGCGTGAGTTCGGCGACGTCGGGGTTTTTTTTCTGCGGCATGAGCGAGCTGCCCGTGGTGAAGGCGTCGCTGATGGTGATGAATTTGAACTCGCTCGAAGCCCACAGGATCACGTCCTCGCTGAGCCGCGAAAGATGCACGGCGGCGAGCGCGAGCGCGGCGAGCAGCTCGACGGCGAAGTCGCGGTCGCTCACGGCGTCCATGCTGTTTTGCGTGACGGCGGGGAAGCCGAGTTCGCGGGCGACCAGCTCGCGGTCGAGCAGGATGGTCGAGCCGGCGATGGCGCCGGAGCCGAGCGGGCAGACGTTGAGGCGCTTGCGGGCATCGAGCACGCGCTCGCGGTCGCGGTCGAACATCTCGACGTAGGCGAGCAGGTGGTGGGCGAAATAGACGGGCTGCGCGCGCTGGAGATGCGTGTAGCCGGGGATGATGACGTCCGCATGCCGCGCGGCGAGGGCGACCAGCGCACGCTGCATTTCGCGGAACGCGGCGGCGAGGGCGTCGGCCTCGTCGCGGAGATAAAGGCGGAGGTCGAGCGCGACCTGATCGTTGCGGCTGCGGGCGGTGTGGAGCTTCGCGCCGGCATCGCCGATGCGCCGCGTCAGCTCGGCCTCAATGTTCATGTGGATGTCTTCCAGTTCCGTCTTGAACTGGAATTTCCCCGCCTCGATTTCCGCGCCGATTTCATGCAAGCCCGCGACAATCTGCGCGCGCTCGTCTTGGCTAATCAGCCCGGCCTTTTCCAAAGCCGCCGAGTGCGCAATGGAGCCCGCGATGTCCTGCCGCCACAAGCGCCAGTCGAAGCTGATCGACTCGCTGTACTGCTGCAAAAGTGCGGAGGTTTCTTGTTGGAAGCGGCCTTTCCACATAGGGGATTTTTGATTCTCGATTGCGGGATTTTCGATTGGTTGCGGCGGCTGCTTCTAATCGAAAATTGAGAATCGAGAATCGAAAATTCAGCTCTTCCGGTTCGCACACGCGCCGTGCTTCCGCAGCTCATCGCAGTTTGCCTCGATGCGCAGGCTTTTCGAGGCGGGGGAAAAGCCGAGGCGCTTGCTGATGCAGTCCTCGAGCAGTTCGATGTGCTGGTCCTCGAACTCGACGATCTTGTTGCAGTCCACGCAGATGAGGTGGTTGTGGTGCGGGTGCTCGTTGTAGTTCGGGTCGTAAAATTTGTGGTCCTTGCCGAAATCCATCTCTTTCAGCACGCCACATTCGACGAGCAGCGGCAGCGTGCGATAGACGGTCGCGCGCGAAACAGTGGGCTCGATTTTCCGCGCCATGCCGAGCAGTTCCTCCGCGGTGTAGTGCTCGCTCGTGCTGAACGCCGCGGCCACGATGGCGTCCCGCTGCACGGTCTTGCGCAGGCCTTTTTCGGCGATGAACGCGTGGAACCTGTCTTGGACGCCGGGCTGCATGGCCGGACGATAGGAGCCGCGCGCGGAGGCGTCAAACCCGCGCGGCACCATCCGCGGGATTACTCCGCGAGCAGCTTGGCCACGGCCTGCCCGAGCGCCTCACCGCGCAGGCTGGTTTCGCGGAGCCGGCCCTTTTTGTCGATGAGCCAGGCGGCGGGGATGGAGTCGATGCCAAAGCCGCTGCTGATCTTGTTCTTCCAGCCCGCGCCGTCGAAGTATTGATCCCATTCCATGCCGTGTTTTTTCATGGCTTCCTGCATCTTCTCTTTGTCCTCGTCGAGCGAGATGCCCACGATCTCGAAGCCCTTCGGATGGAGCTGCCGGTAGGTCGCCACCACGTTCGGCATTTCGGCGATGCACGGCCCGCACCAGCTCGCCCAGAAGTCCACGAGCACCACTTTGCCGCGCATCAGCGCGAGGTCCACGTCCTTGCCGTTGGTGGCGGTGAAACTGAGTTCCACGGGCTTGGTCTTGATGTCGGACATCTTCGTGCGCTTGGCGAGGATCGCCTTGGCGGCCTCGGCCTGTTTCGCGTCGGCACCCGCGGCGTATTTTTGCAAAAGCTCGGCGCCCTGCGGCGTCGGGTCGTCGGCCAGCGTGCGGAGGTCGAGCTGCGCCATCTGCGCGGCGAGCGGATTGTCGGCGTATTTTTTGGCGAAAGCCGCCGCCGCCTCGTGAAAGGCGACGTAACTCTCGGGCTTGGTCTTAAAGTCCGCGGTGAACGTGAGGGCGCGGAGAAAGGAAGCCTCGGCCTGAATCTGCGCCGGGGCGTCCGCGGCGTTGATGATTTCATCGAGCCGCGCGCGCTCGGCCACCATCTCCGTCCCCTGCCCGGAGAGCCGCCGGAGCTGCCCGCCGGCGCGCAGCGCGACGAGCCGCGCCTGCCAGCGGCGCACATCCGCGGGATACGCGGCGGCGAACGCCTCGCCGGCTTTTTCCTGCGCGCCGAACCACGCCTGCGCCTGGGCCAAACCCTCCTCGCGCGTCGTCGGTTTTTCGGTCGGCTGCTTTTGCAGACTCTCGAAGTGCGCCCAGAATTCGTCGGCGGTTTTGAATTTGGAGAAGTCCGCGGCGGGTGCGGCGGGCTTGGCGTCCTCGCTGTGGAGGGTGGCGATGGAGGTGAAAATGAGGAGCGGGAGCAGGCGTTGGATTTGCATGGGGTCGTTGGGTTCCGGGTTGAAAAAAGGAGCGGGATTATTCGGCGAGAAGTTTTTCGACGGCGGCTCCTAGCGCTTCGCCGCGGAGGTCGGTTTCGCGGAGCAGGCCTTTTTTGTCGAGCAGCCACGCAGCGGGGATGGACTCGATGCCAAAGCCGCTGCTGATCTTGTTCTGCCAGCCCTGGCCATCGAAATACTGCGCCCACGTCATGCCGTGCTTTTTCGTCGCGGCGTCCATCTTGTCCCTGTCCTGGTCGAGCGAAATGCCCACGATCTCGAAACCTTTTTCGTGCAGCTTTTTGTAGGTGCCCACCACATTCGGCATCTCTGCGATGCACGGCCCGCACCAGCTCGCCCAGAAATCCACGAGCACCACTTTGCCGCGCAGCTTGGCCCCATCCACCTCCGCGCCGTCCGTGCCGGTGAATTTCAACTCGAGCGGCTTGGTCTTGAGGTCGGCCATTTTCGCGCGCTGCGCGAGCACCTGCTTCGCCGCGTCCGCGAGCTGCGGGTCTTTGTCCTCGGCGAATTTTTTCAGCAGCGCCCCGGCCTCCGGCGTCTTCGCCTGCGAGGCCACCTGGAGCTGCGTCTGGCGCATCTGCGGCGCGAGCTTGTGTTTGCCGTATTTCGCGAGGTAGGCGTCCGCGGCTTGGAAAAAAGCGGCGACCGTCTCCGGCTTTTCGTCGTCGAGTTTTTCGGTCATCACCATCGTCTTGATGAATGCCGCCTCGCCCTTCGCGTCCTCCGGCGCATCGGCGGCGGCGAGGATCAATTCGATTTCCTTCATCACGTCCTCCGAGCCGGTTTTCAGCGCCTCGTCCGCGCCGGGCAGTTGCGAGAGCTGCATCGCCGCCTGGAGCGCGATGAGCTTCGCCGCGTAGCGCCGCTCATCCTTCGGGTACGCCTTGCCAAAAGCCTCCGCCGCCGCGCGCTGCTTCCCAAACCACGCCTTCCCCATCGCGAGCATTTCATCCTGCGATTTCGGCTGCTCCTCCGGCTCCTTTTTCAGCTCCTCGATGTGCTTCCACAAATCATCCGCCGTCTGGTACGCCGCGAGGTCATCTGCCTTCGCCGCCTTCGGTTCCGCAGCGGGCGCAGGCTTTTTGTCGGCGGCTGGCAGCGCCAGGGTGAGGGTGAAAAGGATGGCGGGAAAAAGGAGGCGCGTTTTCATCGGAGCCAAAACCGTGACACCACGCGAAGGCGTGTCCAGAAACATTTCCGCGCGCCAGCACGGCACCGCTGCGCAGTCGCCCGATTGACAGCCCGCGCCCGCCCCACTAGCTTCCGCGCAACTTTTTTTCCGAGCCCCTGCGGGTCCCTCTCCTATGCTCGATCGCCAAGTCCTCGTGCTCAACCGTCTCTGGCAGGCCATCAATGTCTGCACAGTGCGCCGGGCTTTTACGCTCATCTGCCAGGGGCACGCCCAGGTCGTCTTTGCCGCGGGCGGCAACAATTTCCACACGCACGATTTCGAGAGCTGGCGCGACTTTTCGCACCGCGAGCCGGAGGCCGAAATGGTCCACACCATCGCCTTCAAAATCCGCGTCCCGCGCATCATCGTGCTGATGATTTTCGACCGGCTGCCGAAGAAGGAGGTGAAGTTTACGCGCGCCAATATTTTCGAGCGCGACAAGAACACCTGCCAGTACTGCGGCAAACTTTTCGACAAGCGCGACCTTAATCTCGACCACGTCATTCCGCGCGACAAAGGCGGCGTGACGACATGGGAAAACATCGTCTGCTCGTGCATCCCGTGCAACACGCGCAAGGGCAACCGCCTCGCGCATCAGGTGCGCATGCAGCTCATCCGCAAACCCACGCGCCCGAAGTGGCGGCCCTTCATCAACATCACCTTCGACGGCCAGCACCACGAAAGCTGGCGGCACTTTGTCGATCTCGCCTACTGGAACGTGGAACTTGGGGATTGAGCGCACGCCGCTTTCCCCAGCGTTCAGTTCCCTCACCCACACCTCCATGAAACTCCGCCCCATCCTCGCCTGCCTCCTCACCTCCGCCGCCTTCGCTGCCGAGCCGCCGCCCCTTCCCACCGTGCCCCTCGCCAAGAAAAAGGAACTCCTTTTCTCCGACGACTTCCAAGGCCCCGAGCCGGACAAACGCTGGCACAAAGTCGTCCCCACTTTCGCCGTCGAAAACGGCGCGCTCAAAGGCACGCAAACGCGCGACCAGAACATCCCCGCCGCCGACGGCAAACCCGCCGTCACCCCGCACGCCGCCGTCCACGGCCTCGAACTCCCGACGAAGGACAGCGTCGTCGAAGTGCGGATCAAATTCGAGGGCGCGACGATGATCGACGTCGAGTTCGACGACCGCAAATTCGAGGGCTCGCACTACGGCCACCTCTGCCGCGCGCAGGTCCGCCTCGACAAAGTCGTGATGCTCGACGAGCGCGACGGCAGCCAGAGCAACGCGCTCATCGAGCTGAAAAAGGACGCCGCCACGAACAAAGCCGAAATCAGCAAGCTGCTCGCCGCGCACAGCGCCAGCTTTCCCGTGAAACTCGAAGCCGGGAAATGGTACACCTTCACCGTCGAAACCGTCGGCGATGAAATGCGCGCAAGCATCGACGGCCAACCCGCCGGCTTTCTGAAATCCCCCGGCATCGGCCACGCGACGAAGTCCAAGATCGAACTCGGCGTCGCCGGCAAAGACGGCTTCTTCGACGACCTCAAAGTCTGGAACGCCGAACCCGCCAAGCCGTAGGCCCGCGGCGAAATCCTGCGGCCAGCGACGAATCCTCTTGGCCTAGCCCGCGCAGCAGTGTCAGGTGCGCCCCCTATGGGACACAATAAAGGCAAAAACAACGTCAAGAAACGCACCGCACGCCGCAAGAAAACCGAGCGCCTCGCCGCCGCCAAAAGCCCGGCCACGGCCCCGGCTTAGTCCGCTCCGTCACTTTTTCCCCAGCGCCTCCGCTGCGGTCTGCTGGAAAACGCGGCGCACCTCGCTCGCGTCGCTGTTGGGAAAATTCGCGCGCTGCACCATCAGCACGTAGGCCACCCCGCGCACCGGATCGCACCACGCCTGCGTGCCCCACGCGCCGCCGTGCCCAAAGCTCCCCTGCGACAGCATCGCCGCCACCCCGTCGTGCGGCGTCCGCAGCACGCAGGTGCCGATGCCCCAGCCATAATTCGCTCCGCGATTCCCACCCGCGGCGTTTTGGAAAAAACCCGTCGGCATCTCCCCGGTCTGCGGCGTCGCGAGATACTTCATCGCCTCCGCGCTGAGATATGTGCGCCCGTCCAGCGCCCCGCCACCGAGCAGCATCTGGCAGAAACGTGCGTAGTCATTCGCCGTCGAGAACAGCCCGCCATTCCCCTGCGGCGGACGCTCGCGCGTGCCAAAGTCCGCCCGCGGCGGCACCGCCTCCAGCGCACCCGTGTCCTTGTTTTTCGCATAGGCCGTCACCAGCCGCGCGCGCTGCTCCTCCGTCGGGTAAAACGTCGTGTCCTTCATCCCCAGCGGATCGAAAAGCCGCTGCTGGAGAAACGCGTCGAACGTCATCCCGCTCACCACTTCCACGATCCGCGCCGTCGCATTGATCCCGCTCTGCGTGTAATTCCACTTCGTCCCCGGCTCATACTGCATCGGCGCCGCCAGCCACAGCGGCACCAGCTCCGCCAGCGTCCGCGCCTCCTTCGCCGCCGCCGCCGGCGCCTCGCCCAGCCCCGAGGTATGCGTCATCATCTGCGCGATCGTCAGATTCGCGTCCCGGCCCGACGGCGTCTTCAGCCCCGCAAACTCCGGCAGATACTTCGCCACCGGATCGCTCACCTTCAGCTTCCCCTCGTCCTGCAGCATCAGCACCGCCGCGCCCGTCACCGGCTTTGTCATCGACGCGATCCAGAAGATCGTCTCCGGCGTCATCGGCCGCTTCGCCGCCACATCGGCCATCCCCGTGCCTTCGCGGTGCAGCACCCTGTCCTTCGTCACCACCACCGTCACCGCCCCGGCCACTTCATTTTTCTCCACCATCTCCCGCATCGCCGCGCCGACCTCCGGCAGCACCGCCTCATCGGCGAAAACGCATGGCGCAGGGCAAAGCGCGGCGGCGAGAACGAGGCAGGCGGTGAAGCGGGAGGAGTGCATAGCGGCGAAGATTAAGTCCCCTGCCCCGCACCCTCGTCACGCCTTTTCCACCTTATTGCTGAGGCGGATCGACGAACGTGAACTCAATGCCGCCGGTCCACTTCGAGATCAGATTGTAAACCGCTGCAGAGATAATGCCGCCGATGAAGCCCATCGTCGCATAAAGCACCGGAATGAAGATGATGAAGATCATGCCTCCGGCAAAAAAGCCGGCGCTATTCCCGCTCTTTGCCGCAATGGCCGAAGCGAGGAGAAGAAAGGGCACAAAGATCAGGGAAACCGCGCCGTAAAGGGCGGCGAGAACAATTCCGAGTTGGAGGGGGGCGATGTGTTGGAGTCGTTTTGTCATGATGGTTGGTGGTGAGTGCTGCGGCGCGGATGTTAGGCGGCCCGCCGCCCCGAGAAAGCGTATTCGACTACTTTCAAGGCACGGACACCGGCACGACCCGTGCGCCGATCGCGGCCTCCGTGAGGCGCTGGGAAAAGGGCGCGGTCAGCCAGACCGAGAAACCGGGGAAAAGGCGGCTTAACAAACCTTTACCTTGTCTTAACGAAACTCCGGGGAACTCGCCCGGGGTTGCGGCGTTGCACACGCGGGCAGGAGCGCATTCCGCGGGACTGCCCGAATCCCAAACCAACAAAAACAAAGACATGAAAAAACTCGTCACCACGATGAGCGCGCTGGCCCTGGCCACCACGCTTTCCCTCGCCCAAGACAAACCGCCCGTCCCGCCGCCCGGTGGCCCTGGCCCCGGCCCCGGCGGTCCTGGCGGTCCCGGCAGCGGGCGGCCCAATCCCGAGGAAGTCTTTAAGAAGCTGGACACGAACAACGACGGTTCGCTCAGCCTCGATGAATTCAAGGCCAGCCCGCGGGCGCAAAAAGAGCCCGACAAGGCGGAGGCGGCCTTTAAGAAAATGGACAAGGACAACGACGGGAAACTGACTCTCGAAGAATTCAAAGCCGGGCGTCCGCCGCGTGGCGAGGGCGGCCCTGGCCGTCCTCCCGGTGGCGGCGGCCCCGGCGGCCCCGGCGGTGGTGGCCCGCCTCCCGGCGGCCCTGCGCCGAAGTAACTTCCCGCGACTGCTCGTAAAAATCCGAAGCGCCGCGCCCGGACACCGGGCGCGGCGTTTTCGTTGCCCGTTCCGCGCACCCCCCGGCCATGAAAATACTGCATCCGGCGGGGGTCGAACCCACAACCTCTGCCTTCGGAGGGCAGCGCTCTATCCAGTTGAGCTACGGATGCGTGAGCCGCGGAAAGTAGGACGGGACGCCGCGGGTGCAAAGCGGAAATTCGCCCGCGCGGGCCGGACGTTTTACGGCGCCTCGATTTTCCACTGCTGCTCCTCCGCGCCGGTGTAGGCGGCCTGCAACAGCCCGCCGCCGTCCCCCTGCAAATCCCCCGCCCCACTGAGCGCCTTGCCGCTGCATTCGATGGTCAGCTTGAACCACGGGCCATCGGTTTTTTCGATCTTCCAACGCTGGGCATCGCTTTTGTTGATGTCCCACTGCCGCAGCGCCATGCCCTCGTCCTTCGAGCCGTTGGGCACTTCCAGCGCCTTGCCGCTTTCCACGCCGACGATGATGTAAAATCCGCCGCCCACCGCGGTCAGGTTCCATTGCTGATTGGGCGCATCTTTGTACGTCCAGAGGTGGACCTTACCACCCGCGTCCTTCGAGTGCCCCTCGACATCCACCACCCGCCCGTTTTTCCGGTTCACGAGCTTGTAAGTGCCGTCGGGAATCTTCCCCTCGGCGAGCATTTTCGCGCGCTGCTTTTCCTGCTCGGCCAGTTGCGCGGCGGCTTTGCCGGCCAGTTCTTTCGCGCGGTCCGCGAGCTTGCCTTTCACGCCCTGCAATTCCTCGAGCGCCGTCTTCATCTCGGCGGGCGATTTGGCCGCTTTGAAATGATCCGCCGCCATTTGAAACGCGGTGAATTCCTCGATGAGATCGGTGGCCACGGGCTTGAGTTCGGCGATCCAGCCGTCGCGCCCGCCGGGCGTGGTCTGGCGGAACTGGCGGAGCAGCGCCACCGCGTCCTCGATCTTGCCGAGCTGCCAGTCCTTCACGCCGTAGAGCAGCGGCGCGAGCGCCTCGTGGTTCACCTTTTCCAAGCCGCCTGCCGCGCTCACTGCGACCGGCGCGGAGCCTTCCATCTGCCGCGCCGTCGTGAGGAAAAACGCCGCCAGTTTCTCGTCCTCCGGCTTGCTCGAAAACAGCCCGCGCTCCGTGATCTTGCGGAACGCCGCATCGGCCTCCGCGCGATGCCCGGCGCTGAGTTCCGACAGGCCTTCGAGCAGATTCGCCCACGCGAGCTGCGCGGGCGCGATCTTCGGCTTCGCGGCCTCCTCGCGAAAGGCCCGTGCCGCGGCCACGGCATCGCCTTCCTGCAGCTTCGCGCGGGCGTCGGGAAACATGCCCGCAGGAATCTTCGCGCCGTTCGCCGGCGTGGGCTGCGCGGTCGTGACGGGCGCGGGCTGCTCGGTTTTGAAAAGGCGGTCGCGAAAGAAAATCGCCGCGATCCCCGCCGCGACGATCAGCCCGATCATCGCAAACACCAGCCAGCCCATCGCCTTTTTCTCCTGCTCGCTCTCCAGCACCACGCGCGTGGCCTCCTGCGGCTTCGCGGTCTGCAGCTCGGTGCGCGCATATTCCAGATGCTCGATCAGCTCATCGTAGCTCTGGTAGCGCGCGTCGGGATCTTTGCACAGCGTGCGGTTGATGACGAACGCCGTCGATCCCGAGACCCACGGCGCAAAGGCCTGCAAACTCACCGCCTGGCTTTTCAAATGTTTCAGCGCCACGAGCGACGCATTCTCCGCCTCGAACGGCGGACGCCCCGCCAGCGCGTGAAAAAGCGTGCCGCCCAGCGAGTAGATGTCGCTCCGAAAATCCTCCGGCTTGTTGTCCAGCTTCTCCGGCGCCACGTAGTACGGCGTGCCCCAGATTTCCCCGCGCACGCTCGCCTCGTCGGCGGCGAAAATGGCGAGGCCGAAGTCCACGATCTTCGCCGTGTGCGCGTCCGCAAAAAGGATGTTGCCCGGCTTCACATCGCGGTGAATCAGCCCCGCCTGCTGCGCCGCCCGCAGCCCCTGCGCGATCTGGATTCCCACCTCCAGCACCTGGCTCTCCGCCACGCGCCCCTGCAGTTCGATCAGGTGGTCGAGCGTCCCTTTGTCCACCAGTTCCATCGCGATGTAGAAACGCCCGCGGTCCATCCCCGTGCTGAAAACTTTCACCACATGCGGGTGATTGATGGACGCCGTGATCGATGCCTCCGTCGCGAGCTGCGCGATCTGCTCGTTGCTCGCGCCCTCGCTTTTTTTCAAAAGCTTCAGCGCCACCGGCCGGTCGAGCGAAGTGTCGTTCGCCCGATAAACCACGCCCATGCCGCCGCGCCCGAGTACGCTCACCAGTTCGAAGTGGTCGATCTGCATCGTCA
>JAYVNN010000105.1:0-6214 GCA_043758435.1 Chthoniobacter sp.
CGGCATGAAACGTCTCCTCCCGCTTTTCCTCGCCCCGCTTTTCCTTCTCGCTGCGCATGCTGCCGAGCCGGTGCTGATCGGCAAAATCCTGCGGCTCGATCCGGCGCTGGATGCGCTGCTCGCGCCGGACGCGGAGGTGGAGAAAGTGGCGGAGGGTTTCCACTGGTCGGAGGGGCCGGTGTGGAAGGATGGGACGGTGCTTTTTTCCGATGTGCCGGAGAACACGATCTACCAATGGACGCCGGGCACGACGAAGGCGCAGGTTTTTCTCAAGCCGAGCGGTGGGATGGAATCGACGAAAGAGTTTCGTGAGCCGGGGTCGAACGGGCTGGCGCGCGATGCGGAGAACCGGCTGGTGCTTTGCCAGCACGGGATGCGGCGGGTGGCGCGGATCGAGAAGGACGGCACGCAGACGCCGCTCGCGGACAGCTACGCGGGGAAGAAATTCAACAGCCCGAACGATCTCGCGATCGCGAAGAACGGGGACATTTTTTTCACCGATCCGCCGTACGGACTGGAGGGCGGGAACAAGTCGCCGATCAAGGAGCTGACGTTTAGCGGCGTCTATCGCGTGTCGGGCGGGAAGGTGACGCTGCTGACGGACGAGCTGGCTTTTCCCAATGGCCTCGCGCTCTCACCGGATGAGAAGACGCTCTACGTGAACGCGAGTGATCCGAAGGCGCCCTTCATCCATGCTTACGACTTGAACGCCGACGGCACGCTCGGGAAGCACCGCGTCTTTTTCGATGTCACGCCGCTGACCAATTCCGGCCCCGGTCTGCCGGATGGTTTGAAGGTGGATCGCGCGGGGAATATCTGGACGAGCGGGCCGAATGGGGTGCTCATCATTTCGCCCGCGGGCAAACATCTCGGGACGATCCAGACGGGCCAGCCGACGGGAAACTGCGCGTGGGGCGACGACGGCAGTTCGCTTTACATCACGTCGAATATGTTTCTCGTCCGGGTAAAGACGACGACGAAAGGCGCGGGCTGGTAAGCCGGGGAGATTTTATGAAAACGCCGCCTCGGCTGCTTGCGGTGCTGCTCGCGCTGGCGGTTTTTCCGCTGACGCAAATTCTGTATCCGGGGTGCGCGACGCTGTTCAGCGGAACGACGCAGCAGGTGCGGGTGAAGAGCAAGCCGGCGGGCGCGCAAGTTTTCTTGGACGGCAAACTCGTCGGTGCGACGGCGGTGGTGAGCAAGTGGGGATTTCATTGCGTACGGGTCGAGATGCCGGGCTTCGAGCCGTACGAGGTGAAGCTCGAAAAGCATTACAACCCGAATGCGACGGCCAATGTTTTCATCGGTGGCGTTTTCATTGTTGTCGATGCGCTGACGGGGGCAATTTTCGAGCAGGACGTGCCGGACGCCGAGCGGGCAAAGCTGATGAAATACAAATGGGAGCGAGGCGATCCAGGAGGTGGTGAGATTTTCACGCCGGCTCCGCTTTTCATTTCTGTTGCGCTGAAGCCCACGCCGTCGGCGCGGAAGATCGGGCAGATGGAGCGGCGGAAAAAGTAGCTGGGACTTTAGTCCCAAGAGCGGCGGGAAGTGCGGGCTAAAGTCCAAGCTACTTTGGATTTGCCGCTGGGCGCGGGCGCGGGCAAGGTCGCGGGCCTCACTTTTCTCCCAATGAATACCAGCTACCGCCCGCGCCTTTCGTTTTGGCAAATCTGGAACATGAGTTTCGGCTTTCTCGGCATTCAGTTTGGGTTCGGTTTGCAGCTCGCGAATATGTCGGCGATTTACGCGAAGCTTGGCGCGGAGCCGGACAAGATTCCCTTTCTGTGGCTGGCGGGGCCGATGACGGGGCTGCTGATCCAGCCGATCATCGGCTCGATGTCGGATCGCACCTGGGGCTGGCTGGGGCGGCGGCGGCCGTATTTTCTGACGGGCGCGATTCTTTCGAGCATCGCGCTTTTTTTCATGCCGAGCGCGGGGACACTGTGGGCGGCGGCGGCGATGCTGTGGATTCTCGACGCCTCGATCAATGTCTCGATGGAGCCGTTCCGCGCGTTCGTGGCGGACAAGCTGCCGATGGAGCAGCGGACGACGGGCTTCGTGATGCAGAGTTTTTTCATCGGCATCGGCGCGGCGGTGGCGAATGCGCTGCCGTCGATTCTGGAGCACTTCGGCGTGACGGGGCAGGCGGCGAATGGGGTGCCGCTGACGGTGCTGTATGCGTTCAAGCTCGGCGCGGTGGTGTTTCTCGGCGCGGTGCTGTGGACGGTTTTCATGTCGAAGGAATATCCGCCGGATGACCTCGTCGCGTTTGAGCGGCAGAAGCGCGAGCATCGCGGCTTTCGCGTGCAGCCGATGTTTTTGCTCGTCGGCGGGATCATCGGCGCGGTGCTCGGGGTGAGCCGCGGGATGCTGGTGGATCATCAGCTCACGGCACTGCATGTGCTGGTCGGCGGCGGGCTGGGGTGCTTGATCGGCGCGGTGCTGAGCGGGCCGGAAGTCTCTGCAGCGGTGCGCGAAATGCCGGTGACGATGAAGCAGCTCGCGGTGGTGCAGTTCTTCACCTGGCTCGGGCTGTTCTGCATGTGGATGTTCTTCGGACTCGCGACGGCGCAACAGATTTTCGGGACGACGGATGCGAAGTCGGAACTGTTCGATAAAGGGACGGCGTTCGGCGGGCAGACGTTCGCTATTTACTCGATCGTCTGCTTTCTCGTGGCCTTCGCGCTGCCGGTGCTGGCGGGAAAAATCGGGCGCAAGACGGTGCATTCGCTCGCGCTCCTTGCGGGCGGGGTGAGCCTGCTGGCGACGGGGGTGATTCACGACGCGGGGACGTGGAAGCTGACGATGATCGGTGTGGGCGTGGCGTGGGCCTCGATCCTCTCGATGCCGTACGCGATCCTCAGCGGGTCGCTGCCGGCGGGGCGCGTGGGGGTGTACATGGGCATCTTCAATTTCTTCATCGTCATCCCGGAAATCCTCGCATCGCTCGCGCTGCAGCCGGTGGTGAAGCAGCTTTTCGACAATGATCCGGTGAAGGTGGTGATGCTCGGCGGCGGTTCGCTGCTGCTCGCGGCGCTGGCCACACAGTTCGTCACTGAGCCGCCGCTCGATGCGACGAAGCTGCAGATGGTGACCGAGGAGGAGGGGATGCTGCCGACGATGACGCCGCCGGAGGTTTCGGAGACGTAGTCACGGCGCAGGATTCCAACCTGCGTGACCGGGAAACCGCAGGCAAAAGCGCGGTCGTTTGGGCACACGGGCTGCTTTCTAGTAATTGCAACCAACCACGATCTATGAGCCAGCCCGCCAATATCTCCACCGTCGATTTTTCCCCACAACCCATGCCGCCGGCCACGGACTCGCTGCCCGCGCCGATCCGCGTGCATCAGCCGGCGGGCGCGGCCAAGCTGGGAAAAAAGGTGCTGCTCCTTGAGGACGATCCCGCTTTTGGCGAAATCATGACCGACTTCCTGCGCGAGAGCGGCTTTGAGGTGGAGGCGGTGGTCAATGGCGTGGAGGGCGTGCATAAAGTCCTCGCGAGCGATTTCGAGGTGATCCTGTGCGACATGATGATGCCGACGCTGCCGGGCGATATGTTTTTCCGCGCGGTCGAGCGGATGCGCCCGCACCTGTGCGACCGGTTCGTTTTTATGACGGGGCATCGGAACAATCCGAAGGTCAACGAATTCATCGGGAGCGTGAATGGGACGATCCTGACGAAGCCGTTTCATGTGGACGATTTGCTGGAGATGGTGGCGTTCATCGAGGTGCGGAAATTCCTGCTCGCGGCGTAGTTTTCTCCCCGCCGAACCATGCGTGTCCTCGTCGCCGATGATGATCGAGATTTCGCGGCGGCGCTGACGGATTGCGTGGAGGCGTGCGGGCATGAGGTGGTGGATACGGTGAGTGGCGGCGGGCTGGCGGTGATCCAGAGTTTTGTGCGCCATGAGCCGGATGCGGTGCTGCTGGATGTGCAGATGCCGCGGTGCAACGGGCTGACGGTCTGCCATGCGTTGCTCAGCCGCCGGCCGGAGACGCGGGTCATTTTCATCTCGGGTCGGGTGGAAGGCGACCACCCTTTCATCAGCGGCAGCGGAGCGGCGGGCTATTTGCAAAAGCCGGTGGGGCTGTCCGAATTGAGCGACGCTTTAGCCGGAGTCGCGCCGTAGCCGACGGCTGGGCAAGGCCGGATGTTTAGTTTGTTACAAAAGCGTTATATTTCTGTGGAAATCTTTATTGCGGCTATGGTCAAAAACCTTTACCCGATGAAATCCTACCTCCTCGCCCTCACCCTTTTTGTCTTCGCGTTTTTGGCTGTCTCCAGTGAGGCGGCGGTGGTCATCAATGAGATCATGTACCATCCGGCGTCGGAGCTGGATGCCGATGAGTGGATCGAGCTAAATAATACCGGCGCGGCGGCGGTGGACGTGAGCGGGTGGAAGTTCACGAGCGGTGTTAATTTCACGTTTCCGGCAAGCACGACGATCCCGGCGGGCGGGTATCTCGTGGTCGCGGCGAATGCGGTGAAGTTTCACACGAATTATCCGGCGGTGGCGAACTACATCGGGGGCGGGCCGGGTGCGGTGACTTGGCTCGGGCATCTGAGCAATAGCGTCAATCGCATCGTGCTCGCGAATGCGGTGGGCACGCTCCTCAACGAGGTGAATTACGCGGACGATGGCGACTGGGGCGTGCGGCGGCGCGATTACTGGGCGGACTGGGGGCACCGCGGGTGGAACTGGGATTCGCCGGCGGATGGCGGGCCGAGCGACACGCCGGTGTTCCAGACGGGGGCCGACCCATATCCAAAGAGCAAGTCGCTCGAACTTATCAATGCGAGTTTTTCCAACGCGAACGGGCAGAATTGGAAGGCGAGCACGCCGGTCGGCGGGACGCCGGGAGCGGCGAACTCGGTGGCGGCGGGCGACATCGCGCCGGTGATCAGCAATGTGACGCATTTTCCGCTTCTGCCGACCCACAACGATGCGGTGACGATCACGGCCAAGGTCGTGAACGACGAGGCGAGCGTGCCGGTGGTGACGCTGCATTGGCGTGTGTGCGCGACGGTTTCGCCCTACACCGACCCCGCGTTCACGACGGCGACGATGTTCGACGACGGCGCGCACGGCGATGCGCTGGCGGGCGACGGCGTCTACGGTTTGACGCTTCCCGCCCAGGCCAACCAGGCGATCATCGAGTTTTATTTCGACGCGCGCGATGCGGGCAATCACACGCGCACCTGGCCCGCGCCCGCGCTGGACGAAACCCTGGCCTCCGTGCAGACGCAGAACTGCCTCTACCAAGTCGATGACACGGTTTATGCCGGCGCCCAGCCGATCTATCGGATGGTGATGAAGCCCGCTGACAAAGCCGAGTTGGTGCAGATCAACGCGACCACGCCCGCTCCGCCGTATCCGTATGGGCCGGGGGAAACGGCGGCGGACCAGAGCTACAGCCACGCGAAATTTAACATGACGTGGGTCACGGTGGACGGCACGAGCACGGAGTTGCGCTACCTCGCGGGCGCACGGAACCGCGGCCACGGGAGCCGGAAAAAACTGCCGGAGAGCCTGAACGTCTCATTTGCGAACAGCGACCTGTGGAAAAACGTCAGCTCGTTCAACCTCAACACGCAATACACGCACTCGCAGCTTTTCGGCAGTGCGCTTTTCCGCAAGTCCGGGCTGGCTGGCCCGGAGTCGCGTCAGATCCAGGTGCGCTGGAATGCGGCGAACGCCATCAATGCAGGCACGCCAAGCTTCGGCTTTTACGCCGGCAACGAAGTGCAGGACGGCGATTTTGCGAAACATCATTTTCCGCTCGACGACGCGGGCAATCTCTACCGCTCGCAGCGTTACGATTTCACCGTGCCGGCGAACACGATGGCGGAGGGCGATCTGACTTATCTCGCGCCGAATGGCAGCCAGCAGCCGCCCGATCCCTACCGCACGGTCTGGTTCAAGCACACCAACTCGAGCGCAGACGACTGGACCGACCTCATCACGCTCACGCAGACGCTCGCGAAAGGCCATTCCGCGGCGGATTTCAGCACGACCTACGACGCCGATTACCAGACCGCCGTGCAGGCCAAGGTGGACGTGGACGAATGGATGCGCTTCTTCGCCACTCAGACGCTGGTGGACAATTCCGAGACGAATATCTCCGACGGTTACGGCGACGATTTCTACCTCTACATGGGCAAGGTCGATCCCCGCGCGAAGTTCGTGCCCTACGATCTCGACACGGTCTG
>JAYVNN010000106.1:0-6202 GCA_043758435.1 Chthoniobacter sp.
ATGTAGATGATGTCGGGGCTGGCGGCGAGGGCGCGGGCGATTTCCACGCGCTGGCGCATGCCGCCGGAAAGCTCGCGCGGGTAGGCGTGCTCGAAGCCGGTGAGGCCGACCATCTCGGTGTAATGCGCGACGGTTTTTGCGCGCTCGCCGGCGCCTTTGTGGCCGAGGCCAAAGCCGATGTTTTCGCGCACGGTGAGCCAGGGGAAGACGCCATTTTCCTGGAAGACAAAAATGCGCCGCGGGTCGGGGCCGCGCACCGGCTGACCCTCGACGAGCGCCTCGCCGCGGGTCTGGGTGAGAAAGCCGCCGATGATATTCAGCAGCGTGGATTTGCCGCAGCCCGACGGGCCGACGATGCAGACGAATTCGCCGGCGGCGATGGTGAGGTCAATGTGTTCGAGGACGTGGACGGGCTGGCCGCTTTGCGGGCCGGGGAAGCTCATCCAGAGGTCGCGGATGGCGATGACGTGGCCGGGTGTTTCGCTCATGGGAAAAGTCAGCGGTTCGCGTAGCCCCAGCGCACTTCGTCGAACCGCTCCAGCCGTCGGATGACGAGGTCGAGCACGAGGCCGATGAGCCCGATCATGACCATGCCGGCGACGACGAGGTCGTAGCGTTTGCCGGCATTGCGCGCGTCGATGATGAGGTAGCCGAGGCCGCTGTTGACCGCGATCATTTCCGCCGCGACGACGACGAGCCACGCGATGCCAAGCGCGATGCGCAGGCCGGTGATAATCTGCGGCAGGCACGACGGCAGGATGACGCGGCGGAAAAGCTCGGCGCGCGAGAGGCCGAAGTTTTGCGCGGCGCGCAAATAGACGGGCTGCATGTTTTGCACGGCGGCAGTGGCGGAGACGGCGATGGGAAAAACGCTGGCGAGAAAGATGAGGAAAATCGGCGCGAGGTCGGTGATGCCGAACCACAGGATCGCCACGGGAATCCACGCGATCGGCGAGATCGGGCGGAAGATTTGGATCATCGGATTGAACGCCTCGTAGGCGCGGCTGAACCAGCCGAGAAACAGCCCGAACGGCACGCCCACGAGCACCGCCAGACCGAAGCCCCACGTCACGCGAAAGAGCGAGGCGACGATGTATTTCAGCAGCAGTCCCTTTTGCGCCAGCTCGCCGATGCCGCGCGCGACCTCGATCGGGCGCGGAAAAACTTCGCTCGCGGAAACGCGCACCAGCGTGTCCCAGACGACGAGGAAAATCGCGGCCACGGCGAGCGGCAGCGCGAACTTCAGCCAGGCGTGTGGCGTGCGGCTGGCGGTGGCGTTCATGGTTTTGGCCCCTCGAAATTCCACGCTTCCACTTTCTCCGCCGCGGCTTCGGCGAAGGACGGATCGACGTAATCCTCGAAGTGCGCGGTGCCTTGCAAAATGCCCGACTCGCGGCCCAGCGCCTCGATTTCCTCGAAGTCCGGCTTGAGCGGCGAGAGGCGCGTGTACTTCACGCGGTCCGGCGGTTTGCTGAGCACGAAGGTGAGCAGCCGCGGATCCTGCATGTAGTAATTCTTCGACACGAACTGCGCGGCGCTCATCCGGTTCGCCACGCTTTTGTCGAGCCACTTGCCGCTTTTCGCGATGCCGTCCACGAGCGCCTGTACGTCGGCGCGGCGCGTGGCGATCACGTCCTCGCGCACGGCGAGCACGCACGAGATGAAGTTCGGCCACACATCTTTCGTCAGCCACAGCGCGCGGCCGTAGCCGTCGAGTTCCGTCTGGCCCATGAACGGCTCGCCGCTGCAAATCGCGTCCACCGATTTCGAGTACAGCGCGGCGGGCATGTCCGGCGGCGGCATTTCCACGAGTCGGAGGTCCTCGATTTTCATGCCCGCGCTTTTGCATGCGCGGAAAAAAAGCAGGCGCTGGTTCGAGTAGCGGTTCGGCACGGCCACGCGCTTGCCGCGCAGATCCTCCATGCGGAAAATCTGCGAGTCCTTGTGCACCATCACCGCGCTGCCGTCGCGGTGGCCGAGATAGACGATCTTGATCGGCACGCCCTGCTCGCGCAGCGCGATGGCCATCGGCGCGAGGATGAAAGTGGCGGGCGTGTGCCCGGCGAGATACGCCTCCTTCAGCTCCGGCCAGCTATTGAACCGCACCGGCTCGAACGCGCTGTGGCCGGTGACCTGCGTGTTGATGAAGTCCGTGACCGGGCAGGTGAGGTGGCACGTCACGGGGAGGAAACCGATCTTGAACTGCGCCGTCGAGACGCCCGGTGTTTTGCGGAACGAGCGGAAGTATTCGCCGAGGCCGCGCATCGACTCCGGGTTCAGCCGCGCCTGAAGCAGGCTGATGGCGAGAAACCATCCGGCGAAAAAAAACAGGAGGGTTTTGCGGAGTGACATGGAAAAAGTGGAGCGGTTGAAGCGCATGTTTAGCGGGCTGGGTGTTGTCATGGAAATAGAACTTCGCTATCAGAGTTATGCCGAACCGTTATCAGCCCCACCCGCATGGAACTCCGCCATCTCCGCTACTTCCAAGCTGTCGCCGAAGAACTCAGCTATTCGCGCGCAGCGGAGCGTCTGCGCATAGCGCAGCCGGCGCTGAGCCGCGCGGTGCAGGAGTTGGAGGCCGGGCTGGGCGCGAACCTGCTCGACCGCAACCGCCGTAGCGTGAGCCTCACGCCCGCGGGGCGTGTGCTGCTGCGCGAGACGGCGATCCTTTTCGACCGCTGGGACGAGGCGATGCGCCGCGTGAAACGCACCGCCGCGGGCGAGGAGGGCGAGCTGCGCCTCGGCTACATCGGGCCGCCGACGCAGCCTTTTCTCGGACGGCTGCTCGCGGAGTACCGGCGGCGCTTTCCGCTCGTCTCCATCCATCTCGAAGAGCGCACGCCGGAGCGTGTGTGGGAGATGCTGGCGAAAGGCCGGCTCTCCGCCGCGTTCACGCGTCCGGTTTCCACGCGCGAAGCCTCGGGCTTGCGCACGATCCTTTTGCGCAAAGAACGGCTCGGCGCGGTGCTGCCTGCCGCGCATCCGCTGGCGAAGCTCAAGGCGCTCTCGTGGCGTCAGCTCGCAGGCGAGCCGCTCGTCGTCCTCGCTCGCCGCGAGGGCGTGGGCTCGCACGACGGCATCCTCACGGCCTGCCGGGCGGCGGGTTTCGCGCCGCGGCTGGCCTACACGCCGAGCCTCATCGGCACGGTGCTCAGCTACGTGGAGGCGGGCGCGGGCGTGGGCATCGTGCCGGACTCGGTGATAACGGCCGAGACGCCGCTGCGCTTCGTGCCGCTGCGGCCCGTGGTCGCCATCCCGCTCGTGCTCGTCTGGCCGGAGGACGAGGACACGCCTGCGGTGCAGCGGTTTCGTGAGTTGGTGCTGGCGTGGCAGAAAAGCGGAAAACTGTGGAAGGCGTGAGCGCCGGGCAACTGCGGGGAAGCTGGCAGCTTCCCCTCCAGTTGCCGGTGCGCTTAGCGTTTGCGCTCGCTGGCGCGCGCCGCTAGACCACGCGGCTCATGTTGCACCAATTTCTTCAAACGTGGCTCGGCTGGGTCGAAAACTGGGGCTATCCCGGCGTCATCATTCTCATGGCGATGGAAAGCTCGATCTTTCCCGTGCCGAGCGAAGTCGTCATCCCGCCCGCGGCCATCCTCGCGGCGTCGGGCGGAAAAATGTCGCTCGCCGGGGTCATCCTCGCGGGCACCTTTGGCTCCTGGCTGGGCTCGGCGATCACGTATTTCGTGGCGCGCGCGGTCGGGCGTCCGGTGGAGGAAAAGTGGGGCAAGTATTTCTTCATCCCGCCGGCCAAACTCGCGCGCGCCGAGGTCTTCATGCGCCGCTACGAAGCGGGCGGCATCTTTTTCGCGCGGCTGCTGCCGGTCATCCGGCATCTCATTTCCATCCCCGCCGGGATCATCCGCATGGGCTTTGTGAAATTCAGCATTCTCACCACAGTCGGCGCGGCGATTTGGTGCTCGGTGCTCACCTGGCTCGGCGGGAAGGTCGGCGACAAACTTCACGCGGAGGGCAAAAATCCGCTCGACCCGGATGCGCTCGTGGCGGCGGTGAAGCACGAGTCGCATCTCGTCATCGGCATCGTCCTGCTCGTCTGCGTGCTCTATTTCGTGGGGATGAAAATCACCGCGCCTAAAAACGCGGACGCGGCGTAGTGCGGGCTGCGCGCCTATAGGGGAAGCTGGCAGCTTCCCCTCCAGGCGCGCGACGCCGTGCGTGCAAAAACAAAACACCCGGCGCGTGAACGCCGGGTGTTTGGAAAATATCTGGCGGGCGAAAGCCGGCCTACTTGGGCGACGGGGGCGCGGCGTCTCCGGCGGGGGCGTCGGACGCAGAGGAGGGCTGGCTCTGCTGGATGCCGTGCTTGGCGATGATCGCCTTCGCGTCTTCGTCGGTTTTTCCGAGGATCAGGAGGTCCATGACCATCGCGTTGAGTTTGCTTTTCAATTCGCCGGACTGTTTCACCAGCGGCTCGCGCTTGACGATGTTGTCCGCGAGCGTTTTCCCGTTTTCGCTGAGTTTTTTAATGCCCGTTTTCAACGCGGCTGTTTGGTTCCGGGCACCGACGGTCTGCGTGACCATGAACATGGCGAAGGCGCAGGAAAGCAGCGCGACGGGCAGATGCAGCGACGGGCTGGAGGGCGCGTACTGGACGGGTTCGGGTTCGGAGTAGGAGTAATCGGCGTCGGTGTTCATGCGTGCGGAAAGTTATTTGGTGGCTGGGGCGGGCGTGTCTTTGACCTGAACGTTGTAACCGTGCTTCGCGAGGAGCTGCTTCATCTTTTCGTTTTTGACCGAGGAGGCCGCCATGTCGCGGAGCAGCTCGGGCCCGATCTTGTTGTTGATCTGCACGCCGGCGTCGATCTCGACCTGCTGGGCCTGGAGCGCCTGCTGCTGGGCCTGCATCGCCTCCTGCTGCTTCTGGGCCTCGTCCTGCAGGCTTTGGTTGGAAAGGCCGATGGCGAAAACGGCGATGCTCAGCACGAGGCACAGCGCCGACGCCACGACGGAAATATAGAATGGGATTTTCATGCGGGCGGTTCTTTTCGGTTAGGGGTGCGGGTGGCGTCAAGGGACAAATTCACGCCGCGGGCCGCGCGGCGCAGGACTGGCGCTGGATGAGCCGCACGGGCGCGACGATTTTCCGCGGCACCGGCGCGGGCGCGTCATGCACCAGCCGGTCGATCTCCCGCACGCCCAGCTCCGCCATTTCCTCGATGGGAAGATGCACGGTGGTGAGGTGCGGATGCGCGAACTGTGCGCCGGGATCGTCCCCGCAGCCGACGATACTGAGCGCGCCGGGCACGGCGAGCCCGCGCGCCTGCGCCGCCATGAGCACGCCGGTCGCGGCGGAGTCGCTGAGGCAGAAGACCGCGGTCGGCTGCGGCTTGCGGGCGAGCATTTCCCCGAGCGAAGCGCGGCCGGCCGCCTCGGTGAGGTCGCCGTAGATGATATGCTGCGGGTCGAGCGGCAGGCGCAGTTCCTCGCAGGCCAAGCGCACGCCGCGGTTTAGCTCGATGATCTGCGGATCGGTCGAGCCAAACGGCCCCGAAACGATGGCGATGTCCTTGTGGCCGAGCTTCGCGAGAAAAGCAAGAGCGGCGTGCGAGGCGAGCGCGTAGTCGGGGACAAAGCTGACGACGCCGGGCAGCGCGGTGTCGCTGCCGAGGCTGATGACCGGCAGGCCGCGGCGGGTCAGCGTTTCGCAGAGCGAGACGTTCGGCTGGCCGAAGAGGAGAAATTTCGAGCACACCCCGATGCGCACGGAATGGGGCAGCGCGGCACTGTCGGCATGATAGTCCTGCGCCGGATCATACAGCGCGATGCTCAGCGGATGCGCGGGATCGGGGATCGCCGCCATGACCGCCGCCGCCAGCCGCACGACCTGCGGCTCGCGCAGCCCGCCGGGGATGCGCGCGTCGAGCAGCAGGCAGAAGTCGCCCATCTCGGGATACATGCGCACCACGGCGCGCAGGTCGTTCGGCACGTAGCCCAGCTCGCGGCAGACTTTGAAGACGCGCTCCCGCGTTTTGTCGCTCACGCGGATGCCGTAGTCGCGGTCATTGAGCAGCGACGAAATCGCCCCCTGCGAGACGCCCGCCGCCTTGGCGATCTGGGCCATGGTGATGGACTTGTGCAAGTCATCGAAACTCTTCGGGATCGTGCTCGCGACGTCCCCGGAGACGCCCCGTTTCGGCGGCTCCTCATTGGGCAAATTCATGCGGGCAGAAGTAACGGCGGGCGC
>JAYVNN010000107.1:0-6178 GCA_043758435.1 Chthoniobacter sp.
GTAGATGTGCGCCCAGTTGCCGAGCATCCAGTCCCAGCTCTCCGCGGTGTCGAGGATGACCAGCGGGCGCGCGGTCGTGCCGCTCGTCTGGCAAAAGCGCGAGTAGCGCTCGACGGGATGCGTCAGGTTCGAGCCGTACGGCGGATACGCCGCCTGATCCGCGACGAGATCGGCCTTCGTCGTGAAGGGCATTCGCGCGGAAAAATCCGCGAGACTTTGCACCCCCGCATCCACACCCGCCGCCGCCAGCCGCGCGGTCTGAAAGCGATTGCCCGGCGTGACCGCCGCCAGCAGCGCGCGCAAGGATTCGAGCTGGCTCGCCGGCATCGCGTCGTTTCAGTGCCCGGTCTGTTGCCCGACCGCAGCCGCTGGCTTGGCCGGTGCGCCTTGGTTCGTCGGCGCATATTTCGCCACGAGAAAAGCGCCGAGCGCCGCCAGCACGATGCCGGCGATGAAGGGCAGCGGCACCGCCTTGAAGCCACCTTCCGGCGGATGCACCATCATCGCGACGAACGCGTTCACTATCGGCGCACCGCCAAACACAATCGGCATGACTGCAGACGGCGCGGCACCTTTCATCGTGGCCGCCGCCGCGCCGAGCGCGAGCACGAGCGTGAACGCGCCGAGCGCGCCCGCCACACCAGCGATGAAACTCCACGTCATGCCGGGGCCGGCGAAGCTGAAATTCGAGCCGCGCATTTTCAGCACGATGAGCGGCCCGAGCACGGCCACGACGAAGTAGGCGATGCCGACCCAGAGGAAGGCTTTGAGTCCGGCGTTGCCCGCCTCGGCACCCGCGGGCATGCCGCTGCGGCCGATGTGGAGGAGGACGCCATAGACGCCCCACGAAAGGACGGTGAGGTATGCGAAAACAAGCCAGTTCATAGATTTGGGTTTGGTGGTTGGGTTGGACATTGAGTTGTTGTGTTTGGGGAAAAAGTCAGGCGTGCGGGCCGTCGTGCAGCAGCTTCACCGGAGCGGTCTGGATGGCGGCGCGCACGGCTTCGGGAATCGGCACAGCGCTGAGTTTGCCCGTGGCTTTCTCCACGCTCGCGCACACCGCCACGATCTCGCCCCGCGCGACCGCGGAGCCGTCGGCGGTTTTGCGAAAGATGAAGACGTAGCGGATCGAGCGCGTCCGCACCTCGGCGACGAGCAGTTGAATCTCGACCTCATCCTCAAAGCGCAACGGCGCGCGAAAATCGCACGTCGCACTGACCCGCGGCCACCCGGTCGCGCTCACGGGATCGTGACCGTGGATGGAGAAGCCGAGCGAGCGGAAGAAGGCATGCTCCGTGGCCTCCATCATGCGGAAGAAATTCGCGAAATGGACGATGCCCGCCATGTCCGTCTCCGCAAATTCCACGCGGCGGGTGAGCTTGAATTCGTAAGGCATCGGCGCGGAGATTATCGGGCGTCGGACGAAACGGAATTGCGGATTTCGGGTTTCAAAAACTCCGCCGTCAGCGCCACGAAACGCTCCGCCATCCGCGGCATGGAGAATTCGCGCTCCACCGCCGCCCGACCGCGTGCGCCCATCTCCTCGGCTCTCGCCGGATTGGCGAGCAACGTCTCCCAGCCATCGGCCAGCGCCTCGGCACTGCCCGGTTCGCATAACATCCCGCCACCCGTGGCCTCGACCAATTCGGGAAACGCCGCGCACCGCGGCTGCACCACCGGCACGCCAGCGGCCCACGCCTCGATGAGATAAAGGCCAAACGCCTCGCCGTAATTCGCCGGCACGGACAGCAACGTGAGGCTGTGGAGGAACGCCGCCTTTTCCTCGCGGCTCACGTTCGGCAAAAACTCCGCATCGCCCGCCAGCCCTGCATCCGTCAGCTTCCGCCGCAGCGTCGTCACGTAGCGTTCATCGTCCGCCGTCATCGCGCCCGCGCAGCGCAGCTTCGCTTCGGGAAAGCGCCCGCGCTTTTTTAGCAAAATGAACGCCTCGACCACCAGACCGAGTCCCTTGCCCGGAATGAATCTCGCGAGATAGCCGATCGTCCGTTGAGCGTTGGACGTTGAAAGTTGGACGTTGGACGTTTCCTCCACGGCCACTCCGTTTGGAATCACCCGCACCTTTTCCGCCGTGAGCTTCATCCGCCCGCCCATGAGCTCTGCGTAGTACCGGCTCGGCGCGATGCACGCATCGCAGTCCCGCGCCCGCTCGCCCATCGCTTCCCACGAGCGCGTCCGCCACGGCTCCGGCAGCCCGTCGAGAAAACTGTCCTCGCCTTGCAGCGAAGCCAGCACCGGCACGCCGAGCGCCTCCTTGATCCCCCGCGCCAAGCCCACCAGCAGCGCCGTGGAAAGCCACACCGCATCGGGACGATGCCCGCGCAGCCACTCGATAAGCTTGGCGAGTTCTTTCGCCTGATGCCCGTGCTCGCCGTGCAGCATCGAGAGCGTGAGTTCGCCTACGTCCGCTGTCGCCGTCATGCCGCTTTTTTTTCCCGCGAGCTTCAACAGACCGCGCGCATTCAGCAGCCGGTCGAGCCAGCGCGGCGTGTGCCGGAAGAACGCGAGCTTCTGCTGCAAATAGACATTCACCCCGCCGAAAAAAATCTCCGAGTCCGGGCTCGCCGCGCCTTCGTCGAGCGTGAGCGGCAGGTACATCGGCAGCATCACCGCATCGTGCCCCTGGCGGATGAGTTCCTTCGCCAGCGCATTGTCCCGCATGCACACGCCGCAGTAGTAGCTGCCCGTGCCGGGTGTGAGCAGGACGATCTTCATTCGCCGCGCAGGTCGTAGCAAATGATCCGCGGCTTCGTCCCGCCGCTGCCCGGCTGGTTCTGGCAGATGAAAAGACGCCCGTCACTGATCACCGGCGGAGTCCACGTTTCCGGCGCGTGAAAAAGCTGCGCCTGCGCTTTCACTGCCGCGCCCTTCGGCGAGAGGTCGAGCCACGCAAGGTCGCCGTTTTCGCCGAGGCAGAGAAACGCGCCGTCCGCGCGAATGAGCGACGCCCGTTGGAATTTTCCGCCGAGTTCATCGCGCCACCGCTCCTTGCCGGTCGCGAGGTCGTA
The DNA here is from genome assembly GCA_043758435.1 of Chthoniobacter sp. GTDB lineage: Bacteria > Verrucomicrobiota > Verrucomicrobiia > Chthoniobacterales > Chthoniobacteraceae > Chthoniobacter. Next base: position 3,027 of record JAYVNN010000107.1, read on the forward strand.
GCACGCCAGCTCCGCATTTTGCTGATGCTGTCCCGCAAAGCCATAGAGCGCGCTGTCGTACGCAACTGCGGTGACAATGTAGGTGTCGAACTTCAGCGCGAGCCAGGCCGGTTTCGCGGAAAAATCCGGCGCAATCTCCACGCACATCCCGCCCTCGGTGTACGCCTCGGCGACAAAGACCCGCGACCCCGCAACAACCGGCGCGGAAATGCTCGCGCTGGCAAACATCTTCGCCCGATGCGGCGTGGCGCTGAGCACCGCGCCCGTCTTCACGTCGATGACCAGCAGGCCGCCCGTCGGCGGCTCGCTCATGCCGCCTTGATACGCGAGCACACACTCGCGCCCGTGCAGCATCGCCGCGACGGGCGACGAATAACTGGAGCCCCACGCGTGCTTCGCCGCCCACAGCTCTTTGCCCGTGGCGGGATCGAAGGCGACGACCGATTTCTGATCGCGCGTGCCGAGCGAAACAATCACGCGGTCGCCGATGACGAGCGGCGTCCCACCCTGGCCGAAGAACGTCGGCAGCAATTCGTAATCTGCGGCGAGGTCACGCTTCCACACGACCTGGCCAGTGGTGAGGTCGAGGCAGTGCAGAATGCTGGAAATGCCGAGGGTGAAAACGCGCCCGCCCGCGATGGTCGGATTCGAGCACGGGCCGGAAGCGCCGCCATACTTTGCCGTGGACGACGCGGGATAACTCACGCGCCACTGCCGCTCGCCACTCTTCGCGTTGAGCGCCTCGATGACTTCGCTTTCGCCGTCGGCGGAAAAAACCACGACCTTTCCCCCGCTCACCGCAGGCGTGGAATGACCTGTCCCCTTCGGCGCTTCCCACAGCTTGCGCGGCCCCTCCTTCGGCCACTCGTGGCGCAGGCCGGTTTCGGCGGAGGTGTTGTCATACTTCGGCCCGAGAAAGTGCGGCCAGTCCGCCGCGATTACGCCCGCTCCGCAAAAGCCAGCCACGACCGCCAGACCGCGCGCCATCATGCCGCGACACCGGCCGGCGCGCGGCCATGCGGGAGGTCGGCGGGGAGCTCGGCGAACTCGCTCATCGCCTCGTACAACTCGGTGAAATCGCGCTCGAAAAGATCGCCGATCAGGGAATCCGTCAGCCGCCCGCGATGCTGCGGATAGGCTTTCAACATCCGCCCGAAGGAAAAATTCGGATCGTAAAACGCATAGACCAGCTTCCGCATATTCTCGATGCCGACACACAGCTTCTCGCCGTAGTCGGCAAACCGCGCGCCGCTCGTGTCCCCCTCGGTCAGCGCAGCATCCACGGCATCCGCCGCCATCTCGCCGCTTTTCAGCGCGAGAAAAACACCGCTGGAAAACACCGGATCGAGAAACGCGAACGCGTCGCCCGCGAGCAGCAGCCCGTCCGCTGCGCAGAATTTCGAGCGGTAGGAAAACTCGCTCGTCACCCAGTACTCGCCGAATTGCTTGCCGATGCTGAGGTGATCTTTGATCCACGCGTTGCGCCCGATTTCGCGGCACATGATTTCCGCCGGGTCTTTCGATTCGGAGAAAAGATAATCCTTCTCGGCGACGATCCCGACGCTGACCACATCATCCTTCAGCGGGATGTACCAAAACCATCCGCGCTCCTCGACATAAGCCACCGTGGTGTTGCCCTCATCAATTCCCGGATCGCGTTTCGCGCCGCGGAAGTAAGTCCACACCGCCAGCTTGTTGAGCTGCGGATCCTTCACCCGCCAGCCTTCGCGGGCCGTCGCCACCTGCTCACGTCCCGAACAGTCGATGGTCATTGGCGCGAAAAGCTCCCGCGTTTCACCGTCCGGGCAGACCACCTCGACGCCGACCACGCGCCCGTTGTCGTCTTTCAACGTGCGCTTCACCGCCGTCTGCTCGCGCACCTCCGCTCCCTTCGCCCGCGCATTGTCCAGCAGCATGAGATCGAAGTCCGCGCGCTCCACCTGCCACGTCGTGGAACTCGGGTGATCGTAATGCTGGAAGAAATAAAACGGCTGCGACTGCCGCCCGTCGGCGGTCACAAATTGCACGCTGTACTTCTTCGTGTAGGCGATGCGATCCATCGCCTCCACCAGCCCGAGCCGGTTCAGCGTGAACCAGCAGAATGGCATCATCGACTCGCCGATGTGGTAGCGCGGGAACTTCTCCTTTTCGCAAACCAACACGCGCCGCCCTTTCTCCGCGAGCAGCGCCGCCGCCGTCGATCCCGCAGGGCCGGCCCCAATGATGATGACGTCGAATGCGGAATTTTGCGTCGGGCTTTTCATACGGACGGATTCGTTTGCTGGAAAATCACGGACGCAGGACTTCCACGATGCGCGCGAGCACGCGGTCGCCGTCGCCGAGCAGCACATTGCTGCGGCCGTAGAGCGTGTGGGCGTCGTCGAGGTCGAAGTGCGCATCCATCAGGGAATCCGGCGCGAGTTTCAAAAAGGCGCGCGGCTCGCTGCGGTAGCGGATGGCGTGGCGATTGAGCAGCCCGCCGAGTGGTTGGCGGCCTTCGAGAATCAGCGCGCGCAGCGGCTCGTCGAAAGCGGCGAGGTTGATTTCAATCGCGCCATATTCCACCGGCAGCCCGCTGTCCTGCGCGCAGAGCAGGACCTCGCGGCGGTAGGCATCGACGTCGGTTTCGCAATGCAGCACGCGCAGCTTCATCGGCGCGCGGTGAAACTCCTCCAGCCGCGAAGTCATGTCGCCATGATGCACGAGCAGCATGCGGTACGGCTCGGGCAGCGTCGCGCCGTCGATAATGTCGCACGCCGGCAGCGGATGCCCGCTCGTGCGGCAGAAGTGCGAGAGCGGAAAAAGCAGATCGGCAGCGGGCGCAGCGACGGTCATGTGTAGCGGGCATTTTGATGCTGCGGCAAAAAGAACGCGTGCAGGATCACGTCTATTTTCAGCAAGGCGTCGCGCGTCAGCACGAGCCAGTCGCCTTGCTCGGAAAGCAGGCCGCGGCGCTTTAGCTCGGCGAGTTGTTGATTGAAACGCTCAGCGACGACCACGCCGAATTTGTCGCGGAAATAGCTCTGGCTGACGCGCCCGAGTTTGAGCTGCAAAATCAGCTCGCGAATCATGCGCTCCTCCTCGGTCGTGACGAGCGCGCGCCCGATGGGCAAATCCCCGCGCTGCACCGCGGCGGTGTAGGTCTCGAAGTC
>JAYVNN010000108.1:0-6155 GCA_043758435.1 Chthoniobacter sp.
GTCGATGGTTTCGCCCGCGCCGAGCACGCCGATTTTCGCGAGCAGCGCATTGAGCGCGCCGTACTGCCCGAGCATCTGCCGGATGCCGATGGCCCCGACGAACGGCGGCAGAATCATCGGCACGAGGATCGCGCCGGTGAGCAGTTTTTTTCCCGGAAACTCAAAGCGGTCTGCAACCCACGCCAGCGGCAGCGCAATCGCGAGCGCCGCCGTGGTGCTGCCGACGGCGAGGAGGAAAGCGTTGCGCAGACCTTCGAGATAAATGCGGTTGCGAAAAACCTCGGCGACGAAATCGAACGTGAACCGCCGGTCCGCATCGAAGAACGCGCCGCCGAGCACGGTGCCGATGGGCCACACGAAAAAGCACGCGAAGAACGCCGCGGTCAGCGCATAGACGAGCCAGGAAAAGGTCTTCGACATGGCGCGCGGTACTTTAGTCAGTGCCGCCCGAGCAGGCCGGTGAAACCTTTCCACAGTCCGCCCGCCTCGCCGCCGCCCGCGGCTGCGCCCTCGCGCCACGCGACGATTTCCTGCTGCAATTTCCGGACGGTCGGCGGGCGGTCGTCGCGGGAAAGGCTGAGCGCTTTCATGGCGATGGCCGCGAGAGGTTCGGGGAGTTTTCCACCCGGCCAGTGCGGACACGGCGGCTGGCCGGCGAGAATTTCGGCGGGCGTTTCGCGCGGGCTGAGCGCCTGGTCGAGGAGTTCGGATTCCGTCTCGCCGCTGATCGGATCGCGGAGCGTGAGGATGCGGAAAAGGATGCCGCCGAGCGCGTGGATGTCGGTGCGCAGGTCGATGTCTTCGAGCGCGCCCTCGGCCTGCTCGGGCGCGGAGTAGCGCGAAAGCGTGGGCTCGGCGCTGGCGTCGGGAGCCTCGACGCGCGGGACACTTTCGTCGTCGAGGGAAAAGAGTTTCGCGAGCCCCCAGTTGTTCACGAAGACCTCGCCGAACCGGCCCACCGTAATGATCTCCGGGCGGAGGGTGCAGTGGACGACGCCGCGCGAGTGCGCGTAGGCCACGGCGTCGCACACTTTCTGAAACACGCCGAGGAAATCGGCGAGCGTGTAGCGCGCGGCGTCCGCGGCGTCGCCCGTGGTGAGCGAGTCGAGCAGCCCGGCGAGCGAGTCGCCCTCGACGAAACGCGTGGTCGAGTAGAGGCGGCGCTGCCCGTCGAGCGCGAGTTCGTGGACGGGCAAAATGCCGGGATGCTGAAGCTGCGCGGCGATCTGCGCCTCGCGGATGAAGCGGAGGACGTGGCCCGGTTTCGCCTGGCTCTCGGGAAGCATAATTTTCATCGCGAGCTGACGGCCGAGCGCGAGGTCGCGCGCCTCGTGGATGGTGCTCGTGCTGCCCTGCACGATGATCTCGCCGATGGCGTAACGCTGCGCGGCAAGGAAGTCCGGCGGGAGATATTGGAAGACGGACGCGGGCAGCCCGCTGCGCTGGAACTCGAGCGTGGTGGAGCCGATCTCGATGTGGCAGGCGAGCGTCACCGCGGTCGCGCCGTGCGCGGGCTGGCCGTTGATGCGCGTGCCGTTGGCGCTGCCGAGGTCTTCGAGGAAAAAGGCGTCGTCGCCGTCGATGGTGAGCTGCGCGTGGCGCGCGGAGACGGACGCCGCATCGACGACGATTTCGTTTTTCCGATCCTGCCCGATGAGGTAGCGCCCGCGCCGCAAGACGCAGCGGGCGACGGGCCGCCCTTCATCGCAGATGACGGCTTCGAGAGGGTGAAGGTGGGAGCTGGGCATGGGCGTGATTTTGAAAAAAAGCGGAGTGCGCCGGTCAGAGGATCTCGGCGGTGAAGCTGGCGGAGCCGAGGCGCACGGCCTGGCCGCTGACGATGGGGGCGACCTGGCCCGCCGCGAGGGCGGTGCCGCCGAGGGCGAGGGTGGTGGCGGGGAGCGTGTGGTTGCGCAGCCAGAAGCAGCCGCGGTGGTGGTGCCAGGCGGCGGGGCTTTCCCCGGCGGCGCGCGTGTCCCAGACGACGCGGCCCGCGGCGTCGATGCCGAAGCCGATTTCGGAGAAAAGCCAGACGCTCTGACGGATCACCGGCTGGCTGTGGCGCGGCTCGCAAACCAAGGCCCCAAGAGGCCCGCCGGGTGGTGTGTCCGCGCCCGGCCACGCGTCGAGCTGGCCGGGGGGCCACTCGCGCGGCGTGGGATGGAGCAGGGGAATGAGCTCGAGAAAGTACTCCTGCCCGAGCGAGAGAATGGCGCGATGCGAGACGGTCGTGGGGCGGTCGGGCGAGAGCGGGTGGCCGTCGAGGAGCGAGCCGTTGACGCTCGGCGTGGAGCCGTTGCCGTCGCGCAGGAGCAGGCGCCCGCCGATGTTTTCGGCGACGACATGGACGCGGCTGAGGCGGTCGGTGAGGGTGTTGTTGGCGGGGGACTCGGGGAGAAAACGCGTGATGAAATCCGCGGACTGGAGCGAGCGCCCGACGGTGAACTGCGGGCGCGCGACGAGGTGAATGGCGGGCGTCGCGGGGTCGTCGGGCGTGAGGATGAGCCCGAGGCCGGGCTCGGGCTGGCCGAGCAGCGGCGCGGGGATTTCGAGCGGCGGCGGCGGGGTGCGCTTCACGCTGAGATGGATGCCCGGCGGCACGTCGCTGTGCTGCGCCTTTCGCAAGTCCTGCCACAGCGCCTGGCAGTCCGCGTGCGGCGCGGTGAGGAGCGCGCGGCGGAGCACGCCGTTGCCCTCTTCGTGCAGCGCACTGATCGGGCTGTAGCGGCGGCTGTCGGCTTCGCGCTGGCGGCCGCCGAGGAGTTCGTAGAGCAGCTCGGCGAAGACGCGCGGGGCGCTCAGATTTTCCTGCGCGGTGGTGGTCGTGCGCGTGTCCATGACCGTCGTGCGCGTGGTGTCGCTCGTGGTGTCGGAGAGCATCCCGCGGACGCTGAAGGGATTCACTTTCACCGAGAAGGGCGGCCAGTCGGCGATGGGCTGCATGACGTGCGTCTCGGGCGCGGTGATGCGGTCGAACTCGAGGAAGACTTTGCCGAGCAGCGGGCGTGGGATGGGGATGTCGCGCGTGGTCAGGTAGTCGAGCGCGGCGGGCAGCGTGGCGAGGAGGCGAAAGGTGTCGTCGGCGCTGAGTTCGCGGCGGCGGCGGAGGAGGTCGAGGAGGGAAATGCCGTGGATCCATTCGCGGACCTGCACGCCGCTCGCGCTATCGAGCGAATCGTGGCGGAGGAGATGGCGGTGCGGGGTGCATTGCACGCGGCGCGCAGCGGTTTCGAGCGCCGCGCGTCCGGCGGCATCGAGGCCGCAGCCGTTGCCGAGCAGCTTCACCGCCACGTCTTCGCCAAAGGCCAGGTCGCGCGCGCGAAAGAGCCGCCCGTCGGTGACACGGGGCATTTCCTCGAGCAGCTCGAAGCGGTCGGCAATCAGGCTGCCGGTCAGTGGGGCGTGGGACATGCGGTGGGCCAAAGCGGGGAGCTTAGAGCAGAGATTCGCCGCGGAAGAAGCGGGGAATTGCGCGAAGTGCGAAAGCGCGCGGATGCGCAAAGGAGCGGCGTGCTTCCAGACGACGCTGGAAGCACGCCGCCCCTTGGCGCGCCCGCGGACTACTTGGCGTGGTGCTCCGCCGTGCCGCCGTGGAGGCTGTCCTTCCAGCCTTCGCCGGACTCGTAAATAGCCTCCTGGACGAAGTGGCGGAAGACCCAGAACATGGACGCCGCGCCCAGGCCGGCGATCATGCACATGAGGACTTTGTGGGTGAATGTGCTTTGCATCTTGAGGGTGGTTTAAGCACGTCCCTTGCCGCGCCCCGGCCGAGTTGGCATTGGCCGGCCGGCACAGCGCCGTGCGGGGCGGGGTTCCGGCCTTGCCAAAGCGGCGGGCCGGACTTATGTGCGGCTCCCTTTCCCCGCCATGCTCAACCGCCGTTCCTTTCTCTCCCGCTCCGGCCTCGCCGCTGCCGCCGCCACCTCCACCATCGCTGCGCCGCATCTCGCGCGCTCGGCAGACGCGCTGCTCACCGCGCCGGGGCAGAAGCCGAAACGCATCATCCATCTCGTGAGCGACGGGATGAGCATCGGCACGCTGACTTGTGCGAATCTTTTCTCCGAAAGCGCCCGCCAGCGCCCGCTCGTCTGGGTGGACACGCTGAACTCGTCCGCCGCGCATCAGGCGCTGATGAATACGCGCTCGCTGAACTCGATGGTCACGGACAGCTCCGCGGCGTCGTCGGCGTGGGGGAGCGGGTCGCGCGTGGTCAATGGCGCGGTGAACGTGCTGCCGGATGGGAAGCTGCTCACGCCGCTGTACGCGCTTTTTGCGGAGAAAGGGTGGGGCACCGGGCTGGTGACGACGGCGGAGATCACGCACGCCACGCCGGCGGGTTTTGCTGTGGCGATCAAGTCGCGCGGGGATTCGCAGGGCATCGCCGCGCAGTATTTGCAGCGCAATGTGGACGTGCTGCTCGGTGGCGGACGCCCGTTTTTTTCGCCGAATGCGCGGAAGGACAAGCGCGACCTGCGCGCGGATTTCGCGGCGGCGGGCTACACCGTGGTGCTGAGCGCGGCGGAGTTGGAAAAGGCGCCGGCCGACACAAAACTGCTCGGCACTTTCGCCGACGGGCATCTGCCGTACACCATCGACCACCGCGCCGATCCGAAGCTCATCGCCAGCACGCCCACGCTCGCGCAAATGACCCGCGCGGCGCTGGCGCGGCTGGAGCGGAAGGAGCATTTCATTTTGCAGGTCGAAGGCGCGCGCGTGGATCACGCGGCGCACAATTCGGACGCGGCGGCGGCGATCCACGATCAGATCGCACTCGATGTGGCGCTGGAGGTTTGCCTCGAATTCCAGCGCCGCCACCCGGACACCCTCGTCGTCCTCACCACCGACCACGCGAACTCGAACCTCGGGCTCAACGGCATGGGCGGCGGCTACCGCAACAGCTCGCAGCGCTTCGCCACGCTTGGCGAGGTGAAGATGTCGTTTCCCGAAATCATCAGGCGGATCGAAAAGGTGGCGCAGAAGATCAAGGTGCCGCCTTATCCCAACGACGCGGAAGACAAGCTCGAGGTGCCCGACCCGATGGCGAAGATCGATCCCGGCGGCAAGACCGAAGGCGACGCGCCCAAGCCGGATGACGACAAGACGAAATTCACCGCCGCCGTGCAGCTCTCCGGCGCGCTCGCGGTGGAGCCGAAGGCGCTCATCGACATCATCGCTGAGACCACCGGCTACCGCATGTCCGAGCGCCGCGCGGCCCTTTTCGCCAAGGTGCTCGCGGGCGACTACCCCGCGCTTTACGACCAGATGAATTCGCCCGTCACGCAACTCGGCCAGCTCCTCGCCAACCACATCGGCGTCGGCTGGACCGGCAACACGCACACCGCGGATTACGTGACGCTCTGCGCCACCGGCCCCGGCGCGGAAGTCTTTCGCGGCATCGTGCAAAACACCGACGTGTATTTCCATTACACGCAGTTCGCCGGCATTGATTTCAAAAACCCCACCGCCCCGCTCATCGCCTGCGCCGGGCCGGACGCGGGCGAGGTGGAAAACCACGCCGCCTACGCGCTCGCGTAGCCGGACTTGCACGCCGCTTCGGCTCAGTCCGTCACCGCGCCGCGTGAGGCGGTGCTGACTTGCTTCGCATACTTCGCGAGCACGCCGCGGGTGTAGGCCGGCTTGGGCGCTTTCCATTTGGCGAGGCGGGCGGCGAGGTCGGCTTTCGGGAGGTCGAGGGTCAGCGTGTGCTGGTCGGCGTCGATGGTGATGACGTCCCCGTTTTTCACCACCGCGAGCGGGCCGCCGAGCGCGGCCTCGGGCGTGATATGGCCGACGACGAAGCCATGCGAGCCGCCGCTGAAACGCCCGTCGGTGATGAGCGCCACGTCTTTGCCGAGCCCTTTGCCCATGACGGCGCTGGTGGGCGAAAGCATCTCGCGCATGCCAGGGCCGCCGACCGGCCCTTCGTGGCGGATGACGATGACGTGGCCCTTTTTCACCCGCCCATCGAGGATCGCGGCGAGGGCGGTCTGCTCGTTTTCAAAAACGATGGCCTTGCCGGAAAAGGTGAGGCCTTCCTTGCCGCTGATTTTTGCCACTGCGCCGTCGGGCGCGAGGTTGCCGTAGAGGATGACGAGGTGGCTGTCCTTTTTGATCGGGTTGTCGAGCGGGCGGATGATCTCCTGGCCTTTCGGGTA
>JAYVNN010000109.1:0-6149 GCA_043758435.1 Chthoniobacter sp.
GTCCACGCCGAAGGTGAACTGCCCCGGATTGTCGTAGCCGGTCATGTTCGCACCGACGCCGTTGAAGCCGCCGACGTTGTTCACGAAGTCGTCGTTTGCGATGCGCATGCCGGCGGCGAGATAGTCGTTCGGATTCGGCGGCGCTCCGAGGTGCTCGCCGAAAAACATGAGGTCATCGCGCACCGCATTCGTGGAGTAAGTCGAGTTGCGATGATTCGACCAGTCGGAGTAACCGTGCGTGAGATTGAACTGCGCCTGCGCCCGCCCGAGATAACCCGCGCTCGACGGATCTTTCGTCCCGCTTTGCTGCCCGAAAAAATAACTCGGCACATGCTTCACCGCGTCGAGCCGGAAGCCGTCGCAATGTGTCTGGTCAATCGTCCAGCGGATCGAGCGGATGAGCATGCCGTTCACGTCTTCCGCCACGGGATCGCCCATGTTGTAGCGCCCATCGCCCCAGCCCCACGCCGCGATCTGGTGCGCCGGATTCGTCGGGTCCACACCCGTGTCTGTGAACGGCTCACTCGGCTCGCCGGCATCGTGCTGGCCGTTCCCGTTCGTGTCCGTCCAGTCGAACTTCCCGTTCCCCGCCCACTCGGGATGCGCCACCGTGCCGATGTCCTGGTACGGCTCCTTGTCGGCAAACGGGTGGAAGATTTCCCCGTTCGCATCCGTCACACCCGGCAGGTCGTTGTCGGGATAAAGCGACGTCCTGCCCGGATGCCGGATGCCGATCCATTTCGGATAGTCGAGGTTTTCCGTCTGCCCCACGGGATCGAAGCTCGTGTTCGGGTCTTCCTGCGCGATGTCCCACGCAAACGGATTGCGGTTCAGCACCTGCCATTCGTCGTTGTAGTTGATACTGTCGCTCGCCTTTTTCCACCCCGTCGCCGGCGGCGACTGCCTCACCAGATGAAAATCCTCCGGCACAAACCCTGGGATGCCCGGAAAAAGCACATGGACCGCCACCGGATCCAGCGGCCCCGCGCTGTGCGCCATCACGTTGTCAAAGTACACGCGCAGCCCGAAGCGGTGCGCCACCTCGACCATCCGCAGCAGGTCGCCTTTTGTGCCGTAGCGCGTGGGCACCGAGCCCGACTGGTTTTTGTCGCCGAGATCGAAACGGTCCACCGGATCGTAGCCCACCGAGTATGCACCCGAGCCGCCTTTGCAAGGATTCGGCAGCCACAGCGCGGTGTAGCCCGCCTCCGCTACCTCCGGGATGCGCCGCTCGATTTCCTTCCACGAGGTATTGAAATACTGGAGCATCGCCTCGCCCCGCACGCGCGCCGGGAGGGCGAAAGCGGCGAGCAGCGCGGCGGACGCGAGCAGGATTCTGAGAAAGCGGGGCATGGCGGGGTAAGGCGGGGACGGCAGAGCGATGTTAGCACCGCCCCGGCACCGGCGCAGAAAATGTTTCGCGCCGCGAAGACCCGGCGGACGTCACGGAGAGCCGTCCCTACCGGTCCTCCGACTCCTGCCGCACGCGGATTTGGATCTGCCGAGAGAGCATCCATTTCACCGCGAACATGTCGCACGTCGCCTTCCACGCGCGGTTGCCAAAACCGTATTTGCTCACGCCCGCGGTGCGCGGGCGGTGATTCACGGGCAGTTCCACGAGCTTGTAGCCCAGCCCTTTCACCAGCGCCGGGATGAAACGGTGCATGCCGTAGAAAGGGACGAGCGCCTCGCGGCATTCGCGCCGCATAGCCTTGAGCGTGCAGCCGGTGTCGCGCACGCCGTCGCCGGTGAAACGCGAGCGGACGGCGTTCGCCACGCGCGAGGTCAGTTTTTTGGAAAGCGAATCCTGCCGCTTCGCGCGGTAGCCGCAGACGAGGTCCGCGCCCTTTTCGATCTCCGCGAGGAGGCGCGGGATGTCGGCGGGATCGTTCTGCCGGTCGCCATCGAGCAGCACGATGACGCCGCCCTGCGCCGCGTGAATGCCCGCATACATCGCCGCGCTCTGGCCCGTGTTTTTGGCAAACTCGATGACCCTCACGCCCGGCCCGCGCTCGATGTGCGCGAGCGTGGCGTCGCTGGAGCAGTCGTCCACGAGCACGAGTTCGTAGTCGAGGCCGGTGAGCGCGGCGGTGAGTTCGCGCTGCAGCTCGGCAATATTTCCCTCCTCATTGTAGAGCGGGATGACGACGGAGACGGCGGGCATGGGGGAAAGAATGAAGGCGGAAGGCGGAGGGCGGAAGGCGGAAAGCGAAAGGGCGCGGATTTCTCCGCGCCCTTTGACTGTCAAATGCGCTGCCGAATCAGACCGTGTAGGTGCTCGATGACGTGGTGCCGCCGCGGCCCGTCCAGTTCGTGTGGAAAAATTCGCCGCGCGGTTTGTCCGTGCGCTCGTAGGTGTGCGCGCCGAAGTAGTCGCGCTGCGCCTGGAGCAGATTCGCGGGCAGGTTTGCCGTGCGGTAGCCGTCGAAGAACGCCAGCGCGGTGCTGAACGCGGGCACCGGGATGCCCTTCTTCGCCGCCGTCGCCACCACCGCGCGCCAGCCCTTTTGGCAGCGCTTGATCTCGCCGCGGAAGTAGTCGTCGAGCAGCAGATTGGTCAGCTTCGGGTTCTTGTCGAAGGCGGCCTTGATGTGACCGAGCAGCACGCTGCGGATGATGCAGCCACCGCGCCACATCAGCGCGATGCCGCCGTTGTTCAGGTTCCACTTGTTCTCCGCCGCCGCGGCGCGCATGAGCATGTAACCCTGCGCGTAGCTGATGATTTTCGAGGCGTAAAGCGCGTCCTTGATTTGCGCGACGATGGCCGCACGGTCGCCGCTGATTTTCGGGCGCGGGCCTTTCAGTTTTTTAGCAGCCTTCACGCGCTCGTCTTTCATCGCGGAGACGCAGCGCGAAAAGACGGCTTCGGCGATGAGCGTGGCCGGCTGGCCGAGATCGGCGGCGTTGATCACCGTCCATTTGCCCGTGCCTTTCTGGCCGGCGGTGTCGAGGATTTTGTCCACGAGCGGCGTGCCGTCTTCGTCTTTCTTCGCGAGAATGTCGCGAGTGATCTCGATGAGATACGAGTCGAGTTCCGCCTTGTTCCAGTCGGTGAAGACCGCGCTCATCTCGTCGGCGGTCATGCCGAGCCCGTCGCGCATGAGCTGGTAGGCTTCGCAGATGAGCTGCATGTCGCCGTACTCGATGCCGTTGTGGACCATCTTCACGTAATGTCCCGCCCCGCCTTCGCCCACCCAGTCGCAGCACGGTGCGCCGTCGGCGACCTTGGCCGAGATGCCTTGGAAAATATCCTTCACATGCGGCCAAGCCGCAGGCGAACCGCCGGGCATGATGCTCGGCCCTTTGCGCGCACCTTCCTCACCGCCCGAGACGCCCGTGCCGATGTAGAGCAGCCCTTTGCTCTCGCAGTGTTTCACGCGCCGCGCGGTGTCGTCGAAAAGCGAGTTGCCGCCGTCAATGATGATATCGCCCGGTTCCAGATGCGGGATGAGCTGCTCGATGAAATCGTCCACCGGCTTGCCCGCCTTCACCAGCATCATCACCCGCCGCGGGCGCTTGAGCTTCGCCACCATTTCCTCGATCGAATGCGCCCCGAGCACCTTCGTGCCCTTGGCCTCATTGGCGAGAAACTCGTCCACCTTCGCCGTGGTGCGGTTGTAGGCCACGACGGTGTAGCCGTGGTCATTCATGTTCAGGATCAGGTTCTGGCCCATGACGGCCAGCCCGATGAGGGCGATGTCTGCTTGAGGTTCCATAATTTGGTTTGGTTGGATTGAAAAAGGGACGCGGACGATACCGACGCGCCGCTTTCGGGTGCGAGAACTTTTTGCTGCGGCGCGGAATCTCAGGGGAGATCCCCGTTTATCAACGTGACACTTGGATGCGCATGAACCGGCAGGGCGCATCGCTCAGATTCACGATGTCCCGCACCTCCACGGTCTTGAGGCCGCCGCCGATGTACTTCTCGCTAACGAGGCCCGCGCCGGTGAAGGCACCGCCATTCGTGCTTGCGGCCACCGTCGTCCATGAACCGGCGGCTGCCGTGGTGGACACCTGCACTTCCAACGTCGCGTCTCTGCGGGCGGCGTGGCGGGTGAAGATGAGAGCGAGGCGTCGGCCTTCCGCATAGGTGCGCGCCTGCGCCGCGGGTAGCGAATTGGCTCCTGAAGTGCCTGGCGTGATGACAAGGCCGTATTTGACGAGGTTCGGGATGCCATCGTGGTCCGGCGTGGCCAGGTCCGCACCGTTGCCGCTGTTCGACGAATCGCCAAAGTGGGTCTGCCGCCAGCTTTCTGCGGCGGTCGTCAGCGCGACTGCTGCAGTGTTTCCGCCAAAGTCCGCCAACTTGCCCGGCGAATCGACGAGAGACAGTCCGTCGCCAAAGGTGACCTCCATGCCATTCCCAATGGTCAGCGATGCGAGCCTCTGACTTACACTGATGTTGACTGTCGCGTTGGCATTCAGTGTCGATCCGCCGGTGCCGAGAGCGCTATTCAAATTCGTGATTCCGGCGTTTGCGTTGAGCGTCGAATAAGTCTGTGCGCCGTTGAGATTGAGCGTGCCGATGCCGGTCTTGGTAAGCGAAGACGCCGAGATGGCGGCATTGATCGTCAGCGCAGCGCCAGCGCTGCTATTCGTGAGCAACAAACCTCCACCGGAAGTCGCAGGCGTCAAAGAACCTTCATTCGTCGCGGCACCAATGGAGAGAGCCTCCCGTCCGCTGCCGATGGTGATGCTGTCGGTCCGCAATGATTTTCCGGCCAAATTCACGACTGCGGCGGTGCTGCTGTTTTGCAAGAGGCTGCTGATCGTCGTGATCGAGGAACCTAGGGCAATGCTGCCACCGGTCCCACTGCTGTTGATTCGGACATCGGTGCCCGCAGCATCGGCGATGATGCTTCCAGGTCCGCGCGCAGCGATGTCGATAAAACCGGAGCCGAACGTGACCTCTACGCCGTCCCCGATGATCAGCGCCGCCAGCGTCTGGCTCACGCCGAAGTTCGTCGCCGCGTTCGCATTCACCGTCGAGCTGCCCGTACCGAGTTTGCTGTTCACGTTGGTCGTCCCGGCGCTCGTGGTCAGTGTCGAGTAAGTCTGCGTGCCGGCGAGCGTCAGCGTGCCGGTGCCTATCTTGGTCAGCGATGTCCCGGTGACAGTGCTGCCCGCGGCAAGGCTCACGGTGTTGCCGTTTGTGTCGATCTGTCCACCGCCACTGCCCAAGGTGATGGTTCGCGCAATGGTCAGGGCACCGCCTGCTTGAAGGCTCCCGCCATTGCTGATCGTCACCGCCCCGGCTGTCGCCCCCAGTGCAGCATCGGCGTTCACCTTCAACGTGCCAGCATTGATCCTCGTCCCGCCGATGTAGGTGTTGTTGCCCGAGAGCGTCAGCGTGCCCGTGCCGGTCTTAGTCAGACCACCGTCATTGGCGATGCCGCTGAGTAGTGGCTGAGCAGCCGTGACGGTGAAGCCGTTCGTATCGAAAATCGCGCCGCCAGCCAGAATGGTGGCGGAATCGATCGCCGCGCTTCCGGCGGCGGTCAGACCATTGCCAAAAAACGTTGTGCTGCTTGTGCCGACCTTGAGGGTGCCGCCATTGAAGACCACGTTGCCAAAGGCGGTCGTCGCGGAGGAAGCATTGCGGTAAACGCCTCCGGCAATCAGCGTGCCGTTGGTATTGAGGTTGAGCGCCGAGGTGCCGGTGCCGCCGTTGGTGTTGTTCAGCAACAAAAGTGGGCTTGCGCCGAGGTCCAAGATGGCAGATCCCGCACCGCCGCCTAAGCTCAGTAAACCTCCTGCATTATTGCCGTTGCTCAAGGTGGCGAGCGTCGTCGTAACGGTGCCGACAGTGAGATTCACCGTCTCACCGATGATATAGAGGCCGGCACCCGAAGTTTGGGTAACCGAAAAATCATCAAACAATTGTTGGTGTCCCGTCCCCCAGCCCCACGCACTAAAGGAGAGGGTAATCGTGGGCGAGGCAGACGCCGGCAGGACGCCTACACTGTAAGTTGCTTTGCTTACATCATTGATGAAATACTCCACAATGCCAGTCGCTGGGTCGTAAGTGAGTTTTTCGTTAAACCAAGTGTCCCAGACCGGTGTAATTACGGAACTGACGTCACTTTGACCAGCGGTGCCATGAGAATTGCCGTTGTTGCGGGCCAGGTAAAATCCATGCCTTGGCACAT
>JAYVNN010000110.1:0-45408 GCA_043758435.1 Chthoniobacter sp.
TCTTTTCCGCGCGCTGGCCGCGCGGCCAGAGGTGGAGCTGAGCGTTTTCTATCTCGAAGCCGCCGCGCCGGATTCGCCGTGGCCGGAGAAAGCGCTCGCACCCTACGAGCTAATTCTGCGCGGGACATGGCTGGCGCTCGGCGCGGCGCGCTGCCATGTGAACTGGCCGCTGCCGAAACTGCGCGAGTACGAGGTGGTGGTGATGAACACGCTGATGTCGCTGACCGGCCAATGGCTGATGCGGACCAGCCTGCGGGGACGCCCGTGGATTTTCTGGGGCGAGCGCCTCGGGCGCGGCGGCGCGCTGCACGCGGCGCTCGCGGCGCCGCTGCACCGGGCGGCGGGGATCGCGTCCATCGGCACTTTTGCGGAGCAGGATTATCGCGAGCGTTTTCCTGAGCCGCGGCATTTTCGCATTCCGTACTACTGCGATCTCGCGGCTTTTTTCGCCACACCGCGGCGGGTGCGCGACGACGGGAAAGTGGTCTTCCTTTTTTGCGGCCAGATGATCGCGCGCAAAGGTGTGGACCTGCTGCTGACCGCGTTCTCACAACTCGGGGAAGATGCGCGACTGCTGCTCGTGGGACGCGAGGCGGAGCTGCCCGCGCTGCTCGCGCCGCTGCCGGCGGATGTTCGCGAACGCTGTATCTATGCGGGTTTCCAGCCGCCGGAGGAATTGCCGCGCTTCTTCGCGCAGGCGGATGTTTTCGTGCTGCCGAGCCGCTACGACGGCTGGGGCGTGGTCGTGAATCAGGCACTCGGCGCGGGGCTGCCGGTCATCTGCTCTGACATGGTGGGCGCGGGGCATGATCTCGTGGAGGATCGGGTGAACGGGCTGAAGTTTCGCGCGGGCGATGGGGATTCGCTGCTGGAGAAAATGGAGACGTTTGTGTGCGAGCCGGAGGTCATCGGAAAATGGGGCGCGGCTTCGCGGACGAAGGCGCAGGAGTGGACGCCGGAGGTCGGCGCGGCGAAGTGGGGGGAGGCGTTTCAGACTGTCCTCGCGAAATGAAAATCCTCCTCGCCAGCAGCAGTTCGGGATCGCGCGGCGGCGGCGAGCTTTACCTCATCTATCTCGGCCGCGCGCTCGCGCAGCGCGGTCACGCGGTCACGCTTTGGGCTTCGACGAATTCGCGGATGGACGAACTCGCGAACACGTTTTCCGGCTTCGGCGAGGTGCTGCGCTCGGACTACGAAAACACCTACGACCAGCGCGGGCGCTCGATTGCCAGCTACCTGGCTTTTGGCACGGCGCGCAAAGTCGCCGCGGCATGGCGCGGGGCGGAGCCGGATTTCATCCACCTGAACAAACAGAATCTCGAGGACGGGCTCGACCTGCTGCGCGCGGCGCGGCGGAGCGGCGTGCCGAATCTCGCGACGATCCATCTCACACAAAGTGCGCGCTACCTGCGCGCGAAACTGGCCGCGCCGCGCGACTTCGTTTCGCGCCGCGCGCTGCGCGAATATCCGGGGCTGCTCGTCACGGTTTTGGAAAACCGGCAGCGCGATCTCACGGACTTTCTCAGCGCTTCGCCGCGGATTCGGATGATCCCGAATGGCGTCCCGCTTTTCGATCTCTCCCGACGCGCGGCGGTGCGCAAGGCGAAGCGGGCGGAACTCGGCTTCGCGGAAGGCGAACAGCTTTTCATCGCGGTCGGACGGATGATGCCGCAGAAGCGCCCGCTGCTCTTTTTGGAAAAGGCGGAGCAGGTTCTGCGAACGCTGCCCGAGGCGAAATTCCTGTGGGTGGGCGACGGCAGGCTGAGCGGCGAGTGGGATGCGCGGGTGGCCGCGCAGGGGCTTGGGCGGAGCGTCCGGCGGCTGCCGTGGCACAATGACGTGCAATCGCTGCTGCTCGCGGCGGATGTGTTTTTGCACGTCGCGGAGTTTGAGGGGCTGCCGCTGGCGATCCTCGAGGCGATGTCCGCCGCGCTGCCCTGCGCGATCACGGCGAACCTGCTGGGCGAGATGCCGTTTATGACGGCGGAGAATTCCATCGCGGTCGGCGATGATGATTCGTGGATCGAAAAACTCCGCGACTACGCGGCCCTGCACGCGCGCGGCGCGGCGGCGCGGCGGCTGGCGGAGGAGCGGTTTTCGTTTGAGAAAATGGCGGAGAGTTACGAGGCGCTCTACCGCGAGACACTCGCCGCACGCCCGTGAAGGTGCTTTTTTTCACGCCGCCGCCGGAGCAGCGCATCGGCGGACTCGACGCCGCGATCAATGGCCTGCGGGCCGCGCTGGAGCGGCGCGGGATCGAGGTGGGCGACGAGCTGCCCGAAGACGCGACGGACTGCGTGGCGCATTTTCACGGGCTCTGGCAGCCGGCTCACGCGCGCCTTTCTGCCGAGTGCCGGACGCGGAAAATTCCGTGCGTCATCTCGCCGCACGGAATGCTGGAGCCGTGGGCGTGGCGGCACAAGCGGTGGAAGAAATGGCCCTACTTTCACCTCGTGGAAAAGCGCCACCTCACACGCGCAAGCGCGGTGCTCGCGACGGCGGCGCAGGAGGCCGCGCGGCTGCGCGCGATGCTGCCGGGCCAGCGCATCGAGACGCTGCCGCTGGGGATGACGGGCGATGCGAAGCCTGATTACGACAGGGCGCGCGGGCAACTGGGTTGGAGCGAGGAGGAGCGCGTGCTGCTTTTTCTTTCGCGCATCCATGTGAAAAAGGGACTCGATCTTTTGCTTCGCGCGCTGGCGTCGATGGAGGTTCCCGCGCGGACGCGGCTGGTCATCGTGGGCGAAGGCGAGGCGGGCTACGTCGCGGAGCTGCGGCGGTTCGCGGAGGAAAATGCGCGCGTGCTGCCGCGCATCGACTGGGTCGGTGCGGTGTGGGGTGAGGAGCGGTGGAAATTTTTCCAAGGGGCGGATCTTTTCTGCCTGCCCACGCATTCCGAAAACTTCGGCCTCGCGGTGCTCGAAGCCTGCCAGGTCGGCACGCCCGCGCTGACGACCGTCGAGACGCCATGGGCGGAGGAGCTGGCGGGCGGGCGCGGCTACATCTGCAAGCCGCAAACCGCAGACATTCGGCGAGAGTTGGCGCGTTTTTTTGCCGCCGAAAATCAGACGCACGAAGCCCGCGCGGCGCTGGCGGAATGGGCCTGGGCGCGCTTCCACTGGGACGCACTGGCCGCGCGCTACGAAAGCCTCTACCGGTCCATTTGACGAGCGGTGCCGTGCGTCACTCGTTGTAGGCGCTTTCACCGTGCTGGCTCACGTCCAGCCCCGTGTGCTCGCTCTCCGCATCCACGCGCAGACCAACGAGCGCGCCGATGATTTTCAACAGGAGGAAAGTGACCGCGCCCGCGAGCAGCGCGGTGACGCCTACGGCGATGAGCTGATTGACGAACTGCCCCACGCCACCCGCGAGTGAGACGGTCGCGCCGTTTTTCTGAAACGTGGTGGCGATGGCGGGATTGACCTCCGCGCTGGCGAGAAAGCCGAGCATGAGCATGCCCACGATGCTCCCGCAGCAATGCACGCCGAAGACATCCAGCGAGTCGTCGTAGCCGCACCGGGCCTTCAGTTTCGTGACGCAGAGAAAGCACACCGCGCCGCCCGCGAGACCGATGCAGACCGCCGCCGGGATGCTCACGAAACCCGAGGCCGGCGTGATCGTGGCCAGTCCCGCGACCATGCCCGACGCCGTGCCGAGCACGCTCGGCTTGCCCTTTGTCCCCCACTCGAAAAGCGACCACGCCAGCCCGCCCGCCGCGCCCGCGAAATGCGTGGCCGCAAAGGCGCTCGTGGCGAGTGTGCCGCTGTTCAGCGCGCTGCCCGCATTGAAGCCGAACCAGCCCACCCACAGCAGCCCCGTGCCGATGAGGCTGAGCACGACATTGTGAGGGAGCATCGGCTCGCGGGGAAAACCGCGCCGCTTGCCGAGCACCAGCGCGCACACGAGCGCGGAGACGCCGGAGCTAATATGCACGACTGTGCCGCCCGCGAAATCGAGCACCGGAATGTGCCCGCCGAGCGCCCAGTTGAAGTAGCCGCCTTTGCCCCAGACCATGTGCGCGAGCGGAAAATAGACGAGCGCCGTCCAGAAAAACATGAGCAGCACATACGCGCTGAATTTCATCCGCTCCGCAAACGCGCCGGTGATGAGCCCCGGCGTAATGATCGCGAACATCATCTGGTAAATCATGAACGTCTGGTGCGGGATCGTCGGCGCGTAGTCGGCGTTCGGCGTGCCGCCCACGCCTTTGAGGAAAAGGTATTGCAGCGGATTGCCGATGAACGCGCCGCCGTCGCCGAAGGCCATGCCGTAGCCGAAGATGAACCACATCAGGCTGACCAGCGACATCAGGAAAAAGCTCTGCATCATCGTCGCGAGCACGTTCTTCGTGCGGACGAGGCCGCCGTAAAACAGCGCCAGTCCGGGGCCGGTCATCATCAGCACGAGCGCCGAGCTGGCGAGCATCCAGGCATTGTCGCCGGTGTCGATTTTCGGCGCGGCGGCAGCGGTGTCTTGCGCACGGGCGGCGGTCGCGAGCAGGAGGGAAAGCACGCCGGCGAGACCGGCGCACCGCCCGGGGAGGGAGGCGTTTTTCATGGATCGGGGAGGTTTAAGGGACAGCCGCGGGGAGCGGGCGCGCGGAGTAAAGATTCCGTCGGCGAAAGTGGAAAGCGGGAAATGCAGAATCCGTCCGCGCAGTGCTGCCGAGTCAGTAGGCGGTGTCGTCGCTCCAGCGGCTGGGCGCGAGTTCCATGTGCAGGTAAAACGGAGCCCCCGGTGGCAGCGCCGCGATCTGGCGGAAAATCCCGTCGATCTGGGCGCTGTCGATGTCTTCGGCGTTCCTGCCGAAAAGATCGAGGCGGGTCGCGTCGGGATGGTCGCGTGCGCCCAACACGGCGCGGTAGTCGAGCCGCCACGCGCGCACGGGCCGCACCGTGAGGCCGGCGCGCTCGGCGGGCGCGGCGACCAGGGTGATGCCGTCGGTCGCGTTTTCGCGGAAGACCTCGACAAAAAAACCACGGTCTCCGGGAGGAGTCTTGCCACCGCAGGCGTCGAGAAAGGCGCGCTCGATCTCCCGGAAAAGCGCCGCGTCCAGCGCGCGGCCCTGCGCGGCACGGAGCACGGCGGGGAGGGACTCGGGCCATTTGATTCCTCCGCCGGCGAAAACGACCTCCGCCACTTTCAACTCCCCGCCTGGGGCGACGGGCGGGCGTTCCGACGGAACCGGCAGCAGGGGCTGTCCATGCGCTTTGCGCCAGACATTCGCGCACGCGATGCGCTGGCGCTCGCGGAGTGGAAAAGGCGCGGCGGGGTCGAACGCGTAACGGTCCGGCCACCGCTCGGCGAGCAGCGCCGCGGCCTCGTCGCACAGGCGCGGATTGTCGAGCCGGCCGTCGCGGATGCCCGCCACGCCGGTGAAAGCGCCGGTGTCATCGAGTTCGGCGGCGAGCAGGTCTTCGATCGCCGCCGCGGTCGGCGCAGAGGGCGCGGGCGCGGCCTTGTCCGGACGCTCGCCGAACGCCCTGAGCACGCGGCGGCGCGCATCGGTGCTGCGCTGGCGCAGCCCGTCGGCGAGCGCGCCGGGGCCCACCGGCGAATCCGTCATCGCAAGCACGCGGATCAGTTGGCTGCGCCCGGGACCATCATCAAGCGGGGCCGACTTTCGCCACAGTTCCGCCAGAGGCACGAGGCCGTCGAGCCGCCCGAGTTTCGCGAGCAGCCACGCGGCCTCCGCGCGCGGGCCGGTGAGCGGCCCCTCGCGCGTCTCGCGGAGGAGAAACTCCGGCACGCGGTCGTCCGGCAGCTTTCCGACCAGGCGCATGAGCCCGCACCGCTCCTCCTCGCGCTGGGCCGCCGCCGCCCCGGCGAGAATGGGCGTGGCGGCGTCCTGCGGAAATTCGGCGAGCAGTTTCGCGCCGGCGCTCGAGGAGCCAAACCCGCCGCGCGCCACCGTCTGCGCGAGTTCGCCGAGCACGCCCTGGCTCTGCCGCGTGGCCCACCACGCCTGCACCGCGGCGCGCACCGGATCGATCTTGTCGTCGCGGGCCATCGTTCCCGTGATGCTGCCGCTGCGTTAGAACTCGCGGCCCGCGATCCGCTCGAGGATTTTCAGCGCGGCGTCGCCGACCGTGATGACCTCGTGGGAGAAACGGAAATTGCGCCCGTAACCCACGGAGCGCGTGAGCCGCGGGTCGCCGAGCGCGGCGAGGAGCGCGGGCACGGCGGCGTCGCCGAGCTTCACGAGCCGGTGGGCGGGGCTGGTTTCTCCCGGTTCGCCGGTCGAAAAAATGTCCACCCAGCCCGGCTGGCTAAACTGCTCTCCATGCTGGTCGCGGAGGCGGAAAAGCCACTCCGCCGCCTGCTCCGCGGGCGGCAGCAGGGCGATCTCCGCATCGGTGCGCGCCGGGTGGGCGTCGTCTTCGGCGATCATTTTTTCGAGCCGCTCCGCGAGGGCCGCAGCGCGCGGAAGATGATCGCAATGCGGATAAAGCACCGGCAGCGTGCGCAGCCGCGCGTGCAGTTCGCGCCGCGTGAGGCGCAGGTCGCCGAAAGCGACGACCGTCCGCCACATCTCGAAATGGCCGAGGTCGCGGTCGAGCTTGCTGCGAAACGGCCACGCTCTTTCATCCTGCGGCGTGTCGCGCTGATTGAGTCCGGCAGTCTCCTGCGCCGCCGCGCAGAGCCGCGCCGCGAGATCGTCGAGCCCCTGGCGCGAGCACATCCACCCGAGCACGAAGAGCTGCGTGCGCGCGGTGAAATGCGGGCTGCCGATGAAAGCCCGCTGGCGGGAGGCGGGGTCTTGCGGATCAGCCGGACGCAGCTCGGCCTCCGCGAAAGCGCGCAGGTCGGCAGGCTCATAGCGGTACTCCGTGTCGGACTTTTTGGCTTTGGCAAACTCCAGCGCATTGAACCGGAGCGTGAGCACGCGGAATTTTTCGGGCGTGTCTTCGAGCATGAATCCGTTGCTCCACATTTCTTCCCGCCGTCCTCCCGAGTAGATGTTCCAGCCGTAAAAGTAGCGCACGAAGGCCCGCTCCTTCACGTCGGGAAAACCGAGCCGGCCGAACCACTCGAAGTCGTCGGCCAGGCCGGCGGGGGACTCCGCGTGCGCGGTGACAAGCGCGGCCGCGAAGGTGATGAGGAGGAGCAGGGTTTTCATAGGAAAGCGGCGGGCGCAGCGGGGGGAAGCTGGCTCGTGCGAGCAGGTCTATAAACCTGCGCAACTGTAGGGGAAGCTGGCAGCTTCCCCTACAGTTGCGCGGTGGCGACGAATTTTCCGGGATTCAAAAGGCCGAGCGGGTCGAGGGCGGCTTTGAGGGCGGCGTGGACGGCGCGGCTGACGGGGGTGGTGGCTTGCGGCCACCAGCGGGCTTTGGCGAGGCCGATGCCGTGCTCGCCGGTGATGACGCCGCCCCAGGCGAGGACTTGGGCGAAAAGTTCGTCGAGGGCGCGGCCAACTTTTTTCTGCACGGCGGGGTCGTCGTGGTAGTGCGCGGCCATGATGTTGACGTGGATGTTACCGTCGCCGGCGTGGCCGAAGCAGGCGATGGGGTAGCCGTGTTTTTTGCGCAGTTTTTCGGCGAAGGCGGCGAGGTCGGTGAGCCGGCCGCGGGGGACGACGATGTCTTCGTTGAGCTTGATGAGGCCGGTGGCTTTGAGGGATGCGGAAAAGGCGCGGCGCAAGTCCCAGAGCGCTTCGCAGGCGGTTTCGCCGAGGGCGGTTTTTGCGCCGATGGCTTTGAGTTTCGCGAGCAACGAGGCGAGGGATTTCACCTCGGACTCGACGCTGGCGGGCTGGCCGTCGAGGTCGAGGAGGAGGTGCGCGCTGCCGGGGGGCGCGAGTTTTTTCCCGAGGTGCTGGCCGGCGGCGGCGAGGGTGAAGGCGTCGGCGATTTCCAGCGCGGAGGGGAGAAAGCCGGCGGCGAAAATTTCCTGCACGGCGTGCGCGGCCTGGCGGAAAGTGCGGAAGCTGGCGGAGAGCGTGGCGCGCGCGGGCGGCAGCGGGAGCAGGCGGAGCGTGGCTTCGGTGACGATGCCGAGCAGCCCTTCGCTGCCGACGAACATGCCGATGAGGTCGAAACCGGTTTTGTTTTTGTGCGTGCGCCCGCCGGTGCGGAGGATGCGGCCGTCGGCGAGGACGACTTCGAGGCCGAGGACGTAGTGGCGGGTGACGCCGTATTTCAGGCAGCGAGGGCCGCCGGCGTTGGTGGCGATGTTGCCGCCGAGGCTGCATTCTTTGAGGCTCGCGGGGTCGGGCGGGTAGAAAAGTTTGCGCTTTCGCACCGCCGCCGCGAGCACGCCGGTGATGACGCCGGGCTCGATGACGGCGACGGCGTCGGCGAAGCTGATTTCCTTGATGCGGTTCATGCGCGCGAGCGAGAGCGCGATGCCGCCGCGCACCGGCACGCACCCGCCGACGTAGCCCACGCCCGCGCCGCGCGGGGTGACGGGGATGCGGTGGCGCGTGGCGAATTTCATCAGCCGGCTCACGTCACCGGTGGACTCGGCGAAGACGACGGCCTCGGGCGTGCGGCTCGCGAACCATTTGTCCTTCGCGTGCGTGGCGAGCGTGGCGTCGTCGGTGGCGACGCGGTCTTTTCCGAGCAGCTTGGTGAGCTGGCGCGCGAGGGTCATTGCGACGGCGGCACGCGCTCCTTGTGACCGAAAATGCGGTCGATCAGGCCGGGCTTTTTCGGTGGCGGGGTCGCCGCGGCTACGGGGTCGGCGGGGAGCGGCGTGGCCACGGGAATGGGCGCAGCCTTGGGCGCGGCGGCGACGACGGCGGGCTGGCGCAGGCGCTCCTCGGGCTTGGGCACGGGCGTGACCACGGTCGGCGGCACCGGCGGCGGCGGTTCGGCGGCGAAGCCCTCGTGGGAGACGACGGTCCCCTTGCCCGCGCTGATGACGAGGTGGCCGAGTTCTTTGCCGTCGTCGCCGAGGCACGTCACATGCCAGAGCGGCACGGCGGCGGCGCCTTCCTTTTTCAGCTCGTACTGCATCGCGGCGACGGTCATGTTGTTCGCAAAGGCGTACTGCTGCGCGAGCTTCGCGGCGCGGTCGGAATTGATCTTCAGCGCGTCGCCGCCGAAGACGTCCTCGGGGCGCAGGCTTTCGGCGAATTGCGAGACATCGCGCGAGGCCACGATCTCGCCGCCGGCCACGACGTACTCATGCACGCCGGTCTCGGCCTTCGGGTCATGCACGATGAAATACCAGCGCTCCGGCGCAGGCGTGCCGTCGCGCGCCTCGATGCGGGCGAGCCGTTTCGCCTCGCCGCGCGGGAGCAGGCGCAGCGCGGCGAGCGCGGAGTTGGCGGGTTCGGTTTCCGCGCCGAGACGGGCGCAGAGGAGGAGTGAAAAAAACGTGGTGAAAAAAGACGGACGCATGACCGGAAGTTCGGTGCGGACTTTAGCGCAAGCGTTTTCGATTCCAAGCGAATGCGCGGACGCGAGGAATTGCTTTACGCATCCGCCCTGCGCGCCCAAGTTTTTCCGCATGATTATCAAGCCCAAGATTCGCGGATTCATTTGCACCACAGCGCACCCGGCGGGCTGCGCGGCGCATGTCGGGGAGCAGATCGCTTTTGTGCAGAAAAAAGGCGCGGTCGCGGGAATGGCGAAGCGGGTGCTGGTGATCGGCGCGTCCACGGGCTACGGGCTGGCGAGCCGCATCGTCCCGGCATTCGCGGGCGGTGCGGCGACGCTCGGGGTGTTCTTTGAAAAGGCGGGTGAGGAGGGTCGGACGGCGAGCGCGGGGTGGTACAATTCGGTCGCGTTTGAAAAGGCCGCGCACGCCGCGGGGCTGTATGCGAAGAGCATCAACGGCGACGCTTTTTCCGATGCGATCAAGGAGCAGGTCATCGCCGCGATCAAGGCCGACCTCGAGCAGGTGGACGCAGTCATTTACTCCCTCGCCTCGCCACGGCGCACGCATCCGCGCACGGGCGTGACGCACAGCTCCACGCTCAAGCCCATCGGTGCGCCCTTCACCGCGAAGACCGTGAACACGGACAAGGGCACGGTGACGGACATCACCATCGAGCCGGCGAGCGAGCAGGAAATCGCGGACACTACCGCGGTCATGGGCGGCGAGGATTGGGAGATGTGGATCGACGCGCTGGACGCGGCGGGCGTGCTCGCGGACGGCGCGCTCGCCGTGGCCTACAGCTACATCGGGCCGGAGCTGACGCGGGCGATTTACCGGAGCGGGACGATTGGCCGCGCGAAGGAGGATCTCGAAGCGACCGCGCACCGTCTGCAAACGCGGCTCGGCGCGCGGGGCGGACACGCTTTGGTCTCGGTGAACAAGGCGCTCGTGACGCAGGCGAGCAGCGCCATCCCCGTGGTGCCGCTCTACATTTCCATGCTCTACAAAGTGATGAAAGCGCACGGCCTGCACGAAGGCTGCATCGAGCAGATTTACCGGCTCTTTGCCACCCGGCAGGAGCAGACCGCACACACGGACGAGGCGGGCCGCGTGCGGATCGACGACTGGGAAATGCGCCCGGAAATCCAGGCCGAGGTCGCCGCGATCTGGCCGCAGGCGACGACGGAAAATCTGGAGGCGCTCACGGACATCGCGGGGTATCGCAAGGAGTTTTTGAAACTGTTCGGCTTCGGCCTGGCGGACGTGGACTACGAGGCGGAGAGCGATCCCGTCGCGCCGCTGCCGTCGGCGTAGGCAGCGCGGGAGATTTTTCCCCGCCCCGACCATGCCCATCCTCGACTCGCGCTTTCGCCCGCCGCCGCTGCTCGGCGGCGGGCATGTGCAAACGATCCTGCCCGTGCTGCTGCCGCGGCGCCTCGCGCTGACTTTCACGCGGACGCGGCTGGAACTGGCGGACGGCGATTTCCTCGATCTCGACTGGGCGCGCGCCGGCCACGCGCGGCTCGCGGTCATCGCGCACGGGCTCGAAGGCAGCTCCACGCAGCAGTACGTGCGCGGCCTGGCGGCGACGCTGCACGCGGACGGCTGGGATGTGCTCGCGTGGAATTTCCGCGGCTGCAGCGGCGAGCCGAACCGGCTGCTGCGCGCCTACCACAGCGGCGACACCGCGGATCTCGCGGCAGTCCTCGCGCACGCGGCGGCGGACTACGCGCGGCTCGCGCTCGTCGGCTTCAGCCTCGGGGGAAATGTGGTGCTCAAATACCTCGGCGAAGCGCCGCCGCATCCGGCCATCACCGCCGCCGCAGCGATCTCGGTCCCGCTTGATTTGGCGTCGAGCGCTCGCGCGCTGGACGAGCGGCGCGGCAACCGGCTTTACCTGCGCCGCTTTCTCGTCCCGCTCATCGCGAAGATCGAGGCGAAGGCGCGCGCTTTTCCCGGCGAGCTGAACACGGACGGCCTCCGCGCGATCCGCAGTTTCCAGGAGTTCGACGACCGCTTCACCGGGCCGCTGCATGGCTTCCGCGGCGCCGCGGATTATTGGCAGCGCTCCAGCGCGCGCCAGTTCCTGCCGGGCATCGCCACGCCCACGCTCATCCTCAATGCGCGCAACGATCCTTTTCTCACCGCCGCCTCGATGCCCGAGCCGGAAGCCGCGGCCAACCCGGCGCTTTTTCTCGAAACGCCGGAGTCCGGCGGGCACGTCGGCTTTCTCGACTTCGCCCGCGGCATGCAGCCGTGGTCCGAGCGCCGGGTGGCGGAGTTTTTCGCGGGCAACTTTTGATCAGCTCGCCGGGGGGCCGGTTGCCGAAGGTTTGACGCCTCGCGCCTGCGGTGGGACACTCGCGCGCTCCGGTCACCGTCCGCACTATGAAAAGTCTGCCGCTTTATCTCGTCCTCGCCAGCACGCTCGTGCCCGTCTTTTCCGCCGTGGCGGCGGGCCCAGCGGCGGAGCGCATCCGCGAGGGGGAGGTGAAGCAGGAGCAGCTCCGGGGCGAGGCGCAGCGGCTGGTGGAGCAGCTCGATGCGATGCTCGGCGAGTACGAGCGCAACGGGCTCGCGGGCGAGGAGACGAAGACGGTGCAGGCGCTGCGCGAGACGCTGGCGCAGCTCGGCGGAGGGGAGATGAGGCAGGTGGTGGAGCTGCTGGAAAAGGCGCGCGGGACGGTGGACGCGGGGCAGCAGAAGAAGGATGTGAGCGCAGCCTACACGGCGCAGAAGGCGCTGATCGTGCAGATGAAAAAGCTGCTCGCGGCGCACCTGCGCAATCAGGAGGCGCTGGAGATTTCGCAGCAGCTCACGCAGCTCGCGGACCGGCAGTCGGTGAATTTGCAGAACGGCATCCAGCTCGGGCAGTGGTCGGGCGGGCGGAAGCCGGAGAATTTCGAGGCGGCGATGCAGGCGAATCTGGAGGGGCAGCAGGGGGAGCAGGCGGCGATCGCGGCGGAGGTGAAGATGGCGGCGGAAAAGATCGCGCAGTTTGCGAAAGACCCGGCGAATGCGGAGATGGCGGCGCGTTTTCAAAAGGGTCTGGCGGCGGTGGAAAAGGTGCAGCCGAATGTGGAGGCGGCGGCGGCGGCGCTGAAGCAGGGGCAGCTTTTCAAGGCGGTGACGGACGAGAAAACGGCGCGCGACGCGATGCGGCGGCTGGCCCGCGAAATCGCGCCGCCGCAGGATCGCGCGGAGGCTTTGCGCGCCGCGCAAAAGGAGCTGGCGAAGATGGTGGAGGATCAAAAGGAGCTGGTGCAGAAGACGGAGAAGGCGGCGGGGGAAAAGGATTTCGACAAGTGGGTGGATAAGCGGGAGGCGCAGGGCGGGCTGGAGCCGCGGCAGAAAAAAATGACGCGCGAGCAGCAGCGCGCGGACAAGGATTTGCAGCGGAAATTTGCGGAGCAAAAGGACGGGCGGAAAGAGGAGCTGGCGGCGCTCGAAGACACGCAGGGCGATCTCGCGCGGAAGAGCGATGACGTGGCGCAGGCTTTGGAAAAGGATGCGCCGGCGGCGGGGCAGAATTTGCAAGCGGCGCAGGAAAAAATGCAGGAGGCGCGCGCGGCGATGAACGACAAGAACGGCGACGCGGCGGCGAAGAATGCGAAGGAGGCGCTGGCGGCGGTGCAGGCGGCGGCGGCGAAGGTGCAGCAGGAAATTGCGAAGGCGGACGCGGCGGCGGGGAAGGGCTCGGGGGATTTGGCGAAGGATTTGGCGCAGCTCCAAAAGGACACGCACGACCTCGCGAAGCAGGAAGCCGCCGCGGCGCAGAACCCGGACAAATCCGGGCAGGCCGCGCTCGCGGACAAGGCGCAGCAGCTCGCGCAACAGGCCGCGAACGCCGCGCCGCAAGCCGCGGACGCGATGCAGAAGGCGGCGGCGAACGCGCAAAAAGCGGCGCAGGCGGCGCAGGCGAATCAGCCCGCGCAGGCGGCGGCGGCGCAGCAGGCGGCGGCGCAGAATCTGGCGCAGGCGGAGCAGCAAATCGCGCAGGCCGCGGCGGAGGCTCAGCAGGCGCAGCAGGCGCTCGCCGCGGCGCAGAAAGCATTGCAGGAGCTGGCGGAGATTATCGTCGCCGAGCAGAAGCTGGAGCTGGAGACGGCGAAAACCGTGGCGCTGGTCGCGGCAAAGAAAGGGCGCGCGGCGGATGATTTCAAGGGACAGACCTCCCGCCAGCAGGAGGTGCGGACGAAGACGAACTCTTTCAAAACAAACCTCCCGGCGGAACTCGCCGCCGCCGCGCCCGCGCTCGGCGACGCGAGCACGGCCATGAGCACGGCGGAAACCGCCCTCGACCGATCCGCCGGCGAACCTGCAAAAGCGGCGGAACTAAAGGCGCTCGACGCGCTTTTCCGCGCGCAGAAAGCGTTCGCCGAGGTGGCCGCGCAAGCGCAGGAGCAGCTCGCGCAAAACAACGCCGCGCAAAACGCCAACGCGCAGCAGCAGGCGCAGGCGCAGCTCGCGCAGGCGCAGGCCCAGGCGGCGCTGGCGCAGGGGGATTTGCAAAAGGCGGCGGACGCCCAGGCCGCCGGGGAAAAGGCGCAGCAGGCGGGGGACAAACCCGCCGCCGACAAAGCCAATCAGCAGGCCGCGCAAGCCGCGCAGAAAGCCGCGGGCGAACTCGCGCAGGCCGCGCAAAAAGCCGGCGAAGCCGCCGCGCAAGGCACCCCGCAAAACGACGCCGCGCAAGCCGCCGCCGAACAAGCCGCGCAAGCCGCCGCCGAGGCCGCCGCGCAAGCCGCCGCGCAAAACACGCCCGGCGCGCAAGCCGCCGCCGCCGCCGCGCAGCAGGCGCTCGCGCAGGCCCAGGCCGCGATGGCGCAGGCGCAGTCCGGCCTTTCCGAATCCAGCGCCCCGCCGACGCCGGGCGAAGGCCAGCCCGCGCAGACGGCGCAGGCCGGTCAGCCGGGACAACCCGGCCAGCCGGGCGCGAAACCGGGGACCAAACCCGGCCAGAAACCGGGCAAAGGTCCGGGTAAAATTCCCGGCCAGCCCGGCGGCACGGCCGCCGCGGAAAAATATCAGCCCGGCAGCCCCGAGGCCGTGCAACTCGGCGCGCGCACGACGGCGGCGAAGAAGGCGTCCTTTGCCGCACTCCCGGCCCGCGAGCGCGCGGTGATCGAGCAGTCGCAGGCGGAAAAATATCCCGAGGAATTCGGCGCGCAGGTCGAGCAATACCTGCTCAACCTCGCCAACGAAAGCAACGCGAAAAAGTAGCGCGCCACTTCACTCCGCGCGCAGGGCTTTCACCGGATCGAGCCGCGAGGCGAGCCAGGCGGGGATGAAGGCGGCGAGCGAGCAGATGAAAAAGGCGCTGACGCAAATGATGGCGATGTCGCTCGGGACGATCTCGGCGGGGATGCCGTCGAATTCGTAGATGCTCGGCGGGAAAATGACGACGTGGAGTTTGGCCGAGAGCCAGTCGCGGAAATCATTGCGGTAGGCGAGGACGGTGAGCGCGCTGCCGAGGCCGCCGGCGGTGCCGAGGAGGCCGACGGTCATGCCTTGCGTGAGGAAGACCCAGATGATTTGCGCCGGGGTCGCGCCGAGGGCTTTCATGATGCCGATCTCGCGGGTTTTTTGCACGGTGACGGTGATGAGGGTGCTCATCACGCCAAAGGCGGCGACGATGATGATGAAGAAAAGGATGACGAACATGACGTGGCGCTCCATGCGGATGGCGTCGAAGCGCGCGCGGTTTTCGTCGTACCAGGTGACGGTGCCGACGGAGCCTTTGAACTGCGCGTCGATGGCGTCCTGCACGCGCTCGATATGGTACGGGTCGCTGGTTTTCACGGCGATGCCGTGGACGGCGTCCTTGAGGGCGTAAAGCTCCTGCGCGTTGTGCAGCGGCATGAGGATGTAGGTGGAGTCGAAACCGTTGGTGCCGGAATTGAAAAGGCCGACGACTTTCATCGGCGAGGGGATGACGATGCCGCCCTCGGCTTTGAGGTCAGCGAGGTTACGGGGCTTCGCGCTGGGGTCGTCGGTTTCTTTGCGGAGTTCGGCGACGAGGCCACTGATGTTGCCGGGTGCGTAAATGGTGATTTCGTCGCCAATTTTCACGCCGAGGTCCTCCGCGAGGGTGTGTCCGAGGATGACCTCGTCGCTCGACATCTCGAGATTGCCGGTGACGAATTTTTTCAAGTCAATAAGCTGCTCCTCCTGCGCCACATTGATCCCGCGGATGATCGCCTGCACCGTGCGCGTGCTCTCCCGCGCGTCGTCGGAGCGCTCTACGAGCACCGCGCCGGTCACGTAAGGCGCGGCGCCGATGATGCCGGGGACTTTTTCCAGCCGTGGCAAGACCTCGCGCCAGTTGCGCATGAAATCGCCGCCGACTACGCGCAGATGCGGCTCGAAGCCGAGCACGGCGCGCTGGAGCGAGCGGTCGAAGCCGGTCATCACCGCGAGGACCACGACGGGCACCATGATGCCGAGGGTCACGCCGAGCACCGAGATGATAGTGATGACGGAGACGAAGGTGCGCTTCGGCTTGAGATAGCGAAAGGCGAGGAAAAGGCTGAAGGGAACTTTCACGAGGGGCGCTCATGGAAGACGCGAACCCCGCGCCGTCCAAGCGAAAACACCGCCAGAATGACGATGACGAAAAATGTGCTGGGAAACCGGAAAAAACCGTTGACGGCAGTTGCCAGCCCCGATTGATTGCCTGCCATGAAAAAAGTTCTCTCCCTCCTCGTCGCCTTCGTCTTCATGCAGGTGCAAACTTGGGCTCTTAGCGGTGGTCCTCAATACGGAGGCAGTCAAGCTTCCGTCACCGGCACCTACGCAGGCGTCTTCACCGGCATCGGCGGCACCGCCATCAGTTTGGGAACGGGCGCTTTGGTGGACTCCGCAGGCACGAATGCCTTGGGCATATTTGTCATCGGCGTGCCAGTGACCGATGTCGCAAACGGCACGATGGCGATCTTTTTCGAAGGATCGTTTTTTCAGGGTGGCATCATCGGAATCGCCGATCCGAACAAACAGACGCTCAGCGGGGTCTGCCAAGGCGTTCACATCACCCAGCTTACTTCCTTCACGGATCTTTTCTTCGGTCAGAGTTCGAAAAGCGTGAACTACGATTCCCGTGCCGACGGCACGCTGAAGTCGAAGATCGAAAACACCGGAATCGGTGGCATCACCTTGGTTGGGACGGGCTCATTCACGGTGTCGATCATTGTCAGCACCCCAATCACATTCCCCGATCCGAACAACCCCGGCAAATTCATCACCACGGTCGTTCAAAGCAGCGTTCCGACCGGCACGCTCTCCTTCGCGGTCGATGGCTTCAAACAGTCCCAAACCGTCGTCATCCCGGCGAAGGATTCCATCGCGAACCTGCTCAATGGCGGCGGGACGACCGGGGCATAGCTGGGCCGGGGCGCGATGCGCGCTCGTCCGATGCATACTCGATCCCTGAATCGAATTCCTTCCTGTCACGCCCGCTCTGCGGGCGTGACTCTTTTGGAGCTATTGACGGTCATCGTCGTCATCGCGATTTTGGCAGCCATGCTTCTTCCAGCTGTTGCTGGGATGGCCTCCCGCATGGAGCGCGCGAAATGCACCATGAACCTCCGTTCCCTTTACATCGGGACGGAGTTTTATCTTCAGGATCGGAAGGAGTGGCCGCAGATTGATCCGAAGCTTTCCGGCGGCAAGGACTCCGACGAGTACGCCAGGCAATGGATTGCCGCCCTTGAGCCATTCAAGATTTCCAAGGAAAGCTGGCACTGTCCGACGGTGCAAAAAATCATGGCCGCCGCGCAGACCGGCGACAAAACCCCAGAGGAGCGCATCGACTATTTTCCGACGCCTTTCGACAACAAGCAAATCACCCCGCATCGCTGGGCCGAGCAACCGTGGTTCATCGAGCGTGGCGCAATGCACGGAGAAGGCAACCTCATGATCTTCCCCGATGGCAGCGTCAAGACGATCGACGAATTCATATCAAAGGTGAAGAAGTAGGCGGCGCTACGACGTGACATTTAAGCGGGGATTTGATGGAGAAAGGCGCGGGCCTTTTCCAAGGCGCGGGCGCGGTGGCTGATTTGGTTTTTTACGGCGGCGGGGAGTTGGGCAAAGGTTTCGCAATGGCCCTCGGGGACGAACAGGGTGTCGTAGCCGAAGCCGCCTTCGCCGCGCTCCACGTTGATGATGACACCCTCGACCGTGCCGTCGAAAGTAGCATGCACCGTCCCTGCCGCGGCCACTGCGAGAGCACAGCGAAAGCGGGCGGTGCGGGCTTTACCGCGCGTGGTGGCGAGTTCGCGGAGCAACTTCGCGCGGTTGGCAGCGTCGGTGGCGTGCTCGCCGGCGTAGCGCGCGGAGCGCACGCCGGGGGCACCGGCGAGGGCGTCCACTTCGAGGCCGGAGTCATCGGCTAGCACGAGGCCGGGGAAAAGGTGCGAGGCGGTGAGGGCTTTGAGCGCGGCGTTCTCGGTGAAGGTCGCGCCGGTTTCCTCGGGTGCGGCGATTTCGGGGTGGGCGTTGAGGTCGGTCACGTCCCAGCCGTCGCCGAGGATGGCGCGGATTTCGGCGGTCTTGTGGGCGTTTTTCGTGGCGATGAGCAGGCGGCGCATGGCGGAAAGAATGAAGACGGAAAGCGGAGGGCGGAAGACAGAAGTGGGGTTGCGTCTTCCGACTTCCGCCCTCATCCTTCCCGCCCTTTCTTCCATGAGCACCGCCCGCCGCAAACCCTATCCCTTTTCCGATTTCGAGCCCCAGTGGCAGCAGCACTGGGATCGCGCGCAGACCTTTCACACGCCGAATCCCGGCGAACCCGGCTTTGACCCGGCGCGGCCCAAATACTACGTGCTCGACATGTTCCCCTACCCCAGCGGCTCGGGCCTGCATGTCGGGCATCCCGAGGGTTACACGGCGACGGACATCATTGGCCGGTATAAAAGGATGCGCGGCTTCAACGTCCTGCACCCGATGGGTTGGGATGCGTTCGGCCTGCCCGCGGAACAGTATGCCATCAAGACCGGCCAGCATCCTGCCGTCACCACGGCGCAAAACGTCGCGCACTTCAAGGGTCAGCTTCAGCGCCTTGGCTTTGCCTACGACTGGCAGCGGGAGGTCAATACCACCGACCCAGGTTACTTCCGCTGGACGCAGTGGATTTTTCTCCAGCTCTATAACTCATGGTTCAACCCGGAAACTAATCGTGCGGAACCTATCGAGACTTATAGCGGCGCGGATGCGGACAGCGTGCGTCTGGCCTATGTCAGTGAGGCTCCGGTGAATTGGTGCCAGGCACTCGGTACGGTGCTGGCGAATGAAGAGGTCATTGATGGCAAGAGCGAAGTCGGCGGGCATCCGGTAGAGCGCCGACCCATGCGTCAATGGATGCTGCGCATCACCGCCTTTGCGCAGCGCCTCATCGATGAATTGGACGGCCTCGACTGGCCCGAAGGCATCCGGCTGCTGCAAAAGAACTGGATCGGTCGGAGCGAAGGTGCCGAGGTGCATTTCGCAGTCGCCGATGCGGCCGCAAGGATCACCGTTTTCACGACCCGGCCCGACACCCTTTATGGTGCGACTTACATGGTGCTCGCGCCAGAGCATGCCCTTGTCGATCAGTTAGTCACCGAGGAGCAGTGGCCTGCGGTGCGAGAATATCGGGAAAAGACGGCCCGCAAGAGCGACCTCGACCGCACGGAACTCGCGAAGGAAAAGACCGGGGTGTGGACGGGCGCGTTTGCGATCAATCCCGTCAACGGCGAGCGCATCCCCATTTGGATCGCGGACTATGTGCTGCCCGGCTACGGCACCGGCGCGATCATGGCCGTGCCTGCGCACGATGAGCGTGATTGGGAGTTTGCGCGGAAGTTTGCGCTGCCCATCCGTGAAGTCGTCGCGACTGCGCCGCGCGTGAGCGTCGGCAACAAGGCAGCGTGCGACACCGAGCCGATGGAATGTTTTTCCGGCGAAGGCTTCGCCGTGAACAGCGGTCCGCTCGACGGCCTTTCCACCACAGACGCCAAGGCCGACATCACCGCGCGACTGGAGGCGCAAGGGCTGGGGAAAAAGTGCGTGAACTACAAACTGCGCGACTGGCTCTTTTCGCGGCAGCGTTATTGGGGCGAGCCGTTTCCCGTAGTTTGGGAGGACGGGAAACACCGCGCGCTCGACGCGAGCGAACTGCCGCTCACTCCGCCGGAGCTGGCCGATTTCAAACCCACCGGCACCGGCGAACCGCCGCTCGCGAAGGCGACGGACTGGCTGCGTTACTCCGACAAAGCCACACGCGAGACTAACACGATGCCGCAGTGGGCGGGCTCGTGCTGGTATTACCTGCGCTATTGCGATTCGCAAAACGCCACGCGCTTTGTTGGCACGGACGCAGAGTGTTATTGGATGGGCGGCGGCCAGCCTGGCGGAGTCGATCTTTACGTCGGCGGCACCGAGCACGCCGTGCTGCATCTGCTCTACGCGCGGTTCTGGCACAAGGTGCTGCACGACCTCGGCCACGTCTCCACGCCCGAGCCTTTCCAGCGGCTCGTGAACCAAGGACTCATCCTCGGCGAAGACGGCCAGAAGATGAGCAAGAGCCGCGGCAACGTGGTCAACCCCGACGATGTGATCGCCGAGTATGGCGCGGACGCTTTGCGCGGCTACCTCATGTTCATGGGGCCGCTTGAGGCGGTGAAACCGTGGTCGATCTCCGGCGTGGAAGGCATCGCGCGCTTTCTCGCGCGCGTGTGGCGGCTGATCATGGAGGAGCAGCAGGATGGGTCGTTCGCGCTCGGCGCAGTCTCCGAGGAGACGCAGCCGGACAAGACGCAGCTCCGCGTCATCCACGCGTCCATCAAGAAAGTTACCGCCGACATCGAGACCCTCAGTTTCAACACTGCGCTCTCGCAGCTCATGGTTTTCACGAACGTTTTCGTGAACGTCTCGCCGCGCCCGCTCAGCGCCGTGCGCACGCTGCTCACGTTGCTCCAGCCCTTTGCCCCGCACATTTCCGAGGAGCTGTGGGAAAACCTCGCGCACCGTTTCGGCGGCGCGGGCGAGCTGTGCGACGCCGCCTGGCCGCAGTGGGACGAGCGCCTGCTCATCGACGACGAAGTCGAGATCGTCCTCCAAGTGAACGGCAAGGTGCGCGACAAAATCATCGTGCCCAAAGACGCCACACGCGAAGCCGTGGAGGCGCTGGCTCGCAGCAGCGCGAAGATCGCGGAATGGACCGCGGGCAAGGAGATCAAAAAGGTCGTCGTCGTGCCGGGGAAACTCGTGAACCTCGTCGTCGCGTAACGCGAGCGCCGCCGTCCGGCGCAACTGTATGGGAAGCTGACAGCTTCCCATACAGTTGCGCCGGACGCGTGTTCCGCTTTTGCCAATCTCATCGCCACGGTTTCACTACAACTTTTCGGAGCGCAGCGGGTTGACGTGAGGACATGAATCGCAACCGCTGGCTTATCCCGCTCACCGCCCTCCTCGTCATCGGCGCGGTCGTCCATCACATCGGGGCGAATTGGGGGCTCATCACCATCCACGCGCAAACGGAGCCGCTCGCGCAGGTCATCCGCGAGATCGAAAAACAGGGCCACATCACGCTCAAGACCGACCTCGATCCCGCCACGCCTGTGCGCATGAACGTGGACAAAGTCGTCGTCTCCGAAGCGCTCGAAACCCTCGCCGCCGTGACCGACGCGCGCTGGCGGCTCGCCTTCATCGTCGCGGGCGACAAAGCGGCCATCGGCACCGTCGTCGCCAGCCTCACCGCGGGGCAGCGGCCCGCGGGATGGAAGACCGCGTTTGTCCCCACGCCGCCCATCGCCGATGAGCCGCTCATCCCGCCCGACCCGCGGCTCGCCGTGTGGAATGTCACCGCACCGGCGGAGCCAAAAGTGCAGGCGTATCTCGAGGCCGCCGCGCGGCAGGTTTCGGCGATGTTTCTTTACCCGGAGAGCTGGAATCCCGACGTGACCAGCGCGCCGAAAACCGGGCCGGTCACGAAGGTGGTGCCACGCCTCGCGAGCGCCGCGCACGGGCAGGCGGAGGCGATTTTTCTTTTGCAAAAAGGCGGCGGCGGTCGCCCGGATTTCGCCGGCGGCGGCCCGCCGGAGGCCGGTGGCGGCCCGCCCGACGCGGGCGGCAGCGCCGCGCGGATGGCCGGCGGCGGACGCGGCTTTGACCCCGCGGCGATGGAAGATCGCGCGAAGGCCGAGATCGCGAAACTCCCCGCCGCCCAGCGCCCCGCGGCCGAGGCGGAGCTGGCGGAGCGGAAGGCTTTTTTTGAAAGCCTGAAAGACCTCACGCCCGAGCAGCGCCGCGCGAAGTTTGAGGAGATGATGTCCGATCCCTCGAAGCAGGAAAAAATGGAGGCGCGCATGGCGGCGCAGGACGCCCGCCGCAGCCCCGCGCAGCGGCTCGCGCGGTCGCACGGCTACGTGGATCGCAAGGCGCAGATGAGCGGCGGCACACGATGAAACACTCTCCCCAAGCTGAGCCGGCGGGCTTCACCCTCATCGAGCTGCTCTGCGTCATCGCCATCCTCGCCGTGCTCTTTTCCCTGCTCCTGCCCACCGTCGGCAAGATGACGGAGCGGGCGAACAACGTGAAGTGCGTGAGCAATCTCAAGCAGCTCGCCGTCGCCGCCAACGCCGCGGCCAGCGATCACGACAACACCTACCCGCCCGTGGAATTCGACCCGGAGAATCCCGCCTACACCACCGAGCAGGCCGCCCAACCGCTGACTACGGTTTTCGCCGCCTACGGCATCACGTCCGTGAATCTGCAATGCCCCGAGGACATCAAAGGCCCAAATCATTTTGCACAGCTCGGCTCCAGCTACATGTGGAAACCGCAGTCGGCGGATGAAACCACCGCCGCCATCAAAGTCCTACGGCGGCGCTCCGAAATCGTCACCGCGCAGGCGCGCGTGCAGCTCTGCACGGATTACGAGGCCGTACATTTCCCGGACGAAGTGGGCGCGCGCAAGCGGATGAACGTGGTCTATGCCGACGGCCACGTCGTCGCGCGCTAGGCATCCGCACACGGGCGTTGCGGCGAAGCAAGGGCGCTGCTAGCAACAACCGCATGGCCTCAGCTCCACAGTCCCACCACGGCATCCTCGCTCTCGAAGGCGAAGTCGATCTGCATCGCGCGCCGGAGATTCGCGCCGCGCTCGCGCCGCTCCTCGCGGAAAAGGTGCCGCGCCTGCTCATCGACCTGACGAACGTCCGCTACATCGACAGCTCCGGCCTCGCCGTTTTCATCGAGACGCTCCAGCGCGTCATGGCCTACGGCGGCACGTTCGGGCTTTTCGGTTTGAGCGAAAGTGTGCGCGCGATTTTCCACATCGCCTGCCTCGACCAGGTCTTCCGCATTTTCCCCGACGAAGCCACCGCCGCGGCGGCGCCGTAAAACGCGCGCGGCATCATGGCAAAACAGCGCGTCCTCCTCCTCTCCGCCAGCGCAAGTCGTCCGCACGCTGCTCGACGAGCAACTGCCTCCGCGCTGAGAGACTCGGCGCAGTCGGGTAGGGACGGCACTCCGTGCTGTCCGCGAACGGGAACCCACGCCCGCCGCCTCGCTACGCTCGCCCCGGACGGCACGGAGTGCCGTCCCTACCCGGCTGCGCCGATTTTTTCCCACCGCATCTGCGGGCTGCTCACGCCAGCGCGTCGCGGCAGAACTTGATGGCGAGGGCGAGTTCCGTCATGCGGTCCGAACCGGCGGGGACTTTGTACTCAAACTCGATCGTGCCCTGGATGTTCCACTTGCTGTCGCGCATCAGGCGCAGCACTTCGGCGAGCGGCGTGTCACCTTCGCCGAAGGGCGTGTTCGGGCCGTTGTTGAACTTCCGGTCCTTCAAATGCACATGCGTGACGCGCTCGTGGTACTGCTTGAGAAAAGGCACCGGCGAGGTGTTGTTGCCCGCGACGAAATGCCCGAGGTCCACATTCGCGCCGTTGAATTTCGCGAGGGCAAACGCGGCTTCCCAATGCTCGGGCTTGGTGGTGGCGTGGCCGTGGTAGCCGACCCAGAACTGGTGCTTGTCGGCGAACTGTCCGAGGCGCTTGAGTTCCGTTTCCGAGTGCGAGATTTCCGTGGAGATGGCGCGGCCGCCGAGCGCCTTGGCGAGCGCAAAGGCGTAGTCAATCTCCGCGTCTTCCATCCCGAAAATCCCGTCCACTTTCACGATCTCGATGAGCACGCCCGCGGTCTCGTACTTGGCGCGGAATTCCTTCACGCGCTCCAGCGACACGGTCTTGCGCCACTCGCGGAGCTGCCCGGCGTTTTCCGACTTGGTCTTGGCGGGATCGAACGCGGGGATGCCGAGAAAGGCCTCGACGGGCTGCGTGCGCAGCTCCACTCCGCTGATGCCGAGCTGCACGCAATTCTTGAGGATGTCGTCGCCGCTCATCGTCGCGTTGGCAAAGCTGTAGGGCACGTTCAGGCCGATCTGCACGCCGGCCACTTTCGAATTCGGCCGGGCCGCGACATCCGCGGCGCTGAGCCGGCGCGCAGCGGCGAGGAGGCCGACTCCGGGGAGTGCGCCGAGGGCGAGTTTCGCGAATTCGCGGCGGGTGGGTGAGGACAGGTTCATAGGGTCGGGGTGGGGTTTGTGAAAATGCGGGGCAGCACCACGCAGGGTGCCCGCATCCTCCGTCGCGGGGCGAGCGGAAAGCGGCGCGAAGGACGCGGAGGCTGACGCAAATCTGTTCTGCATCTGCATCAGCGTTCGGCGGCTTCTGAGGGCGAAACCGTAGTGTCAAAGAAAAGCGCGATTTGATCCGATCTACCTTGGCGCGGGCGGCGATTAACGTGCTAAAACGTGATCCATGACGCCACCTCTCGAAAGATTTTCTGCGGGCGGAGGATTGCGCTGCAAGATCAGCGTGATCGTGCCGGTCTGGCGCGAGCATGAGGCGCTCGGTCCGCTACTTTCGATTTTGCACAATTCAGGAGAAGCAGCGGAAGTCATCTTGGCCTTCGCCGAAATAGATTCTGCGGCGTTGCGGATGGCGGCGGATATGGGCGTGAAATCGGTGCATGCGGGCGAAGCCAATCGCGGTCGGCAACTCGACCTGGGAGCTGCGCAGGCGACGGGCGACTGGCTGCTTTTTCAGCATGCCGATACGGCGATCACTCCCGAGCATCTGCGGGCGCTGGCGGCGCTAGGTGACGAATCCGGGGTGATCGGCGGGGCCTTCTACCGGCGGTTCGATGAGCGGCATCCGCGCCTGCGCTGCTTTGAGGCGGTGGAGCGCTGGCACAACCGCACCTTCGGCGCGCTCTACGGCGATCAGTCCATCTTCGTGCGCCGCGAGGTCTTTGCGGAGTTGGGTGGGTTTCGCGGTTTGCCGCTGATGGAGGATGTCGATTTTTCGCTCCGCCTGCGGCGGGCGGGAAAGATCCGCCTGCTCGATCCGCCCATCGCCTCGTCGCCGCGCAAGCACCTCGCGCAAGGCCCGTGGCGCACCACTTTCGCGAACGCCTGCCTGCTGCTGCTCTACCATCTCGGCGTCCCTCCGCGGCGCCTGCACGCGCTTTACTATCGCCGCGGCGCATCCAGTCTGGCTGATCAAACGGACTACCGTGATCGTCCGGCGGAAATCGCGCGGGAAACCTGATGCGGCCACCCTATCGAATCCCCTGCCCTTGCCCGAAGATGCGCCGCGAATAATCCTGCAACCGATGCCAACTCCATCCGTTCCTTCCAGAAAATGGCCGACCCGCTGGGAGGCATTCCGGCATCCGGTGAACCGCGAAAAGGCCGGCATGCTGCGCGAGCGCTGGGCTGCCCTGCCGGAGGAATTGCGGACCGCGAATCAAATTTCCGGCCGCCATCTCACGCATTGCGGCTTCACCCTCGGCGCGAGCTTTTGCTCCTTCCACTGCACGCACTGCTATCTGCCGAAGAACGCCAACGACGTGCCGCTGCCTTCACTCGCCGACATGAAAGAGCAGATCGACGCGAACCGCCGGCTGCAAGGTCCCGGCGGCGGTCTGCAGCTCACGGGCGGCGATGTCGCCGATGCTTACTGGCGCACCGGGCGGCAGGATGAGCTGGTTGAGATCGTGCAATACGCCTACGCCGCCGGGCTCGTGCCGATGCTCATGACGCATGGCCAGACCTTGATCGAGCACCCGGAGTTTCTCGAACGGCTCGTCGTCGAAGGCGGCCTGCGCCAGGTGGCGGTGCATATCGACATGACCCAGGCCGGGCGGCACGGCTTTCCCATCGGGCGGATCAAGAGCGAGGCCGATCTGCATCCGGTGCGGGCCGCTTTCACCGAACTCGGCTGGCGCATTCGGGAAAAGACCGGCGTCGCGCTGGAATTCGCGCACAACTGTACGGTCACGCGCAAAAACATCGACGGCGTCGCGGAAATCATCCGCTGGTTCCTCGCCGACCCGAAGCGCACGCAGCTTTGGCGGATGCTCAGCTTCCAGCCGGAGGCGGATACCGGCCGCACGATCTTCTCCCAGGAGCCCATCACCCCCGCGCTGACGTGGGAGAAAATCTGCGCAGGCGTGGGGCTGCCGCTGCGCCGCGACGTGAGCATCTTCGGCCACCCCGATTGCAATAGCTGGGCCTCACTGCTCGTCGCGCATCCCTCGGGCGACATCTATCCGGTACTGCCCGACGACCCGAAATGGGATCGCATTCTCGGCCGCGTGCTGGAGCGCATCGGCGGCATCTCGCTGGTCAATGACGACGCCGGCACCCCGCCATGGCGCCTGGCCGGGGCGCTCGTACAGAACCCCATCCTCGCGCTGCGGCTGTTCAGCTACCTGGCCGGTTTCGTTTTATCCGGGCGGATGCCGCGCGCCGTTTTCCGCGCCTTGCTCAAAGGGCAGGTCCACACCGTCGGCGTGGGCATGCACAACTTCATGGACGCCGCCCAGGTCGCCCGCGCGCCGGAGGATGCGTGCGTGCGGGCGCGGCTCGATTCGTGCGTTTTCAAAGGCGCGGTCAAACAGGACGGCGAGTGGGTGGGCGTGCCGATGTGCGAGATGAACCACGCCCGCTGGAGCAAGGTCTATGACGAGCGCCTGGCCGACCCCGCCTTGCGTGCCGAATCGCAAATTACCGCGCACGGAATAACTTCCCCCGCCGCACCCTCCTACGCCGCCGAACCCCTCACACCCTTTTCCACCACATGAACTCATCCGCAAAACCCATCGAAACCGCCGTCAAAGAACGCTACGCCGCCGGCGCCCAGGCGCAGGAAGCCGCGCTGTGCTGCCCGGTCGATTACGATCCGCAATATCTCAAAGTCATCCCGCAGGAAGTCATCGAGCGCGACTACGGCTGCGGCGATCCCAGCCGCCATGTGCGGCGCGGCGAGACGGTGCTCGATCTCGGCAGCGGGACGGGAAAAATCTGCTTCATCGCCTCGCAGGTCGTCGGCCCGGAGGGCCGCGTCATCGGCGTGGACATGACCGACGCGATGCTCGAAGTCGCGCGGCGCAATGCGCCCATCGTCGCCGAGCGCATTGGCCACGCGAACGTCGAATTTCGCAAAGGCCGCATTCAGGATCTCGCCCTCGATTTGGAGAAGCTCGACGAAGCCTTGCGCGAGCGCCCCATCGCCAGCGCCGACGCCTTTCTCGCCGCGGAAAATCTCGCGCAGGAACTCCGCGTCAAGCATCCGCTCGTCGCCACCGAGTCCGTCGATGTGGTCGTCTCGAATTGCGTGCTCAACCTCGTCGAACCGCGCGCCAAGCGGCTGCTCTTCGAGGAAATCTTCCGCGTGCTCCGGCTCGGCGGACGCGCCGTGATCTCCGACATCGTGGCCGACGAAGAAGTGCCCGAGGAAATGCAGAACGACGCGGAACTTTGGTCCGGCTGCATCTCCGGCGCGCTGACGGAAACCGATTTTCTCGAAGCGTTCGAGGCCGCGGGATTCTACGGGATGCAGATTTTGAAACGCGACGAACAACCGTGGCGCACGGTCGGCGGGATCGAATTTCGGTCTGTCACGGTCGAGGCGTGGAAGGGAAAACAGGGCCCGTGTTTCGAGCGGAATCAGGCGGTCGTTTACAAGGGCCCGTTCAAGGCGGTGCTCGATGACGACGACCATCACATCACGCGCGGCGAGCGCCACGCGGTTTGCGACAAGACCTTTCAGCTCTACAAAAAAGCGCCATATCGCGAGCACTTCGAGTTCATCGAACCGCTCACGCCCGTGCCCGCCGATGAAGCCCGGCCCTTCGATTGCGACCGCGCGTCCGTGCGCCATCCGCGCGAATCCAAAGGCCAGGAATACGATGCGACCAGCGCCGAGGCGTCGTGCTGCGGCTCCGATGGCGGCGCGTGCTGCTGAGAAAAAATCCGCGCCATGCTCCTGCTTGCCCTGCTTCTCGCCACCGGCTTCCTCGCCTATTCGAATGGCGCCAACGACAATTTCAAAGGCGTCGCCTCGCTCTTCGGCTGCCGCGCCGCGAGCTATCGCACGGCCATCTGGTGGGCGACGGCGACCACTTTCGCCGGCTCGATCACCGCGATTTTTTTCGCGCAGTCGCTGCTCAAGAAATTCTCCGGCAAAGGTCTCGTGCCCGACGCCATCGCCGGCTCCGAGCCGTTCCTGCTCGCGGTCGCGCTCGGCGCGGGCCTCACGGTGATCCTCGCCACGCTCCGCGGCTTTCCCATTTCGACCACCCACGGCCTCACCGGCGCGATCGTCGGCAGCGGCGTGGTCGCGGTGGGCAGCGGGGTCAACTTTTCTGCGCTGGGCAAAGGCTTCGTCCTGCCGCTGCTGCTCGGTCCGGTGCTCGCGGTCGCGCTCGGGGCGCTGCTTTATTTTCTGCTCCGCATGCTGCGGCTCGGCTGTGGGATTCGGAAAGAAATGTGCATTTGCGTCGGCACCGAGGAGCGCGTGATCGCCGTGCCGCAGCCGGGCTCGATCCTGGCGCTGCGCGCCGTCGCGCCCGCGCTCACGCTCACCATCGACGAGCAGGAGAACTGCCGGGAGCGCTACGCCGGGACGTTCCTCGGCGTGGGCAGCCAGCAGGTCATGGACGCGGCGCATTTTCTCAGCGCCGGCGTGGTGAGCTTTGCGCGCGGGCTCAATGACACGCCGAAAATCGTGGCCATGCTGCTGCTGTGGAAGGCGCTCGACATCCGCTGGGGCTTCGCCGCCGTCGGGCTCGCGATGGCCGCCGGCGGGCTGCTCCAGGCACGACGCGTGGCCGAGACCATGAGCCAGAAAATCACGGCGATGAACCACGGGCAGGGCTTCTCCGCCAACCTCGCCACCGGCATCCTCGTCATCCTCGCGAGCAAGTTTGGCCTGCCCGTCTCGACCACGCATGTGTCCGTCGGCGCGCTCTCCGGCATCGGCCTCGCCACCGGCCAGGCCAACTCGCGCGTGATGCTCGGCATCGCTCTCTCCTGGCTCGTCACGCTGCCGTGCGCCGCCGTGATCGCGGGCACGGCCTACTGGTTTTTGCAACGATGAATCGTTTCGACACCACGCTGTCCGGTCACCGGCTCGCCTTGCGGCGC
This sequence comes from Chthoniobacter sp., assembly GCA_043758435.1. GTDB lineage: Bacteria > Verrucomicrobiota > Verrucomicrobiia > Chthoniobacterales > Chthoniobacteraceae > Chthoniobacter. The sequence goes on from JAYVNN010000110.1 coordinate 28,802, forward strand.
GCGCGCCCGGAGATTTTGCAGCTCAATGTCGGCAAGCTCTGCAACCTCACCTGCACGCACTGCCATGTGAGCGCCGGGCCGAAGCGCAAGGAAGTCATCACCCGCGCCACGCTCGACCGCGTGCTCGACTGGTTCGCCGCGACCGACCTCCCCACGCTCGACCTCACCGGCGGTGCGCCCGAGATGATCCCGGATTTTCGCGAAGCCATCCTGCGCGTGCGCGCGATGACGCCGCGCCGCCGGATCATTGACCGCTGCAATCTCACCATCCTGCTCGAACCCGGCTTCGACGGGCTCGCAGAATTTCTCGCGGAAAACGAAGTGGAGATCGTCGCCTCGATGCCGTGCTACTCGCCGGAAAACGTGAACGCGCAGCGCGGCGAAGGCGTGTTCGACGCGAGCATCGCCGCGCTGCAACTGCTCAACCGCCTCGGCTACGGCACGCGCATGGAGCTGCCGCTGCACCTCGTCTATAATCCCAACGGCGCGAACCTGCCCGGCCCGCAGGCCGAACTCGAAGTCGACTACAAACGCGAACTCGCCGACCACTTCGGCATCGTCTTCAACCAGCTCTACACGATCACGAACCTGCCCATCGCCCGCTTCGCGAGCTGGCTGCGGCACGAGGGAAAATACGAGGAGTATTTGGAAACGCTCGTCGCCGCCTTCAACCCCGTGACCGTCGAGGGGCTGATGTGCCGCAACACCATCAACGTGAGCTGGGAAGGCGAGGCGCACGACTGCGATTTCAACCAAATGCTCAAGCTGCCCTTCGCGTCGAATGGCCGCAGATACGTCTGGGAGCTTGATCCGCAGGCGCTCGCCGGTTTGGAAATCGCCACAGGAAATCACTGCTTCGGCTGCACCGCCGGAGCCGGCTCGAGCTGCGGAGGCGCGCTGACGTGACGATCTCCGTCGTCATTCCCGCGTTCAACGAGGCCGCCGAATTGCCCGGTACGCTAGCCGCGCTGCGGGCGCAGCACCTATCGCACGACGTGGTCGTCGTCGATGCGGGGAGCACCGACTCCACTGCCACCATCGCGCACGAGGCGGGCGCAAGGATCGTCGCGAGTCCACGAAAACAGCGGGCCGCGCAGATGAATCTTGGCGCTTCAGAGGCGTGCGGCGACGCACTGCTTTTTCTTCACGCCGATACCCGCCTCGCACCCGGCGCGCTGCGACGAATCGAATCGGCGTTACGCCAGCCGGAGGTCGTTGGTGGTGGATTCGCACGCCGTTACCAATCGCCGTCGTTTTTCCTCCGCGCCACCTGCGCGCTCGCCGAGGCGCGCACGCGGCTCTGCGGCTGGTTCCTCGGCGACCAGGGGATCTTCGTCCGCCGCTCGGCGTTCGACGATCTCGGCGGGTTTCGCGAGTGGGATGTTTTTGAAGACCTCGATTTCTCCCGCCGCCTTGCGCGCACGGGCCGCGTGGTCACGCTGCGCCCGCCAGTCGTTTCCGCCGCGCGCCGCTTCACCGCCCGCGGCGCGGTGCGCACGACCTCGCACGACCTCGCGCTGACCGCGCGCTATCTCACGGGACGGCTGCCGCATGCGCGACCGGCAGAAAGTCTCCGTGACGCACCGGCGGGCAGCCTTTGCTCCGAGCCATGAGCGAACCGCTTTACAACGCCGTTATCATTGGCGCAGGCACCGCGGGCCTCGTCACCGCTGCGGCCACCGCCGGGCTCGGCGGTCGGGTCGCACTCATCGAGCGGCGGCACATGGGCGGCGATTGCCTGAACTTCGGCTGCGTGCCGAGCAAGGCGCTCATCGCCTCCGCACGCGCCGCGGATCGCATCCGCCACGCCGACCGCTGGGGGCTTGAAGCCAGCGAACCCGCGTTCGCTTTTGAAAAAGTGATCGCGCGGATGCGGGCGCGGCGGGCGCACATCGCGCCGAACGATTCGCAGGAGCGTTTTGAAAAGCTCGGCGTCGAGGTGATTCGCGGCGCGGCGGCGTTTGTCTCGCCGCATGAGGTCGCAGTGGACGGGCGAAAATTGCGGGCGAAAAACTTCGTCATCGCCACCGGCACGCGCCCGCTGCTCCCGGCCATCGACGGACTCCGCGACGTGCCCTTTTTCACCAACGAAACCATCTTCGACAAACTCGATCAGCGACCCGCGACGATGCTCATCCTCGGTGGCGGGCCCATCGGCTGCGAACTCGCCCAAGCCTTCGCGCGCCTCGGCGTGAAAGTGACGCTCGCCCACCGCGGCGCGCGGCTGCTGCCGCACGAAGATCCCGAGGTTTCCGAACTCGTCCAGCGCACGCTCGCCGCCGACGGCATCGAATGCCTGACCGCCGCCGAAGCGCAGCGCGTACGCAAGGAAGGCGACGACACGATCACCACGCTCAAGCTCGGCGACACCACCCGCGAAGTTCGCGCCGAAGCGCTGCTCGTGGCTGTCGGGCGCACGCCGAATTCCGACTCGCTCGGCCTCGACGCCGCGGGCGTGCGCACGGGCAAACACGGCGTCGAAGTGAACGCGCAACTCCAGACCTCGCAGCCGCACATTTACGCCGCGGGCGACATCGCCGGGCCGTTCCGATTCACCCACATGGCCGACTACCAGGCCCGCATCGTCGCGCGCAACATCCTCGTGCCCTTCGGATTTCTGCGCTCCAAAACGGACTACGCGACCGTGCCGTGGTGTACATATCTCGATCCCGAAGTCGCCCGCGTCGGCCTCAGCGAAACCGAAGCGAAAGAGCGCGGCGTCGAATACGACCTCTACATTTCCAAACTCGAAGACCTCGACCGCGCCGTGGTCGAAGACGAGACCGCGGGCTTCGTGAAAGTGCTGACCGCGCGCGGCACAGACCGCATCCTCGGCGTCACCCTCGTCGCCAGTCACGCTGGCGATCTCATTCACGAGTATGTGCTCGCGATGAAGTCGGGCATCGGCCTGGGCAAACTCTCCAGCGTCATCCACGCCTACCCGACCTTCGCCGAACTCGCGCGCAAGACTGGCGACGCTTTCCAAAAAACTCGCCTCACGCCGAGCGCGAAAAAAATCTTCGCGTGGCTCTACGAAAGGAACCGCAGATCATGAGCGACAAGAAATCGTTTTGGGCCAGCTACGGAAAATGGGTGCTGCTTGTCCTCGCGCTCATCGCCGTCGGCGCGGCTTGGCATTTCCTGCCGGTGAAGGATTGGATCAAGGCATTCAACGGCTGGGTCGAGCAGCGCGGCGTCTGGGGCTACATCGTCTTCGTTTTGGCGTATGCCGTCGCGACCGTTTTGTTTTTCCCCGGCTCGGTGATGACCATCGGTGCAGGACTTGCCTTTGGTTTGTGGCGCGGCTTTGCCGTCGTCTCCGCGGGCGCGACGCTCGGCGCGGCGCTGGCCTTTTTGGTTGCGCGCTATTTCGTCCGCAGCCGCGTGGAAAAGGCGGCGAAGGACAACCCGAAATTCGCCGCGATGGACGAGGCCATCGGCCAGCAAGGCTGGAAGATGGTCGCGCTGCTCCGGCTCAGTCCGCTGCTCCCCTTCAACCTCAGCAACTATCTCTACGGAGTGACGAAGATCGGCTTCTGGCCTTACTTAGCAGCCAGTTGGGTCGGAATGTTGCCGGGCACATTTCTCTACGTCTATCTCGGCGCGGCGGGCAAAGAGGCGTCGAGCGGCAGCGGCGCGGGGCCGTGGAAATGGGTGCTCTTCGGCGCGGGTCTGGTCGCCACGATTGTCGTCACCATTTGGATTTCCCGCGTCGCGAAAAATGCCGTCCCGAAGAAGTCCGAAAACCAATCCTAAAACGCATTATCAATATGAAAACCATCGCCCTACCGTTCACTGCGCTCTTCTGCGCACTCGCTGCCCTCCTCATTTCGCCGACGGCGGCCCGCGCCAAGGAGAAGCCCGTGGCGGTCGCCGTCCCCGCCGGCATTCACCACGAGGCGTGGGATGCGCTGCTCAAAAAATACGTGAACGAAAAGGGGCTGGTGGCTTACGAAAAGTGGAAGGCGAGCGACGCGGATAAGAAGGCGCTCGACGACTATCTCGCGCAGTTTTCCCCGGCTGGAACTCCCGCGAAAGACGACGAACTCGCGGCCTCCGCGATCAATGCCTACAACGCTTTCGCGATCCGCTGGATTCTCGAAAACTATCCGACCGAAAGCATCCAGGCGCTGGACAAATCCTTTGCCCGCAAAGCGCATCTCGTGGGCGGGCAAAAGATCGCGCTCGACGATCTCGAGCACGGCACGCTGCGCCCGCTCATCGGCTACCGCGCGCACGCGGCGCTGGTCTGCTGCGCGCGGAGCTGCCCGCCGCTCCAGCGCACCGCCTACACGGCCTCGGGCCTCAACGCGCAAATCGAAACCGCGTACCGGACGTGGCTCGCGCGCGAAGATCTCAACCATTTTTCGCCAGACAAAAACACCGTCGAGGTTTCGAGCATCTTTAAGTGGTTCAGGGAGGACTTCGACAAGGCCGGCGGCGTGCCGAAAATCCTCGGTCAATATGGCCCGGCGGCACCGCGCGCGTTTCTCCTCAAAGGCGGCTACAAGATCGACTACCTGCCCTATCGGTGGGGGCTGAACGATCAAGGCAGCCGCGGCGAAAACTACAGCCGCGCCAACCTCATTTTCGACGCCCTGTTTTAATCCCCGCAAGTTTCCGCTTTCACGCGCAGCAACTCCGCGCGGAAACGGGCGTCCTCTTCCAAGTGCAGGATGTGATCGGAATGCTCGAACCAGACGAGGTGCTTGCCCCGCGGAGCACGGAGCGCATGGAAGTAACGCTCGGCCAGAGGACCGCTCAAGACGGTGTCGAAACGGCCCGCGAAAAACCAGACGGGCACAGCAATCTCGGGCACCTCTTTTCTCAGGTTGTGCGCGTGGATGTCGTCTTCGAGATGCTTGCCCGAGAAGGTGATTCCGCGCACCGCCTGCCAGTCGTCGGCGAGAGAATAGTAAGGTGAGCGCAGGCCCAGGAAGAGGTAGCGCCCACGAGTCATCTCGCCGGGAAAACGCGGTTGAATGGCTTTGGTCAGTTTGTTCACCAGTCGCTCATCCCGCCGACTTCGGTAAGGCGGCTCGCCGATGGCGCGCAGCTTCCGCGCGACTTGCGGATAGCCCCGTTCCGTGGCCTGCGCGATCCCGGCGCGATGGAGCAGCAGTTCGGATTCGGGGATGTCCACGAGCTGGGAGATGCCGATGTAGGCGCGGTAGTATTCGGGATGCCGCGAGGCCGTCAAAGCACCGACGAGCGACCCCCACGAAAAGCCAGCGAGGTAGATTTTCTTTTGCCCGAAAGTCCGGCGCAGATGGCGCGTCAGCTGCGCGGTGTCGCGGACGAATTGCTCCACGTTCATCGTCTCCAGCGGGATGTCGGCACGGAATGATTTGCCCGCGCCGCGCTGATCCCAGTGGACCACAGTGAAGTCCCGCTCCAGCTCCGCATTGATGTGCGAGAACGGCATTTCCGGCAGGCCCGGCCCGCCGTGGAGGAAGAGCAGCACAGGATTCGCGCGGTTCCTGCCGCGGATAAAGATGGTCTGTTCCCATCCGCCGAGCGTGATTTTTTGCTCGCGGGAAATGCCCGGCGGCGCGAGTGGCGGTTGTTTTGTCGTGGCGCAGCCGACACTCGCGAAGAGCGCCGCGCCAAGCAGCAGTGAGCGGAGGGTTTGCATATCAGGATTGGTAACGCGCGATGAAGGCGCGATCGATCCGGTCCTTCAGCCAAAAGGCCGCGCGACCGAGCCAGTGCAAATGGCGCCAGCTCGCGAGCCCGCAGCCGTTGCCGAGATTGAGGATGAGCAGGAAATGCCGCTGGGGATGGAACGCGCGCAACGGCCGCCCTTCCAAGGTGGCGAGCAGATTGTGAAAAAGGACCGGCGCGGCGCGCACCGCATAGACGCCGATCTTCGCCAGCTCGCGACCGCGTACCCGCACGCAATCGCCACCGCCGAAGAGGCTCGGATCGCCGGTCGAGCGCAGGCATTCATCGACGAGCAACTCGCCGCGCTCGCTGACCGGCAGGCCCGTCGCGGCGAGGAGCGCGGGCGGATGGAGGCCCGTGGCATTGACGAGAAAGTCGAAGGCGTGGCGGGTCCCGTTTGTCGTCACCGCGACCTTCCCGTCGAGATGGCTGACCGCCGAATGGCCGCGCACCAGGATGTCATGTGCCGCCAGCCAGCGTCCCAGGGCCGCCGCCGTGCGGCGCGGAAACGCGGGCGCGATATCGCCGCCTTGCGCGAGGATGATGACCGCCGCTTCCGCGCCGAGCAGCGCCCGCACGTTGGCCGCGATTTCACAGCCGGAAGCGCCACCGCCCGCCACGACCACGCGGGGCTTTTCGCCCGCTGCCCGCGCCGCTTCGAGCTCCTGCCGCAGCCGCCAGAGATTGTGCAGCGGCTTGATCGCAAACACACCGTCGTCCCCGCCGGGGAAGGGTCGCGTTTCACTTCCAAGATTCAGCGAGAGCACGTCATAGGCGAGCGTGCCGCCGTTCGCGAGGCCGAGGGATTTCACGCGTGGGTCGATGGCGGTGACGCGATCGCGAATGAAGCGCACGCCCGCACCCGCGCGGGCCAGCATCGCCGCGACATCCACCTGATCCTGCTCCGGCGCGTAGTGCCCGCCGAGCACGCCCGTCGCCAAGCCGGAATACCAGAAATTCTCCGGCGCAATCACGACCAACTCGAACCCGCGGCGCACAAATTCCGCGGCGCGTTTCAACGTATGGAGATGCGCGTGGCCCGTGCCGACCAGCACGATCCGGCGCGGGGCGGGGGTGTCGCTCATGGCGCGGAAACGGCAAGGTGGGGATAGGCTTGCCGGGCCCGCTGCCAGCTCGCGCCGTCGTCCACGTCTTCCTCGGTTTCCAGTTCCATGAAGGTCAGGCCGCGCTCGCGCAGGCGCTGCCGGGTTTGCGCGAGCACCGCGTCCGTGCTCCAGGAGATCGCGCGGAAAACGTCCGGTTCCGCCCGGCGCAATGCGAGCAGGCAATACCCGCCGTCCATCGCCGGAACCACGGCGGCGTCGGCACTTTTCAGTGCGACCGCAGCCGCGATGAGCCGCTCACGGCTGAGGTAAGGACAGTCGCCGCCGAGGATGACCAGTGGCCCTCCGCTCCGCTCAAAATGCTGCGCCATCGCCGCCGCGAGCCGCTCGCCGAGATCGCCCTCGGCCTGCGCGGAATACTGATGCTCATCGCCCAGCCATGCACGCATCGCCGCCAGCGCCCCTTCCGGTGCGTAGCAAATGTGAACGTGCCACTGCGCAGGAATCTGCCCGAGCTGATGCTCCACGAGTGCGCGGTAAGCACGCGTCGCCGCGGCGGTGCCGATGTCCTGACCGAGGCGCGTCTTCACCGCGCCTTCCAACGGCGCTTTCAGCATGAGCAGGGCGGTGGGGACAATCATGGCAAACGATAGAATCAGGCGCGGCCCTCTGCTCTACGGGTTCGCCCGTTTCTTTTCATCCAGCATCTGGCCAAACTTGCGGTTGTAGGGATGCACCTTGTCCGCGGGATGGCCGTCGGCCTCGATGGGTCGCCCCTCATTCGCCCACTGGAAGATCGAACCTTCCAAGTTAAAAACCTCAGCCACGCCCGCTTGCTTGAGCCGTTCGGCAAACTCGGAGGAGCGATAACCCACGGAGCAGTACGTCACTATCGCCCGGCCGGGAGGCAACTGCGCCAGCACCTTTTCGGCTTTCGCCGAAGGCTCCACCCGAGTCGCACCGCGCAGATGGCTGACGGCAAATTCCTTCTCCGTCCGCACATCGAGGAGAATGGGCTGGCCGCGCTTGGGATCATTCATCCAGGCCGCCAGGTCGGCCGTGGAAACCTGCACCACGCTGGGAAAGCGTTCGCGAATGCGCAGCTTGAACGCCGTGAAATCTTCCTCGGTGGCCCAAGTCCACGCCCCCCAGCCAATCAAGACGGAAGTCGTGATCAGCGTCGCGAGCCGGATTCTTTTTCGTGGGATACGCATACCCGGATTATCGCATGAGCGCGGGGCGATGCGCGCAGCAACTGATCCGCGATCCGGGATTGCTGGGACTTGGTTCGCGACCCCAGATGCGGTCCTTTTGGTGGCGACGCCCCACGCATCCCTGTCCCTCCGGGAGAGGGAGCCGGCAATCGGGCTCGAACCGATGACCTGCTGATTACAAATCAGCTGCTCTACCAACTGAGCTATGCCGGCATTTGCTCTGCGCGTGAGACGGGGACAGAGGAAGGGTTTTCACCCAGTCCGGCCGCTTTGTCGCATGCGGCGGGGGAAACGGCAAGTCGCCCGGCAGCAGACGGCGCGTGGGTGAGCAGCTTGATTTCGCCGGCGGCGTCCTCGACGAGGGCGGTGAGGCTTTCGACCCAGTCGCCGCTGTTGTAGTAGGCGGTGCGGCCGATCATGCGGATGGCGGGGGAGTGGATGTGGCCGCAGACCACGCCGTCCACGCGATCCTGCGCGGCATAGTGGACGATGGCTTTTTCAAACTCGCCGATGAAGCTGACGGCATCTTTCACGCGTTTTTTCACGTAGGCGCTGAGCGACCAGTAGCCGAGGCCGAGGAGGAGGCGGAGCGCGTTGACGGGCGTGTTCAGCCGGAGGAGGAACTGGTAGCCGACGTCGCCGGCGTAGGCGAGCCACTTGATGTTTTGGATGACGGTGTCGAGCTCGTGGCCGTGGATGATGAGGAGGCGGCGGCCATCGGCGGTGGTGTGGATGTCGCGCGGCAGGATCTCGACGGCACCGAAGTGGCCGAAAAAACCGGCGACGAATTCGTCGTGGTTACCGGGGATGTAGATGACGCGGGTGCCTTTGCGCCCGGCACGGAGGAGTTTCTGGATGACGTCGTTGTGCGCCTGCGGCCAGTAGATGCCGCGGCGGAGCTGCCACAGGTCGAGGAGGTCGCCGACGATGTAGAGGGTGTCGAATTCGTGGTCGCGGAGGAAGTCGAGCAGCGCCCCGGCCTGGCTGCCGCGGGTGCCGAGGTGGACATCGGAAATCCAGCCGGTGCGGTGGTGCGTCATGCGGCAGTAAGTCCGTGAGGTGCGGAGAAAGGCAACGGGTCTTCCTGCGGGAGGCGCTGATTTCACCTCGCTGTCACATGGGCCTCGTGCGGCCCATGAGGAAACGCATCCTCATCGCAGTTGCGTCCGTCCCGGCCGGGGCGGCCTTCGTCCCGCTGTTGCGGGCGTTTGTGGAAAGCGACTCGTCTCTGCGCCATTCGGAGGAAATATCGAAGAATGAATCCCTCCAAAATCAACTCCTTGCTGCGCCCGCTCGCCGCGGCGCTGCTCCTCGTCTCCACGCCGCTCGCCCGCGCCGCGGGGGACAATGTCCACAATGCGCTCCTGCCCGAGGATCAGCAAAATGCCGCCTACCGCTGGCTGAACATCACCGAGGAAGTCGCCGCCCGCGAGGTGGACCGCGTGGCCGCGCGCCCGACGATCCTTTCGCGCAGCATGGCCATGTGGGCGACGGCAATGTATGACGCGTGGGCCTGTTATGATGACAAAGCCGTGGGTTCGCAACTCGGCGGCAAGCTGCGCCGCCCGGCGCAGGAGCGCACGCCCGAGAATAAGAAGAAGGCCATTAGCTATGCGTCCTATTACGCGCTGCTGGACCTTTACAGCTCGGACAAGGACTACCTGGACGCGGAGATGAAGAAGCTCGGCTATGACCCGGCGGTGAAATCGAAGGACGCGACCAAGCCCGAGGGTGTGGGCTACCTCTGCGCGCAGGCGGTCATTGACTTCCGCCATCACGACGGGGCGAACCAACTCGGCGACGAAGCCGGAGGCAATGCCAAGCCGTACTCGGATTACACCTTTTACAGTTGCAAGAATACGGCGGAAAAAAATGCCGATCCCGACTGCTGGCAGCCGATTACTTTCACCAAGGCCGACGGGACGAAGATCACGCCGGGCTTTCTGACCCCGCACTGGTATCGGGTGAAGCCTTTCATCATCGAGAAGGCGGAACAGTTTCGCCCGCCTCCGCCGCCGACGATTAAGAAGGATCGCGAGGCTTTGAAAAAAGAGGTGGATCAGGTGCTGGAATACAATGCGAACCTCAAGCCGGAGCAGAAGGCCGTCGTGGAGTTTATGCGCGACGGCCCGCGCTCCACGGCGCAGTCCGGCCACTGGCTGCGTTTCGCGCAGGATGTCTCGAAGCGCGACAAGCACGATCTTGATCGCGATGTGAAGCTCTACTTTGTCATCGCGAACACGGCGATGGACGCCTTTATCTCCTGCTGGGAAACCAAGCGCGTCTATGACGGGCCGCGTCCTTATTCCCTGATCCGTTATTTTCACGCCGGTGAAAAGATCACCGGCTGGGCCGGGCCGGAGGGCGGGGTCAAAGAAATGCCTGCGGAGGAATGGCACCCTTATTCGCCGGATGTCTTCATTACTCCGCCCTTTCCCGGCTACACCAGCGGCCATGCCACGGTCAGCGGGGCGTGTGCAAAGATGCTGGAACTCTTCACCGGCAGCGACAAGTTCGGCTTTGTGGCCCATCGCAAATGCTGCGAGCTGACCGAGAAGAACGCGGGTGCCGAACTCGACATCGACCTGCCCACCTTCACCGCCACCGCCGACATGGCTGCGCTCTCCCGCGCGATGGGTGGCTACCACATCCCGCTCGATAACAACGTCGGCCTGAAAGTCGGACGCGAACTGGCGACTTGGAGTTGGCCGAAGTATCAGGCTTACTTCGACGGCACCGCCCAGATCACTGCCAAGTAACCCAACCCCCAACCCATCACCCATGAAAACACCCTCCACCCTCCTCGCCACCTGCTGCCTCGCCGGTGTCTCTTTTGCCGGGCCGGCCACACCGTCTGCGCCCCTGCCGCCCGCACCCGCCGCCAATCCACTGAGCTTTTTCGACGGCAAAGTAACCTTCGATGTGCAGGATCGCGTCCGCTGGGAAATCCGCGAGAATAACTTCGACTTCAACGACAGCGTCCGCTCGCTGACGGACGATAACTGGCTGCTCAACCGCTTCCGCCTCGGCGTCACGCTGAAGCCCGCAGCATGGCTGAAAGTGTATGCACAGACCCAGGACTCCCGCGAGTACCTGTCCGACCGGCCCGACTTTCCCGGACAACTCGGCGCGGAGGGCGACGATGCCTTTGACCTCCGCCAGGGTTACGTTGAAATCTCGAACTACGACAAATGCCCGTGGGGTCTGAAAATCGGGCGGCAAATCCTGGCCTACGGTGACGAGCGCCTCGTCGGATCCTTCGATTGGAACAACATCGGACGCACCTTTGATGCCGTGAAACTCCGCTACCAGCAGAAGCTCTGGTCCGTCGAAGCCTTCGCCTCCACCGTCCCCGTCATCACCCGCGGCAAATACAACCAGTCCGACCTTTTCAACGGCACTGAGACCCATCGCGAGCAGATCCTCAGTGGCCTCTACCTCAGCACCACTGCGGTGAGCATCCAGACCACCGACGTTTACGCCTTTCACCTGCACGAAAATAACAACGCTCTCTACCTGCCCGCGGTCCGCGGCGACACGAACTTTTTCACCTTCGGCGTCCGCGTGAAATCAAAGCCCGGCGTCTTTCACCACGAGCCTGCTCCGGCGGGCGATGGCAAAGCGGTCGCCGACGGCAAATCCACGCCGCCTCCGCCGGCCTCGGCACCCAAAATTCTCGGCCTCGACTACAATGCCGAACTCGCGTTCCAGACCGGCAAAGTCCGCGGCCTGGACCTCACCGCCTTCGCCGTTCACGGCGACGCCGGCTACACTTTTGACCTGCCGTGGACGCCCCGGCTCGGCGCAGAATACAACTTCGCCTCCGGCGACGAAGACCCCGCCGACGGCGACATCCAGACCTTCCAGAACCTCTTTCCCACCAACCACGCCCGTTACAGTTTCATCGACGCCTTTTCCTGGCAAAACCTGCACAATCCCGCGATCAACCTGAAGGCCGCGCCCTGCAAAAAGCTCACCGTGCAGGCTGACTACCGCCTCTTCTGGCTCGCGAGCAACGAAGACGTGTGGTACCGCGCCAACGGCTCCACCGCCGTCCGCCCGCTCACTCCGCTCGCCCGCAATGCGGACAAGTTCGCGGGTGCGGAGTTCGACTTCATCGTCACTTGGAAACCCTACAAGCAGCTCGCCGTCCAAGGGGGATACGGCCACTTCTTCGCCGGCGACTACCTCATGGACACCGGGGCGCACGACGACGCGGACTTTGGCTACATGCAGGCGACGATCGAGTTCTAGAAAAACTCCCGCCGGAAAAGGCCGCGGCCTTTTTTTACCAAGGCGCGAGCGCGTCCGCCCCGGACGGCACAGGCTGGCCCTCGCGGCGCGCTTGCACGTTGAGGCAGGCGGTGAAAAGCAGCGTGAAGAAAAGATCGCCGAAAAGCGTGTGGCGGTAGAACCACCAGGTCGGCGGATAGTCGTGACCGACGATGCCGATGGTCAGTGCCTGGAGCCAGCCGGCGAAGGTCTTGGCGTAGGCGGGTTCATACAGCCACGAGCCGGTATTGGAGATGACGTAAAAAATCAGCGAGCCCGCACAACTCGCGGCGAGCAGGGTGCCGATGCGCGCATGGCCGCGAAGGGAAAAGCCCAGCGCCGCGATGATGGCGAGCGCGAGATAACGCGGGAGCATTTCCACGGTCAGCACGGGCTGATGATAGACGAAAAAATTCAGGATGACGTCGCTGATGAAAAGCATGGCGAGCGGCAGCGGGAAGGCGAAACGGCGCGGGAGATAGGCGGCACCGCAGAGGGCCACGGCGGCGATCGGGGCGACATTATGCATCCAGGAAAAATCCCCGCTTCCGGCAAAACCGGACACGACGCGGTACAGAACGACGACGAACAAAAGCAAAAATGCGGCGGGCATGCGCAGCAACCTGCCCCGCTTCGCGCACATGGGCAATGCGGAAAATTCGACGTGAAATTTTTTTCTGCGCCGGCGGATTTGTGCTTGCCGGACGGCCCGCGCACACGAAAAGTCGGGCTAGTTCTTTGCGAGTTTTAAGTCAGTGGACCGCAGGCAGGAATTCCGTGAAAACCGGAAGCAGTTGCGCTGCTGTAACTGGATACGACTCCCCATTGCGCCAGTCTCCCGATCAACCGGAGACCAAGGCGGGGAGAAGGCTGGCGGGCGAAAGCCCGCCGAGAATCCAGGAGCCAGAATACTCCTCCGGTCCGCTCTCATTCGTGCCGCCGCCAGTGCGGCGGCGCGGCAAAACTTCTTCGCAAAAAAGAAGCAATGAGGGATCAGTCCGCTCGCCGCGGCGCTCTCGCGCCGTGTCGTGTCCTGGTTTCTCACCCACCCAAAAAAAGAAACCAGCACATGAAAAAAATCATCATCACCTCCGCGGCTTTCCTCGCCGCTTCGTCCGCGCTTTTTGCGCAAACGCTGAACATCACCGCGCCCGGCTACTCCGGCGGCAAACTCTTCGACGCCACGCCCGGCTTCGTCATCGAGGGGCTCGCCGCGGCCCCCGGCGGCGACGTGTATTATTTGGAGCGCGACAGCACGTTCGCCACTTCCACAAAACTCTACCGGCGCTCCGCCCTCGACAGCTACACCGCCGCCACGCCGCTCTTCGACTTCCTCTCCTCGCCCTACGGCTCCTTCGCCCTGTGGGAAAATGGCCGCGTCTTTTTCGGCGAAAACTCCACCGGCGTGGTGCGCGTGCTCAACCCCAACCTGACCACCGATGTCCTCGGCACGGTCGCCTACAATTATGACGCCGCCTTCGCCAGCGGCAGTCTTTTCCTCAGCCACAATCCCGGCGGGCAGAATTCCCCGCAAAACAAAGTCTCGCGCTACGACCTCCTCCCCGACGGCAGCGGCGGGCTCATGCTCAGCGCGGAGGATCTCATCATCGACACGCCGAACGATTACTCCGCGCCGTTCGAGATCAACGCCGCGGGCGAGTTGCTCTACGGCGGCACCTTTGCCCGTCCCGGCGTCTTCCGTTTTTCCGCCGCCGAAGTCGCCTCCGCCACCGGGCCGGGCACCCCCCTCGCGCTCGATCCCGCCCACCGCATTTTCATCGGCGTGACCAGCGGAGCCCTCGCCTTGGGCGGCCCCGCGCAGCTTTGGCAGTCGGACTTTGGCTCGCTCAATCTGCTCGACCTCGGCGCGCTCACCAGCACGCCCGTCGCCGACAATGCGGACTACGGCATCGGCCAGCTCGACTCCGCCGACGGCCGCCTGCTCGTCGCCGTGACCAACGGCTCCTACGACCACTCCGCCGTTTTCCTGATCGTGCCCGAGCCTTCCGCCGCCGCGCTGCTGCTCACGCTCGGCCTGGCGGCATTGACGCCGCGCCGCCGCCGACGCAAAGATTAAGGCATGAGGCTGTTGCATCGCTCCTTGCTGCGCTGTCTGCCGCTGGCCGCGATCTTTTTCCACGGCGGGCTGCTCGCCACGCCGTACTCGCTGGGCTGGAATGATCCCACGAATATCTGGGACGCGCCCGTGCCCGGCTTCACCGGGCCGGATGGCGAGGGCAAAGCGCGCCTGCCCGACGGCTTCGGCGGGTTCACCAACGAGCGCAATTTCGTCAACCCGATCTTCTTCGGCTGGGCGCGCAGCTGGGCCGGCTACGGGCGTGCCGACGGCCAGGGCGCGTTCAGCGACGCCACGCTCGCGCTCGGGCCGGTCACGGGCGATGAGTTCGACGTGCTCTCGCTCGGCGACCTCAGCGCCGCGCAGCTCGCCGCCGCCGCGCCCGTGGGAAAAGTCACGCTGCACCTCACCGACACGCTGCACCCCGCGCCCATCCGCAATCTGCCCGGCGCGGACTTCGTGGTTTTTGAAAACGGCGTCATCTCCGAGTACGGCACCGGCGGCGCGGGCGTCGGCGGCGTCTTCGGCGAGCTGGCCTACGTCGAGGTCTCCTCCGACGGCGTGAACTTCGCCCGCTTTCCCAGCGTCTCGCTCACCGCCGCCGCCGTCCCCAGCTACGGCACGCTCGACCCCACGAAAATCTACAACCTCGCCGGCAAGCATGTGAACGCCGCCGGCCAATGCTGGGGCACGCCCTTCGACCTCGCCGTGCTCGCGAACCATCCGCTCGTCACCGCCGGCACGCTCGACCTCGCCAACGTCCGCCACATCCGCATCGTGGACATCCCCGGCAACGGCAGTTTTTTCGACAGCGCCACACCCACCCCGCACCCGATCTACGATCCGTGGCACACCCAGGGTTCCGGCGGTTTTGATTTGGAAGCCGTGGGCGCCATCTCCGTGGCGATGACCTTCGAAGCGTGGCAGGATTTCCACGGCCTCACCGGCTCACAGCGCGGCCCGCAGGCCGATCCCGACGGCGACGGCGTGCCCAATATCATCGAGTGCGCCTTTGCCATGCAGCCCCTCATCCCGGATGCGGAAAAACTCCCCCTGCCCGCCTCCGCCGGCACCGATTTCGCGATCAGCTTCCGCCGCGACACCCGCGCCTTGAACCTCACCGTCGAAGTCCTCGCCGCCTCCGCGCTCGACCAGCCCTGGCAGATCATCGCCCGCTCCACCGCCGGCGGCCCGCTCCTCGCCGTCGGCTCATTTTCGCCCGTCATCGAGGACTCCTCCGACAGCCCCATCGCCAGCATCGGCGTCATCCGCCGCGAGCGCGTCCACGCGATTGCGGGCAAAAAATTCCTCAAAATCGCCGTGACCGTCGCGCCATGAAACGGCCGCCGCTGACCACCCGCGCCTTCACCCTGCTCGAGCTCCTCGTCGTCATCGTCATCATCGCCATCCTCGCCGCGCTCGTGATGCCCGCCTTTCGCAGCGCGAAACTCCAGTCCTACTCCATCCGCAGCAGCCAGAACCTCCGCCAGCTCGTCGCCGCCAACATCGCCTACGCCGCCGACCAGGGCTTCTACGCCCCCGCCGACAACAAGCAGAACAACCGCCGCTGGCACGGCGCCCGCACCTCCGCCAGCGCGCCGTTCGATCCGACGAAAGGTTTCCTCTCCGACTACTTCGGCAAATCCCCCGACATCCTCCGCTGCCCCCTTTTCACCCAAATCCTCGCCGGACAAAACAGCTTTGAAACCGGAGCCGGCGGCTACGGCTACAACTCCGCCTACATCGGCGGCCGCCCCGGCGGCGCGTGGAACTCCGACGGCACCCGCGTCTCCGCCCGCCCTTCGCAAATCCCCCACCCCGCCGTCACCATCATGTTCGGCACCAGCGCCTTTGCCGTCGCCGCCGGCGTGCAGGAATACGCCGCCGTCGAGCCCCCGTTCTGGGACTTCGGCACCGGCCCCTCCGGCAGCCGCCCCTCCCCCAGCCTCCACTTCCGCTTTCAGGGCAAAGCCATCGTCGCCTGGTGCGACGGCCACATCAGCATGGAAAGCCCCGCCCCCCGCGACGCCGGCAGCAACCCCTACGGCGGCGACGCCGACGCCGCCCACCTCGGCTGGTTCGGCCCCGACGAGGGGAATGGCTACTGGAACCCCGACCGCGAGCCGTGAGCCGCTCCGCGCGGCGCACCGCCCCACGCCCGCACCGTTCCGCCGCCCATCTCTGCCCTCCGCGAAAGCGCCCCTCTTCTTCCCCCAGCCATCCGCCCAGCGCGCGGCTCCTACCGTGGCCTTGCGCCAAATATCCCGCGGATTGGCGACCCCCGGCGGCACGTTACGGCGGCAATCCCCCGCGCTC
>JAYVNN010000111.1:0-6107 GCA_043758435.1 Chthoniobacter sp.
CCAGGCGCAGGACTTCAAGGGTGCGGAGACTTACTTCGGGACGATGCTGGAGAAGGTGCCGAACAGCGCCTACAAGGAGGAGATGCGCTACCTGCTGGGTAATACGCGCTTCATGCTGGGGAAGTTCGACGAGGCTTTGAAGGACTATAACAAGTACCTCGCGGACTACCCGGCAGGGAAGAATCTGGAGGAGGTGACCTATCGCATCGCGCTGTGCTCGGTCTTTTCCGGCGACTATGAAAAGGGGCTGGGCCTGCTCAATGGCTACCTGGAGAAGTATCCGCAGGGCATCATGGCTTCGGACGGGCGCTACCGGGTGATGGTCTGCAAGTATGCGGCGTCGCAGTATCCGGAGGTTCTCAAGGATGCCGAGGCCTGGCTGAAGGACTATCCGCAGAACCCGCAGGAGGGCGAGGTGCAGGCCCTGGTGGGGGACAGCTATGCGGCGCAGAACAAGCTGGAAGAAGCGGTGGTGGCTTATCAGAAGTCCTATCAGCTCGCGACGACCGATGAGGTGCTGAACTACTCGCTTTTCGAGGCGAGCAAGCACCTGCAAAAGCTCGGCAAGTGGGCGGAGGTCTCGAAGATGTTCGAGGAGTTTGTGAAAGCGAAGCCGGATCATCCGGCGGTGGTCTCGGCGATGTATTGGATCGGCAAGGCGCGCGGCAAGGAAGGCAAGATCGAGGAGGCCAAGACCTTCCTCGTCGATAACCTCAAGAAGTACATCGCCGAGCCGAAGCGCGAGGCTGTGGAACTGTTGCTCCAGCAGCTCGCGCAGTTCTGCTCCCGCCGCCCGCGTCCGCCCACTCCGCCACCTGCACCGGCGACACCTGCGCCAGTTCTGGCCAAAGGCGCGACGCCTGCGCCGGCCACGCCGGAGCCACCGGCTCCCGCGCTGCCTCCGTACGATGCTTATGCGGAACTCGCGAAGCAGGTCGCCCCGCTGGAGGACAGCACCAACATCACCACCAAGGCCCGCTTGCTCTACGCGAAGATCGAACTGGCGAAGCTCATCAAGAAGCAGGACGACGCGGATAAGATGTATCAGGAAATGGCGGATCGTTTTAAGCCGGAAGACCTGAGCCCGTATCTGCTCGCACAGGTCGGCGACTTTCTGCTCTTCCGCGGAGAAGATGAAAAGGCCGCGGGTTACTTTCACAAACTCAAGGAAGACTTTCCGAAAAGCGACTATCTCGACTATGCCTATGTTGGGCTGGGTGAGGTGGCCTTTGGAAAAAAGGATTACACCGGCGCGCTCGAGCTTTTCACCGATGCGTTGGATAAGATCGGGGCCAGTTCCAAGATCAAGGAGGCGACTGTGGGCAAGGCCAAGGCGCTGCTTGCGCTCAAGCAGTATCCCGAGGCGAAGAAGCTGTTTGAGCAGGTGGCTTCAGTGCGGGAATGGCGCGGGGACTCGACGGCCTTTGCGGTCTATTCGCTGGCCGAGATCGAGGCGCAGCAGGGCAAGTTTGCCGAATCCATCGCGCTCTACCGGCGGGTGTTCGTGGCTTATCAGAAGTATCTGCCGTGGGTCGCGAAGTCTTACCTGCGGGCGGCGGACAGCTTTGAGAAGATGGGCAAGCGGCAGGATGCCATCGACAACCTCAAGGAAATGCTGCGCAACGAAAAGCTAGTGAAGTTTCCCGAAACCGAAGAGGCGAAGAAGCGGCTGCTGGAATGGGGGGCATCGGCATGATCGGCAGACTTATGGCGTGTCTGGCTCTGGGCAGCGCCGCGGCGGCTCCGATGTCCGCGCAGAATATCGTGATGAAGGACGGCAAGACGATCATTGCCAAGAGCCTCCGCCGTTCGGGCGACACGATCATGGCGACGGTCGAGATCAGCGCCGCCAGTGGCGACAAGACGGCGCAGACGGGCGAGGTGGGTTATGCGCTCTCGCAAATTTCCCGGCTGGATTTTCCTGAGCCGGCGCAACTGCGCACCGTGCCCGAGCTGATCCTAGCGGGCCGGATGCCCGAGGCGCTCGCGCAGATCGAGCCGGTGGTGAAGTTTTATGAGTCCTTTCGCGATGCGCCGGGGAGCTGGTGGGATGAGGCGGCGATGCTGAAGGTCGAGGCGCTCCAGGCGACGGGGAATTACAAGGACTCCGAGCCGCTGATCGACAGCCTCGCGCGGAGCGCCAGCGATCCCGAGACGGTGCGCGCGGCGAAGGTCTTCATCGCCGCGGGTCTGACCCGGCGCGGCGAGCACGCCAAGGCGGTGGAGATTTTCGACGCGGTGCTGAAAGATGCGACCAAGCCGCTGACTATCGCCACCGCCTCGGTGAACAAGGGCCAGAGCCATCTCGCGCTGAAACAGTATGAGTCGGCGCTCATCGCCTTCCTGCAAGTGCCGGTCTTTTACCCCAACCAGAAACTGCTCGTCCCGCAGGCTCTGCTCGGCAGTGCCAAAGCCTACTACGGCATGGACGACCTGGTTCGCGCCAAGGCGACGCTGGACGAGCTGCTCAAAGTTTACGGCGCATCGGCCCAGGCTGCGGAGGCGAAGGCCGAACTGGCGAAAGTCGCCAAGCGCGAGAAAGCCCTCGCCCCGCCGAAGTAAGTCCCGCACCATTCACCCGACCTCCCACTTCACCCCAAGCCTATGAAACTCAAACACGCCTACCTCCTTGCCCTGCTCACCGCCGCCCTCTTCTGCGTCGTCGCCAGCCTCCAAGCCCAGACCCCCGCCCCCGAAGCGCCGAAAGGCGAGGCCGCGCCTGCGATGCGTGAAAAAACGCTGTGGGATCAGATCAAGCAGGGTGGCTGGGTCATGGTGCCCATCGCGCTCTGCTCCATTGCGACGCTCTACCTTATCGGCGACGGCGTGATCCGCACCGGACTCAAGCGGGTGCTTCCGAACACGCATGTGGACGCTGTGAAGAGCAGTTTCCGGCAGGGCGACTATGTGGGTGCCTATAACTACTGCCGGGCGAACCCTGCGCCTTTCACCAATGTGTGCCGTGTGTCGGTGAGCCTGCTCGGCGAAGGCAAGGTAGCCGTGGAGGAAGGTCTGATCGGTGAGCTGGCCAAGGAGAACTCCCAAATGAATACCTATATCAGTTATCTTTCCGTCATCGGGGTCTGTGCCCCGATGATCGGTCTGCTGGGCACGGTCACGGGCATGATCAAGGCCTTTCGCACGCTGGGCAGTTCGGGCATCGGTGATCCGTCGAAACTGTCCGAGGCGATCGGTGAGGTGCTTGTGGCGACGGCGAGCGGCCTCTTTATCGCCATCCCCGCGTTCATCGGTTACTACGTGCTGCGCAATCGCGCGACCAAAGCCCTCCACGATATTCAGGACACCATGGCCGGTCTTTTCCGCAAGATGCCTTATGACCAGCTCGCCGGGGCGCATATCGGTGACGATGAACTTTTCGCCGCCACGCCGAACTGGATCGGCCACGAAGCGCAGGGGCCGGAGAGTCATGGCGGAGCAGCCCACGTCTAACCACGCAACAAATCATGAACCGGAGGACTAACTAACATGGCCGGCGGCGGAGGCGGAGGAGAGGGCGAACCGGAGTTTCAGATCGCGCCAATGGTCGATGTGCTCTTGGTGCTGCTCATCTTTTTCATGAGCATTACCACCACGCAGGTCTTGAAGGTGGATACAAAAATCAATCTGCCACTTGCTCCTGATGCCTTGAAAAAGGACAGCACTCGAGCCGAAGTCATCATTAACGTCCGCTGGGATCCCGTAAAAAAGAAGGCCGAATATGTGTTGGACAACAAGGTGTATCCTGAACTGCCGAATCTGACCAAAGCCATCGTCGCCGCTAAGAAGCTCGGCGAAGCCAAGGTCACGCACTCGGCGAATCAGACCTTTCGCGTGGTCATCCGCGGCGACCGCGACGCCTCCGCGATGAGTGTCTCGCGCGCCATGAACTCGGCGGCGGAAGCCGGCATCAGCGACATCTCCTTTTCCGCCGCCAACAAGGACTGACCTATGAAACGCCTTCCCATGAATGCCAACGAAGGGATGATCGGCTTTCAGATCGCACCGATGATCGACGTGGTTTTTGTCATCATGCTTTTCTTCATGGTCATGGCCGGCGCGGTAAAGGTGGAGAAGGAGCTGAACACGCAGCTTCCCGGCAACGCGGAGACCAGCGGGCCGACGGAGATGGTGGATGAAATGGTCATCGCCATCGCCGAAACCGGCGAGGTGACTTTGAACGACGAACCCATGGACACGCCGACCAGCCGGACCATGCCGACGCTCAAGAACACGCTCACGCGGCTGAAGCAGGCGGGCGACCAGTCCAAAACTCCCACGATGGTCACGGTGGTCAGTGAGCCGCTGGCGAAATACAGCCGCACGGTGGATGTGCTGGATGCGCTTTCGGTCGCCGGGATTACGAATGTGACCTTTACGGTGAGCGAGGAGGAGTGACTGTTGCGGTTAGGAGACGCCGTCCTTCACTGCGGCGAAGGTGTATTCGCGGTTGAGGCGGGCGATGACGGAGGCGGGGATGTCGGCGGGGCAGACGGCTTCGCATTCGAGGTAGTTCGAACAGTTGCCGAAACCTTCCTCGTCCATAGTGCGGACCATCTTCAAAGCACGCGAAGTGCGCTCGGCCTGACCTTGCGGGAGCAGGGCGAGGTGGGAGACTTTCGCGCCGACGAAAAGCATGGCGCTCGCATTCGGACACGCGGCGACGCACGCGCCGCAGCCGATGCAGGCGGCGGCTTCCATCGCGGCGTCGGCGGCGACTTTGGGCACGGGGAGGGCATTGCCATCCGGTGCGGAGCCGGCGCGTGCGGTGATGAATCCGCCGGCCTGCTGGATGCGGTCGAAGGCGCTGCGGTCCACGATGAGGTCGCGCACGACGGGGAAGGTTTTCGCGCGGAACGGTTCGACGTGGATGGTCGCGCCGTCCTTGAATTTCCGCATGTAGAGTTGGCACGTCGTGGTCTCGCTCGGGCCGTGCGGCACGCCGTTGATCGAGAGCGAGCAGGTGCCGCAGATGCCTTCGCGACAGTCGTGATCGAAGGCGATGGGCTCCTCGCCTTTGACCGTCAGGTCGTCGTTCACGATGTCGAGCATCTCGAGGAAGGAGGCGTCCTCGGGGATGTTGCGGGCTTCGATGTCGGCAAGCTTGCCCGCGCTTTTCGCGTCCTTTTGACGCCAGACTTTGAGGTGCAGATTCATGGGCTATTTGTAGCTGCGGACGCTCGGGTGGACTTCCTCGAAGATGAGCGGCTCGATGTTGCGGACGGGCTTGGAGTTTTCGCCGGTGAACTCCCAAGCGGCGACGTGCTGGAAGTTGGCGTCGTCGCGATTGGCTTCGCCGTCGGGGTACTGGTATTCCTCGCGAAAATGGCCGCCGCAGGATTCGCGGCGCTCGAAGGCGTCGAGGCAAAGGAGTTCGCCGAACTCGAGGAAGTCGGCGACGCGCCCGGCTTTTTCGAGCGAGACGTTGAGCGCCTCGCCCTCGCCGGGGACGTTGACGTTTTTCCAAAACTCCTCGCGGAGCGGCGGGATCTGCGCGAGCGCGCGCTGGAGGCTGCGCTCGGTGCGGGCCATGCCGCAGTAGTCCCACATGATGCGGCCGAGTTCGCGGTGGAAATGATCGACGGTGCGCTTGCCTTTGATGCCGAGCAGGCGGCTGGTGCGGGCGCGGACTTCGGCTTCGGTGCGCTTGAACTCCTCGCGGTCGGTGGTGGGCCGTTTGCCGATCTGCGGGGCGAGGTAATTGCCGATGGTGTAGGGCAGGACGAAGTAGCCGTCGGCAAGGCCCTGCATGAGCGCGCTGGCGCCGAGGCGGTTGGCCCCGTGGTCGGAGAAATTAGCCTCACCTAAGACAAATAGGCCGGGCACATTCGACATGAGATCGTAGTCCACCCACAGCCCGCCCATCGTGTAATGCACAGCGGGGTAGATGCGCATCGGCTGCTGGTAGGCATTTTCGCCGGTGATCTGGTTGTACATGTCGAACAGATTGCCGTAGCGCTCGCGCACCACGGGTTCGCTGAGGCGCTCGATGGCATCGGTGAAATCGAGATACACGCCGAGTCCGCCGGGGCCGACGCCGCGGCCGTCGTCGCACGCCTCTTTCGCGGAGCGCGAGGAGATGTCGCGCGGGGCGAGGTTGCCGAAGCTGG
>JAYVNN010000112.1:0-17827 GCA_043758435.1 Chthoniobacter sp.
TACCGGCACTTTCAGGACATCGGGGAGTTTTTGGAGGAAATCCAGTCGCTCGGGCGGAGGCCGAAAAAGAGCGGGCTGCAACCGGAGCTTTTTAAGTGAAGGCAAAAGGCGAAAGGCGAAAGGCGATGGGCTTCGGGCAGACGCACGCTTTTTCCCAAACGCCATCGTCTTTCGCCTTTTGCCCTTCGCCTTTCCTATGATCTGCCTCAAAGACAACCTCCCCGTCATCCAGCTCGCGAGCGGGCAGGCGATCGCTTTTGAGCGCGCCTGGCTGGTGCGGTCGCTGGCGCAGGCGGCGGCGCGGGCGGGCTATGCGAAATGGTGGCTCGCGGAGCATGTGGCGGCGAGCGTGACGGAGTATCTGCGCGAGCAGGAGCTGGTGAATGTGCTGCCAGTGGAGACGCTGACGGCGGCGGTGCAGTCGGTTTTACAGGTCATCGGCTATGGCGAAATCGGGCGGCATTTTGCGCCCGCGCCGCCGCGCGTGCAGGTGTCGCTGGTGGAGCTGGCGCGGGAGGCGGGCGCGGGCTACGAGCTGGCGTTTTTTGAGATGCTCGGGCGGCGGCTGCGGGAGCTGTGCGCGGAGCCGGGCGGGTGCTTCGAGCTGCTGGGGCTGGAGCGGTGTGTGAAAATGCTGCGCGGGAAAAAGGCGTGGAGCCGGGATTGCGATGCGCTGCGCGAGGAGATCGTGTGTTTTACGCGCGAGCACTCCGGCACAGCCGCTGCTAGGAAGCAGATCGCTTTTTCCCTCGCATGACCCTGTTTGAAAAAATCGCCGCCCGTGAAATCCCTGCCCGCATCGTCTTCGAGGC
Source organism: Chthoniobacter sp. (assembly GCA_043758435.1). Lineage (GTDB taxonomy): Bacteria > Verrucomicrobiota > Verrucomicrobiia > Chthoniobacterales > Chthoniobacteraceae > Chthoniobacter. The sequence continues at coordinate 813 of JAYVNN010000112.1, forward strand.
GGAGGATTTCCTCGCGTTTCACGACGTGAATCCGCAGGCGCCGGTGCATGTGCTCATCGTGCCGAAACGCGCGATCCCGCGGCTCGCGGAGGCGCAGGCGGGCGATGCGGATTTGCTCGGGCGCATGCTGCTCGCCACGCGGGAGATCGCGACGGCGGCGGGCGTGGCGGAGAGCGGCTACCGGGTGGTCATCAACAACGGGCCTGACGCGGGTGAGACGGTGCCGCATCTGCATGTGCATCTGCTCGGCGGAAGAGCCTTGCAATGGCCGCCGGGGTGAACGTCAGTCCGCGCCGCATGACTGCCCTGTTTTTCCTCCTCCCGCTGATTTCAGTCGTCGCCATTTACATCGCGCGGCTGATCGAACTCGGCACGAAGCGCGAACTCATCGCGGGCCAGATTCGCGAGAACCTAACGCTGCGGCTTTTCCTCCTCGCCGGGACGGTCATTTTCGCCGGAGCCATCGCGGAATACCTCGGCCTGCGCCCTGGCCTGCGCTGGGGGCCGTTCACCGCCGGCTGGCTCTGCGCGGTCGCGTCCTTTGCCATCCGGCGGCGGGCCATCGCGGCACTGGGGAGATTCTGGAGCCTGCATGTGGAGATTCGGGACAACCATGAGTTCGTGCAAAGCGGGCCGTTCCGCTGGGTGCGGCATCCGGCGTATTTCTCGATGATTCTGGAGCTGCTCGCGCTGGCACTCATCTGCAACGCGTTTTTTACCCTGCTCCTGATCCCGCTCTTATTTGTGCCCGTGCTGATCATGCGTATCCGCATCGAGGAGGTGGCGCTGGTCGAGAAATTCGGCGACGCCTACCGCACCTTTCAGCGCACCAAGCCCGCGCTCATCCCCTGGAAATGGTAGCCCGGCGCGAACCTTCGCGATCCGAGGAACGGCGCGTGGTCATCACCGGCATCGGGGTGATCGCGGCCAACGGGCTGAACGTCGAAAAATTCTGGGACACCCTGCGGCGCGGCGTGAGCGGGGTGCGGCCGACGACGCGCTACGACGTGAGCAAGCTCCCGGTGAAAGTCTCCGCGGAAGTCCAAGGTTTCAAGATCGAGGAGCATCTCGAAGCCGTGAAACTCAACCGGCTGGAACTTTCCGTGCAGTACGGCCTCGCGGCCTCGGCCCAGGCCGTGCGGGACTCGAAGCTCGACGTGGCGGAGATCGATCCCGACCGCATCGGCATCGTCGAAGGCACCACGACGAGCGGCGTGAGCAATGTGCTCAAAGTGCAGGAGCAGATGCAGGGCAAGGGGAAGATTCATCCCTACAACGCCATCGGCGGATACTGCGGCGAAGGCAGCAGCGCCATCGGCATCTACCTCGGCATCCACGGCCACGCGCTGACCTACTGCTCCGGCTGCGCGTCGGGCGCGGACGCCATCGGCTACGCGTGGCGCACGGTGAAGGACGACGACGTGGACATGATGGTCGCGGGTGGGTCGGACGCGGTGTTCGAGGCGCAGCATTTCGGCTTCTGCCGGCTCCGCGCCATGAGCGAGCTGGAAGGTGCGCCGGGCACACAGATGCGGCCTTTCGACAAGACGCGCGACGGTTTCATCCTCGGCGAGGGCTCCGCGTATTTTGTGGTCGAGGAGCTCGGCCATGCGCTCAGCCGCGGCGCAAAAATCTACGCCGAGATCGTGGCCCACGGGCGCAGTGCCGAGTCTTACCACCCGACCGATCCGCACCCCGACGGCCTCGGCTACATCAACGCCATGCGCCGCGCCCTGCGCCGCGCCGGGCTGCATGGGCCGGAGGTGGACTATATCAACGCGCACGGCTCGGCCACGCCGCTCAACGACCCGCTCGAGACCGCGGCGATCAAGGCCGTCTTCGGCTCCCACGCCACGCGCGTCGGCATCAGCGCCACCAAGCCCGTCACCGGCCACACCATGGGTTCGGCCGGGGCGATCGAGGCGGCGGTCTGCGCCTTGGCCATCCACCGGCAGGAGATGCCGCCGACGATCAATCTCCAGACACCCGCCGACGGCTGCGACCTGGACTATCTCGCGCGCGGGCCGCGCCCCTATCCGGTCAATGTGGCCATGAATTTGAACGCCGGATTCGGCGGGCGCTACGCCTGCCTGATCCTGCGGCGGTATTCCGGCGTATGAACTTCGTCGAGATTGCGGCCCTCACGGCGGCGGCGGTCAATCTCGCGCTCGCCCTCTTTGTCTTCTGGCAGAACACCAAGGCCGCGCTGCACCGCGCCTACCTGATCTGGGGGCTCGGCGTGGTGCTGTGGAATGCGAGCGCCTTCGTCATGTGTTTTCCCCGCATCCCGGTAGGGTACGCGCTGCTCGCCGCGAAGCTCCTCCAGTTTGCCATCATCCTTGCGCCACTCGGCCTTTTCACGACCTCCCTGCTCATCGCGCAGAAACGCATCCCGAAGCTCGTGTTCGGCGGCTTTTGCACCCTGCATGCCATTTTCGCCGGATCGCTTTTCACCGACTGGTTCATCACCGGCGTGCGCCTGATTCCCCACGGTTACTGGTCGATCCCCGGCCCTCTCTTCTGGCTTTACACTGCATCGTACACCGCTCTGATCGGCACCTCGATCATTGTTTTATACCGCGCCCAGCACGCCGCGCACTCCCTCCAGCGGCTCCGCATTCGCGCCATGCTCGCGGCCATCGTCTGCATCGCTTTTGCCGGAACCAACGATCTTTTTCCCATCCTCAACCCGGTCGACAATCCGCTCTATCCCCTCACCCACATCCCGTTCTACCCGCTCGGCAGCGTGGCCGCATGCCTCTACATGACCATCGTCGCCTACAGCGTGCTCCAGCACACGCTGCTCGACGTGCATGTGACCCTGAGCCGCGCGGCGGCGCACGTCATCCGCGTCGGCTTCATCATGCTCGTGGGGCTCTGCCAGTTGCTCATCGTTTCCTCGTTTGCCAAGGAGCAGTTTCCCTCCTCGGCGATCTTCTACGCGCTCGCCGTGCTCGGCGTCTCCGCGGTCGTCGCCAGCGTTTTTTTTCCGCGCCTTTTCGGCACCGGCGACTCCGATCTCTTCGACCGCAAACTGCTCGGCGACCGCTTCGAGTCGCAGGACAAAGTGCGCAGCTTCATCAACTACATGCCGTGGTACGCCGACCTCGACCAGTTGCTCAATGACCTGCACGAGATCCTCCAGCGCTCCTTCCGCATCGACGGCTACCAGATCATCCTGCGCGACGAAACCAACCGCGTCTTCACCCTCTTCCGCTCCTTCCCCGAGGAGGCTCCGCGTCCCCTGCCCGAGCTCAAGCCCGAGTCCCCCGTGCTCCGTTATTTCGAGTGGGGCAAAGGCGAGTACCTCTCCCACCAGCAGCACCACCTCCGGGTCGCGCCCGGCAGCATCGAGCGCACCGCCAGCGAACAGCTCGCGCAGTTCGGCGCGCAATTCTGCTTTCCTCTGACCTCCCAGAACGAACCCTTTGGCCTCCTCCTCACCGGACGGAAAGTCGGCGACGAACCCTACACCGCCACGGACATCAACCTCCTCGTCACGCTCGTGAAAAACATGAGCCTCATGGTGAACCAAATCCGCCTGAAATCGCAGATTCTCCAGACGCAGGAACTCGACCTGCTAGGCAGGATGTCGCGCGGCATGGCCCACGATTTGAACAACCTCCTCACCCCGGTCTGGACCCTCCTCCAGCTCTCCGCCGAAACCCGCGAGGGCTTTGACGAGGAACTCCTCCCCGTGGCCCTGCGCAACATCAAGACGATGCGCTCCTACATCAAAGAGGCGCTCTTCTTTTCCGAAAATCTCCGGCTCGACCTCCAGCTCGGCCGCCTCGATCTCGTCATCCAGCACGCCGTGGATCTGGCCCGCGCGAGCCGCAGCACCAAGGAGGTCGAAGTCATCGCCGTCACCCCCGGCGAAGTCCTCGCCGAGATGGACGAAGTGCTCATGCAGCGGCTCATTGCCAACCTCATTTCCAACGCCCTCGACGCCTCGCGCAACGGCGCGCACATCCACATCCACCTCGACCGCATCCCCCGCTCCGGCGAGCCGGACTGGCTGCGCCTCCGCGTGGTCGATCAGGGGGAAGGCATCCCCAAGGAAAATCTCAGCCGCATTCTCACCCCGTATTTCACCACGAAAAACCGCGGCGACGAGAACCGCGGCTTCGGCCTCGGCCTCGCGATTTGCCGCAAAATCGTGAACCTCCACGGCGGGAAACTTTCCATTGCCAGCATCGTGAAAAAAGGCACAACCGTGCAGGTCGATCTGCCCAGTCGGCAGCTCCGCCCCGCCGCCTCCCCCGTCGCCGTCTCCGCCTAAATGAGCACCCTGCTCGTCATCACCAGACAGCCCTCGCTCGCCGCCGCCGTGGCCTCGGTGCTCGACCCGCAGAAGTTCCAGGTCATCGCCAAAGAAGTCGTCGGCGAGGCCGAGTTTCTCCTCTCCCGCGGAGCCATCGACGCTGCCATCCTTGATGTCGAACTCACCGACGTGCGCGCCGTGCGGATGATTGAGGAGATGAAAACCTTCGCCCCACACTGCCCCGTCATCATCTACACCGCCGACAAGCAGTGGGAGTGGGAGGAGGACGCCTACCTGCTCGGGGTCGCCCACGTCCTCGCCAAACCGGTGCGCGGCAAACTGCTCAACACCCTGCTCGACCGGATGTTTCCCGAGGGCGACACCGCCCAGCCGCTCGCCCTGCCGACAACCACCGCCCTCGAGCCCTCAGTGCTGCGTCCGTACGTCGATCAGGTGCGCTCGCTCGAAGCCTTCCGGCGCTTCTCCAGCATCCTCACGCACAGCCTCGATTCCGCAGCGCTGCTCAAGCAGTTCCTCCTCCTCCTGCGCGAAATCATCGGCGTCAACCGCGCCATCATTTTCCTCCGCAAACCCGCCGGCCTGCTCAGCGACAGCCCGCTCTCGCAGGACGACCGCTGGCTGCGCTCGGCCTGCGCCATCGGGCACGACCAGAGCGTGCTCCAGCACTTCGCGCTCTCGCTCGGCGCGGGCATCGGCGGGCACCTCCACCGCCAGGGCCGCATCCTCCGCGCGAGCAGCCCGGACGCGCAGGCGAGCCGCGAGATCACCAAGGAATTCCAGCTCGTCGGCGCGGAAGTCGCCATCCCGATTCTCGACCGGCAGTCGCTCCTCGGCGTCGTCGTGCTCGACGAGCGGCTGACCGGCGAGCCCTACGCGAATGAGGAACTCGCGCTCATCTTCCACATGCTCGAGGAGGTCGGCCTCGCCGTGCGCAATACCTGGCTCCACGACCAGCTCGCGGGCAACCACGCGATGATCGCCGACATCCTCAGCCACCTCGGCAGCGGCTGCATGGTCGTGGGCGCGAACCTCGCCACCCTCCACGCGAACAGCTTTGCCGAGCGTTTTTTCCTCCAGGATCTTCCGGGCAAAACGCGCCTCGAATTCTCCGACCTCCCGCAGATGCTCGGCAGCATGGTCTTCACCGTGATCAAAACCGGCGTCGGCGTTCCGCCCTTCAAATATCAGCGTCCGCAGACGCCCGAGCTTTTCTACCGCGTCTGCATCCTGCCCTTTCGCACGCAAAGCGCCGCGGCCACGAACTCCGCCCTGCTCATCCTCGAGGACGTGACCGAGCACGAGCGCGCGCAGCGGCTGGAAATCGAGGCCGCGAACCTGCGCCTCGTCAAATCCATGGCCGAGCACCTCGCCCATGAGATTGGCAATTCCCTCGTCCCGCTTTCCACGCACCAGCAGTTGCTGAAGGACTCGATCAACGACCCCGAGTTTCAGGAATCCCTCTCCACCGTCCTCGCCTCCGGCGTGAAACGCATCTCGCGCCTCGCCAGCCAGATGGTCCTCCTCGCCCGCGAATGGCAGGCGGACTTCCACGAGCCCGTGCCCATCTCCGACCTGCTCGTCGAGGCCTTTCACGAGGCGCACACCTTTCATCCGGGGAAAAAAATCGCGCAGCTCACCTTCAACAAAGACCTCGCCCCGTGGAAAATCGCCGGCGACCACAAGGCTCTGCGCCACGCCTTTTCCGAGATCATGCTCAACGCCCTCCAAGCCAACCCCGACGCCCCGACCGTGGCCGTGCATCTCGCCGCGGGCGGCACCGGCGAGCAGCTCCAGGTCGAGGTGCGCGATTCCGGGCAGGGCTTCAACGCCGAGATCGCCCTGCGCGCCCCCGAGCCGTTTTTTTCCACGCGCAACGTCGGCCTCGGCCTCGGCCTTACCGTCTCGCGGAAAATCATTGAGAGCCACCACGGCAGAATCGAGATTCCGTCTTCGCAAAAAGGCGAGTCCGGGATTGTGCGCGTTTCGCTCCCGCTCTTAAATTAGCGCCCGCCTCTCTGGCCGGGGGATTTTGCTTGCCGCCAAGGCACCGCTTTTGCTTTCTCATCCGCGCGAAATGAAAACCACACCCTCCCTCCTCTGCGTCGCTTCCATCCTCGCCCTCTCTGCCCCGGCCGCCTTTTCCCTCGGCTTCCGCATCGCGGACCAAGACGCGGAAGCCACCGCCCGCGGCGACGCCTTTGCGGCCACGGCGGACAATCCATCCGCCGTTTTCTACAATCCCGCCGGCATCACCCAGCTCGAAGGCACCCGCGCCCTCCTCGGCTCCTACGCCATCACCCTGCGCGAGCGTGTCGATCCCGCCGCACCCGGTGCCCGATCCTTCTCCAATACCAATCACGAGCTGCAGTTTGCCCCGCATTTTTTCGTGACCACCAAGCCCCAAGGCTGGCCGGTAGCCTTCGGGCTCGGCATCTACGCCCCCTACGGCCTCGGGATGGAATACCCCGACGACACGCCCTTCCGCACCACCGCGCGCAAAGGCAAAATCGTCTATGTCGCGATCAATCCCGTGATCGCCTGGAAGATCTCCGACACCCTCTCCGTGGCCGGAGGGGCGTCCGTCAACTACGGCCAGGCCGAACTCCAGCAGGGCGTGTTCGCCGTGGGCGACACCTTCAAATTCAAAGGCGACGGCGTGAGCTACAGCTTCAGCGGCGGCCTCCTGTGGAGCCCCCACCGGATGCACCACTTTGGACTCACCTACCACAGCGCCACGTCCATCGACTTCGAGGGCCATACCACCCTGCACACCGATCCCTTCACCGTGGCCACGCCCTTCGGACCCTTCCCCGTCGCGGGGATCGACCGGCGCGAAGAGGCCAGCGCCCGCTTTCACATCCCGCAGAATATCGTCTTCGGCTACTCCTTCCGCCCCACCGAGGACTGGAACTTTGAGTTCAACGCCGACTGGACCGACTGGCATCAGTTGAAAACCGTCACCCTTCACCAGGACAAAAGCGGCGATACCGCCCTGCCCTTCAACTGGCAGTCGAGCTGGTTCTGGGAATTCGGCGTGACCAAAAAATTCTCCCACGGCCTCCAGGCCAGCGCCGGCTACATCTGGAGCGAAAATTCCGTCCCGAACGACAGCTTCAATCCCATCGTCCCCGACTCCAACCGCCACATCCTGAGCGCCGGCTTCGGGCAGAACCTCGAACACTACAACTGGAACGTCGGCTACCAGTTTTCCTACGGCCCCACCCGCACGATCACCCAGGGTGGCACGGCCGACGGCACCTACCGCACCCAGGCTCATGCTATCAATCTGACCCTTGGATACAATTTCTGAGCCCCCCGCGAGCGCTCCCCTCGCACCTCCGTCCGTTAAGCCGACCCTGCTCATCGTCGATGACGAGGAGGGGCCGCGGCAGTCGCTGCGCATCGTTTTCAAAAACGAGTACCAAGTCCTCCTCGCGACCAACGGGCTCGACGCCATCGAGCTGGTCAAAACCAACGCCATTGATGTCATCGTCCTCGACATCATGATGCACGGCATTTCCGGCGTGGAGACGCTCAAGGAGATCAAGCAGCTCGATCCGACCGTCGAGGTCATCATGCTCACCGCCTTCGAGACCATCGAGACCGCGCGGCAGGCGCTCCGCCACGGGGCCAGCGACTACCTCAACAAGCCCTTCGACATTTCCACCATGCGCGCCGCCGTGGCCCACGCCGCGCGCAAGCACCGCGCCGCCGTCGAATTCGCGCGCGGCAACGAGGAACTCCAGACCCTCCAGCGCGAAATCCACGACCACCGCATGGCCGAGGAAAAGGCCCGCACCCAGGGCGAGATTTACGCCAGCGTTTTGCACGACATCAACAGCCCGCTGACCATCATCTCCGGCTTCGTCGAGCTCATCAACCGCACCATGGAAAACGCCGCCAGCGTCGAGGGAGAGCAGCTCGAAACCATCAAGGGCGACCTCAGCCGCCTCAACGGCCAGGTCAGCCGCTGCGTGGAAATCTCCCGCCGCTACCTCGGCTTTCTCCACGGCCAGACCTCGGAAAAAAACCACGTCGGCGTCAACCAGATGATGAGCGATCTCACCGAGCTGCTCAGCCGCCACCCCAGCGCCCGCGGCCAGCAGCTCACCGTCCGCGGCCTGGAGACCGACGCGACCGCCGCAATCCACAGCACCGACTTCCTCCAGATCCTCCTCAACCTCACGATCAACGCGCTGCAATGCACCCCGCAACCGCACCGGATCGACGTAACCTGCCACCTGCACAGCACCCCGCTCGACATCGGCACCCTGCCCGACGGCCCCGGTCAGCGCGTCATCAACCGCGAGAATTTCACCAACCATCCGCCGCTCCTCACCATCACCATCGAGGACAGCGGCCCCGGCATTCCCGCGGAAATCCTGCGCCGCATGTTCGAGGAGCGCTTCACCACCAAGACCGCCGAGCAGGGCACCGGCCTCGGCCTTTCCATCGTCAAGCGCCTCATCCGAGAAGCCAACGGCGCGATCATCATCCAAAGCCAGCCCGGAGCCGGGGCAAAATTCACGGTCTGCCTGCAAACCGTCGCCTGAACGATCAGACGGCGAGACGGAGATTCGGGTCGATGTCTGCGGTGAGCGGCGAGGTCAGACCACGCGCCATCCGGAGCGCGGCGACGTAGCCGATCATCGCGGCGTTGTCCGTGCAAAGCGCGGGCTCGGCGATGCGGAGTTCCAGACCGCGCGGCGCGCAGGCCGCGGCCAGTTTTTCGCGCAGCCGCGTATTGCAGCTCACGCCGCCGCTCACCGCGACCACGCGCCGCCCGGTGACCTGCGCCGCGCGCAGCGTCTTCGCCACGAGTACCTCGACCACGGCTTCCTGGAAAGACGCGCACACGTCGGGAAGGCTGATGCCGCCTAGCTTCGGGAGCAGGTAGCGCACGGCGGTCTTCAGTCCGCTGAAGCTGAAGGCGAAGTCCGCCGAGTGCAGCATGCTCCGCGGAAAATCCACACGCGCCGGGTCACCGCCGCTCGCGAGACGGTTCACATTCGGCCCGCCGGGATACGGGAGGCCGAGCAGCTTGCCCACCTTGTCGAAAGCCTCGCCCGCAGCGTCATCCTGCGTCTGCCCGAGGAGCCGGTATTTTCCAAACGCCTCAATCTCGACGAGCAGCGTGTGTCCGCCGCTGACGATGAGCGCGACCGCAGGCGGGATTTCTGCCGCGCCAAAAAACGGCGAGAGCAGGTGCCCTTCGAGATGGTTGATCGCCAGCCACGGCTTGCCCCGCGCGACCGCCAGCCCTTTCGCCACCGACGTGCCGATCATCAGCGAACTCGCCAACCCCGGCCCGCACGTCGCGGCAAAGGCGTCCATCTCGTCCATCCGCACACCCGCCGCCGCAAGCGCCCCGGCTATGACCGGCTTCAACGCGCGCAGATGATTCCGCGACGCCACCTCCGGCACCACGCCGCCGTACGGCGCGTGAATCGCGATTTGCGAAGCCACCTCACTCGCTAGCAGCTCCCCGCCGCACAGCACCGCCGCCGCAGTTTCATCGCACGAGGTTTCCAGCGCCAGCACGAGCGCACCCGCCACCATCTAGTTTTTCGCGGGCTTTTTCTCGCCGCTTTTTTCCGCGTAGATCATCACGCCTTTCAGCGCATCGACCGCGCGGTCGAGCTGCGGGTCGCGGAAGCTCGCGAGGTCTTTGCGCTCCGCCTCGGTCATCGAATCCTCGCGGCGCAGAAGCATGAGCGCGCGTTCCTGCTCGGGCGTCATCGTCGCGCGGATCGTCGGGGTGACGCCGTGCTCGTGGATGACGTTGTGGCTGGGCGTGTAGTATTTCGCCGTCGTCAGCCGCATCGCCGAGCCGTCCTGGAGCTGGATGACGCTCTGCACCGAGCCTTTGCCAAAGGTCGTCTCGCCCACAAGGATCGCGCGGTTGAGGTCTTTGAGCGCGCCGGCGACAATCTCCGAACCGCTCGCCGAGCCTGTGTTCGTCAGGATCGCCAGCGGGTAGCGCGGACGCGGCTTGGTCGTGTCATTGGTAAAATATTTGCGGCTCTGCGAAGCCACGCGGCCCTCCGTGGAAGCGACGAGCGTCTTCGGCGGGAGAAACTGCCCCGCGACATCAATCGCGGAATTGAGCAGTCCGCCGGGGTTGTAGCGCAGGTCGAGCACGAGCGCCTGCATGCCCTGCTTCTCGAGTTCATCGAGTTTTTTTCCGAGGTCGTCCGCGGTCGGCACGTTGAATTGCGTGATCCGCACGTAGCCGATCTTGAACTCCCCACCCTGCTCCGCCGGCATGATCTTCGCGTCCTTCACACTCGCGACCTTGATGTTCTCCCGCACCATCGCGAAATCCTTAATCTCCTTCGTCGCCGGCCGCAGGATCGTCAGCGTCACCTTCTGCCCGGCATCGCCGCGGAGCAGGTTGATCGCCTCGTTGAGATCCATTTTCTCCGTCGATTGGCCGTCGATTTTGATGATCTGGTCATTCGGCAAAAGCCCCGCGCGAAACCCCGGCGTGTCCTCCATCGGCGTGACGATGATGAGCGCGCCCTCGCGCTGCGAGACGACCACGCCGAGCCCGCCGAAGCGGCTGTTGGTGTCGTCCTGCATGCCTTTGAAATCGCGCGGCTCCATGAACTGCGAATGCGGATCGAGATCGCCGAGCATACCCCGCATCGCCGCGTGCGTGAGCGCCTCGTAGCTGACCTTTTTCTCGTCCACATAATCCTGCCGCACGAGCTGCATCGCCCGCGCAAAAACCGCGATGCTCGAATACCCCGAGTCGTCCTTTTCCTGCGCCCCGACGGCTTGGTAAACGCGGACGCCAACCGCGACGTTGAAGACCACCAGGACGACGATGAGACTTTGCAGCAGCCGCTTTTTCATGGCCGGGAAAGTAGCACGCGACCCTCTCTTGTCCACGCCCGCTCAGGGCAGCCCGGCAAAGAGTTCGCCGAGCGCGAGGCGCAGGCCGGGCACGCTCTGGCTGACGATTTCCTCCGCGCGGCTGAAGGTGCGCATCTCGCGGTAGCGGCTGCCTTCCGGGTGGAGGTGAACTTCGACGAGGCACTCCTGCGGGAGGACGATCCAGTATTCAGCGACACCGGCCTCGGCGTAGAGTTCGGCCATCGCGCGGTCGTCGGCAGAGCTGGTAACAGCAACCTCGATGACGAGTGCCGCGGTGTGTGGATGGACGCAAAGATAATCGCGGCGTTCACCTGAAACGACAGCGATATCCGGCTCCGGTTCGGAATCGCGAAGAGTTAGCGGCTCTTCTCTACGCAAGACAAAGTCGCGCCGGATTTGGGGAGTGAGCATGTCCTGAATGATCGAAGCGATGGTGCCATGAAGGGGGGATCTGCTCATTTTTTCGATGATGATGCCGCGGATGAGTTCGGTGCGTTTCCGGTTTTCGTTGAACTCACCGAGCTGATGATACTCCTTCACGCTCAGCTTAGAGACGCGCTGGCGAAGGGTTGGCAGGTCGAGCGCGGAAAACATGGCTGGAAGATGCCATTCGCCCGACGGGCGGCAAGTCTGCAAAAATCCCGGCGGGCTACGCCGCGTCCTTGTCCTGTTTCTTGCGGATGAGCGGCGGCTTTTTCCCCTCGACGACGGCACGGTTGATAGTCACGTCGGAGATGTCCTCGCGGCTCGGGATTTCGTACATGAGATCGAGCATGATGCGCTCGAGCATGCTGCGCAGCGCGCGGGCGCCGGTGCCTTTGGAGTGGGCCTGCTCGGCGAGGGCGCGGAGGGCGTCCTTGGTCACGTTGAGGTTCACGCCTTCGAGCGCGAGCAGCTTGGTGAACTGCTTGATCATCGCGTTTTTCGTGTCGGTGAGGATCATCACGAGTTCGTCCTCGGAGAGCTGATCGAGCGCGGTGACGACGGGGAGACGGCCCACGAATTCCGGGATCATGCCGAAGGCGAGCAGGTCTTCCGGCTCGGTGAAACGAATGGCCTCGCTCGACGGAACTTCGGCTGCATTCGCTTCGTGGGCGGTTACGCCGAAGCCGAGGACTTTTTTGCCGAGCCGTTTCTGGATCATCTTGTCGAGGCCGACAAACGCGCCGCCGCAGATGAAGAGAATCTTGTCCGTGCTGACCTGGATGTATTCCTGATGCGGGTGCTTGCGTCCGCCCTGCGGCGGGACGTTGCAGGTGGTGCCTTCGAGGATTTTCAGCAGCGCCTGCTGCACGCCTTCGCCGCTCACATCGCGGGTGATGGAGACGTTGTCGGTCTTGCGCCCGATCTTGTCGATTTCGTCGATATAGACGATGCCGATTTCCGCGCGCTTCACGTCGTAATCGCTGGCCTGGAGCAGGCGGAGGATGATGTTCTCCACGTCTTCGCCCACGTAGCCGGCTTCGGTCAGCGTGGTCGCGTCGGCGATGGTAAAAGGCACGTCGATGATGCGCGCGAGGGTGCGGGCGAGGAGCGTCTTGCCGCTGCCGGTCGGGCCGATGAGGAGGACGTTGGCCTTGTCGATTTCCACGTCGCCGAGCGGATCCATCGGCACCGCGCCGCTGGCGGCCGCGCCATTGTGGAGGATGCGCTTGTAGTGGTTGTGCACCGCCACGCTGAGCGTTTTTTTTGCGCGATCCTGACCGATGACGAACTGGTCGAGTTGCCGCCGGATTTCCATCGGCTTCGGCACGCGGAGCGTCGTGGAATGCCGCTTTGCGTCGTCGTTCAGCTCCTTGTCGAGGATGCCTTTGCAGACGTTGATGCAACTGTCGCAAATGTACACTCCCGGCCCCGCGATGAGCTTGCGGACTTCCGCGTGGCTCTTCCCGCAGAAGCTGCACATCGTGAGATTACTCGCTCTGGCCATGTCGTCTGGGAGTGAAAGTTACGCTTCGATTTTATCCGCCGCCGAGGTGCCTTCGAGCAGCCCCTTCTCCGCGCCGGGCAGTTCTTTGCGCGATTTCACGACCTCATCCACGAGCCCGTATTCCTTGGCCTCCGCGGCGCTCATGTAGTAGTCGCGATCCGAGTCGAGCTTGACCTGGTCGTCGGTCTTGCCGGTGTGCTGCGCGAGGATGTGGATGAGCCGCTTCTTGAGCTTGTACATGAACTCTACCGTGCGCTCGACATCGCTCGCCGTGCCCGACGCGCCGCCGCTGACCTGGTGGATCATGATGTCCGAATTCGGCAGCGCGTAGCGTTTGCCCCGCGTGCCCGCGGCCAGCAAAACCGCCCCCATGCTCGCGGCCATGCCGATGCAGTACGTATTCACCGCGCAGGTCATAAACTGCATCGTGTCATAAATCGCCAGCCCCGCTGTCACCGAGCCGCCGGGCGAGTTGATGTAAATGCTCACGTCCTTTTTCGCGTCGTCCATTTGCAGGAAAAGGAGCTGCGCGATGACCGCGTTCGCGACGTGGTCGTCGATGGCTGTGCCGAGGAAAATGATGCGGTCTTTCAGGAGCCGCGAATAGATGTCGTAGGACTGCTCACGATTGCCGCTCCGCTCGATGACGAAGGGCATGGGGTAGTAGTTATTCTGCGGGGCGGTGATGCGGCGGTCGGGTTGGATGATCATGAAAAATGGGTGGCTGGCTCGCGGATTTACGCCCCGGCGGGAATGGTCGTGACGCTAGCCGTGGAGGCGAGGAAATCAAGCACCTTGGCCGTCAGGATTTCCTCGGTGATCTGGTCGAGCGCGTTGCGTTTTTCCAGCTCTTTCAAAAGTTTCGCCGGCTTCATTTCGTAGCGCTGCGCGAGCTGCGCGATGCGCACGTTGAACTCCTGCTGCGTCGGCTTGATGCCCTCCATCTCCGCAATGCGCAGCAGCACAAACGTCCCCTTCAACTGCTCCCGCGCGTTCTGCGCCGCGGTGCCGAGAATCTGCTGCTCGTTCTCCTTCAGCACTTCGTCCGCCACCCCGCGCGACTGGTTTTCCCGCACGATGTCCGCGAGCAGCCGCCGCGTCTGCGTGCGCACCATGTCCACCGGCAGTTCGCATTCCACCTGCGCGAGAAGCTGCGCCATGATCGCGTTGCGCTTGCCCGCCTCGGTGTCGGCGACCTTCTGCCGCCCGAGTTCCTCGCGCGCCATCTCGCGGATTTCCGCGAGCGTCTTGCCCTCCTGCACGGTCGCGGCGAAAGCATCGTCCAGGGCCGGCAGCACCTTCGTTTTGATCTCCTTCACCGTCACCACGTATTCGATCTTCTGCCCGCCCATTCCTTCCACCGGAAAATCCGCCGGCACCTCGATCGTGAACGTCCGCACCTCGCCCTTCTTCGCACCCGCGAGCGCCTCGCAGTAGCCGGGGAAAAACGCCTCGGGCGTCATCCGAATCCAGAAATCATCATTGCCTGCCAGCGGCTTGCCCGACTTCGGAAAAACCTCGTTCACCGGCTTGCCATCAATCGTCCCGCGGTAGTCCACCACGACGTAATCCTCCATCGCCGCCCCGCGCTCCTCCTTGATGTCCTCAAAGTCCGCCGCCTGCTCGCGCAGGTTTTCCAGCGACTCGTCGATCTCGGCCTCCGTCACCTCAGTCGATTTCATCGGCACCACCAGCCCCTGGTACGGCGGCAGCTCGAAATCAGGATGCGTCACCAGCGTCGCCGTGAACTTCATCGTCTTGTCCTCTGCCAGCTCCACCTCATCGATCTGCGCCAGCGACAGCACGCGGATTTTCTTCTCCGAAATCGCCTCCCGGCACGACTCCGAAAGGAGCTTCTTCTCCAGCTCCTCGCGGATTTCCTTTTTGAACTTCTTCTCGATCACCGACTTCGGCGCCTTCCCCGCGCGGTAGCCGGGAATCTTCGCAAACTTCGTGTAATCCCCCGTCACCGCATCCCACACCTTGTTGACCTTGTCCGCTTCCAGTTCGATACGCAGGGTGGTGATGCAATTGGGCAGGTTTTCGACGACGACATTCATGGCGGTATTGGGGTGGGTGCGGACGAGGTTTTTTGGAAAAGGGGCCGAAACATAGCGGCTCGCGCGGAAATGCAAACGAGGAAATCACCCCACCGCGCGAGGGGCGGAAAAAAGCGCCGAATCTTTCCTTGCCGCCGTCGCGGACAGTTGCCTAATTCGCTCCCTGCCATCGCCGATTGCCGGGGCCGACGGCCTCGGTACAAAACTCCACCCCATGAACATCACCACCTCGCGCCGCCTTGGATTCGCGCTCGCCACCGCCCTCGCGTTCGTCATTGACCCGAACCTCGCGCCAGCCGCCGTGGGCGATCTGTATGTGGGCAACAGCGGCAACGACACCGTCGTGCGCATCACCCCGGCGGGCGCGGTCATTAACGTCCCCATCGCCGGCCTGAGCCAGCCGCATGGCGTCGCCTTTGGCCCCGACGGGAGCCTCTACGTCTCGAACATTGGCAACAACACCATCCTCAAATACACGACCGGCGGCATCACCACCGTGTTTGCAAATACCGGGCTCAGTCTTCCGAGAGATCTGGCCTTTGACAGTGCGGGAAACCTCTACGCGGCCAACTACGGGAACAACATCATCGAACGCTTCGCGCCCGATGGCACCCCTGCGCTATTCGCCACGACCAGTTTGAACCTCCCCAGGGGACTGGTCTTCGATGCCGCGGACAATCTTTTTGTCGCCAATTACGGCAGCAATAACATCCTGCGATTCAACCCGGCGGGCGTGCCGACCGTCTTCGCGAGCAACGTCAATACTCCCTTCGATCTGGCCTTTGACAGCGCGGGGCGGCTCTACGCCTCCAACGGCTCCTTCGCCACGATCCAGCGATTCACCACGGGGGGCTCGGCTTCCACCTTCGCCACCGACAACCGAAACTCGTTTTTCTACGGCCTGGCTTTCGATACCTCGGCGCGGCTTTACGTCTCCGGGCGCAATGGCAACGTCGTCCAGCGGCTCACCACGGCCGGCGTTGCTTCGGTGTTCGACATCTCCGGGTTAAACTTTCCCACTTTCATCGCTTTCGAGGGCGTGCCCCTGTCCGTCCCCGAGCCCACCTCCGCCGGGCTGCTGCTCGGCACGGGCCTGCTGCTTTCCCTGCGCCGTCGGCGGGGAGCTTGATAGTGGCTCAATTTGAATGCTCAAACACAGAGGCACGGAGGACACGGAGGAGCACAGAGGTTTGGAAAAAATACGGCCTAGCCTTTCTCCTCTGTGTCCTCCGTGTTTCTGTGTTTAGACACACGCGCTTGCTGGTAAATTGAGCCACTACCCGGAGCTTCAGCTTCTTCCATCCATGAAGCTGAGGTATGAAGCTCTCCCCTTGAGAAGGAGCCGCGCTCAGTTCACCTCAAACTCCGCGTGGACGATGGTGATGATGTCCTTTTCCAACGCGGAGGTGTCGTTGTTTCCCTCCTCGGAAGTCGCGGTGACGTTGGCCGGGTTGATGTTGATGATGCCCATGTCGGCGACGACGAGCTTGCCGACGGCGGCGTTGCCTGCGGAGTGGAGGATGTTCTCGGCGCGGGTTCGGGCGTCCTTGGCGGCGGCGGCGAGCATCTCGACCTTGAGGTCGCCGAGCCGGGTGTAAAAATACGCGGGCGACTCCGAGTTCACGACCACGCCCTGTTCGAGCAGCGAGGTGATTTCCCGCGCGGCCTGCGCCACGCGCGCCACGTCCGTGGAGCGCACGACGATGGCCGTGCGCGTGCGGAAACCTTTCGAGACCTTCGTCTCGTTGCGCACGGCGACGGTGGTGCCCGGCAGCACTTTGTCCTCGATGACTTTTTCAAAAATCTCCTCCGCCGTGGCGGATTGCGGCTGGATTTCCTCGGCCTTGATCCCCTGCGCCAC
>JAYVNN010000113.1:0-6092 GCA_043758435.1 Chthoniobacter sp.
GTCGTCCTTTTTCGCGAGCACCGTCCAGCCCGTGAGGCAGCGCGCCACTTCCATCACGTCCTGCTGCGCGTAGCCGCCGTGGACGCCGAGCGTGTGCAGTTCCATTAGCTCGCGCGCGTAGTTCTCGTTCGGCTTTTCGTCGGGCGTGCGCTTCACGTTCGCGCGGCCGTCGAGATACCACAGCATCGCGGGGCTGAGCGCGCTCGCGCGGAGCATCTCGCGGAAACTGCCGAGCGCGTTTTTGCGGATCACGTTCTGGTCGTCCGCGATCTTGTTGTAGCGGCAGTCGCCCTTGCCGGCGTCGATGTTGAAATGGTCGCTCCAAAACTCGCACATGACCTCGAAAAGCTGGCGCTGGCTGTAAGTCGCGCGGAGGAGCGCCACCCGGCGGAGCACGGGCGTGAGCGCCTCATCATCCTCCTCGTAAGCCTCGCCGACCGGCTCCACCCAGCACTCCTGAAAGCGGGCCACCGCGCGGTCGCAAAGCCCGTCGGGGATTTTTTCCGGCGCGAGCTGCTCGTCGAGAAAAGTGTCCACGCCCATCGCCGCCACGCGCGCATGGTCGCCGGGGCCGGGGCCGAAAGTGAGGCGGTTCAGCGCGTGCGCAACGGGATCGATTTCCGCGGCGGACGGCGGCGTGAGCGGGCCGTCGAGCGGACGGTGGAGGCCGCGTCCGGCGTACTGGCGGGCGTCGCCGAGCCAGCCCTGCACGCTTTTGAAAATGGCCGCGCTCAGCGCAACCGACGCCGCGCCGGTGATGAGAAATTCGCGGCGGCTCGTGGTGCTCACGAGAGCGCGGGTTCCGGCGTTTCGGCGAGCCGGGCCGCGGCCTGCGCCCGCACTTTCCACGGACGCGAAAGCAGCACCGCGCCAAAGCCGCTGGCCAGCCCGAGGTGCAGCAGGAAAAGCGAGCCGAGCACCGGCGTGATGAAAACCAGCGCGAGCATCACGCCGCCGCGCAGGCCCTGATGCCATACGCTCGCGTCCGCGGAGAGATTGCGCCCGACGCGCAGCGCGAGCCCCGCGCTGCCGATAAAGCCGAGCAGCAGCGCGATGAAGCCCGCGACGAGCGCGAGGAGTTTGATCAGGCCGTTGCCGATGTTGCCGCTATTGAGCAGCAGCACAAACAGCGGGCCGTAAGTCACGACGCCGAGCAGCGTGGCGCGCACGGGCCGGCGCTCGTACACGTCGGCGAAGGCTTGCGTGGCGCGCGGAAACATCCCCGCGCCGACGAGCCAGTGCCCGAGGAGGATGAGAAAAGCAGCGGCGTGCAGGGCGAGGATGGTGAGGACGACTCCGGTGTAAGGCATGGGCGGGTGGGGTTTCACGGGCGCAGACGGGCGCGCGCCGCGCCGCGTTACGGGAAATGTTTTCGCGCCGCAAAAAACCGCGCGGCGACGGGCGAAGCAAGACGGTCGGGGCGTCATTTTTCCAACGCAGAGACGCAAAGGGCGCAGAGTTTTTCCGACGCAGTCCGTACCGCAGTCATCCGTCTTTTTCCTCTACGACCTCTGCGCCTCTGCGCCTCTGCGTTGAAAAATAAAACACCCTACACCAGTCCGAGCTGCGCTTTCAAAATGAGCGTCATCGCCTTGACGCTCAGCTCGTGAAGATTGAAGGGCTTGCCCACGAAATCGTTGCCGCCGCAGAGCGTGGACTGCACCCGGTTTTCGAGCGTGGGGAGGCCGGTGAGAAAGACGACCGGCGTGTCCGCGTGAAAGGGCAGTGCGCGGATTTGCCTGCACAGCTCGAAGCCGTCCATGCCCGGCAGATTCACGTCGAGAAAGATGAGGTCGCAGCGGCGGCCCCCGAGTTCCGCCAGCGCCGCGAGCGGCTCCTGCGCGCAGTCCGTTTGCAGGGAGTAAATCTCCAGCGCCATCTGGATCGCCTCGCAATTGTCGGGGTCGTCGTCCACGGCAAAAATCGCCGCCTTCGCCGGATCCTGCGCCTGCGCCAAGCTGCGCTCGCGGAGCAGCGCGCCGAGGAATTCGATGGTCTGCTGCACGGTGGCGAGCGTCGATTGGTTGACCTGTCCGGGGATTTCGTAAAGGCCGCGCGTCAGCTCGGAGAAAGCCTCGCAGAGCCGGTACACACCGAGGTAGCCGGTGGTGCGCGCGCGCTCGGAAAAGCCGTGGACGTGGCAGTGGAGCTCATTGAGCAGGCTGAGGTCGGCGGGAGTTTTCGTGAAGGACTGGAAGCACTGCCGCATCGCCCCGAGGGCGCTCTTGGCCTCCTTGTCCGTGAGCGCCTGCTGGACGCCGGTAGCGAGCGGCGCGGGCCGCACGCCGGGCTCCGTGTCGCTGGCCGACGAGGATTCGCTGAGCAGCCCGGCGAAGTCGGAGCGCGTCGCGCCGTTCTTCGTCGCGCGCCCGGCGGCGGTGGCAAATTTCACCTGCAGGCGCGCTTCGGCGAGCGTCGCGCTCAGCTCGCGGATTTCGTTCTGCGCACTTTGCAGGCGGGCCACGATGTCGATGGTTTCGACGCGCTGTTTTTCAAACCGCTTTTGCAGCACCGCAAATTCGTCCTCGCGGATTTTGGCGGCGGCGGCCGCGCCTTCGAGCACGGCGAGCTGGCCGCGCAGCGCACTGAGCTGGGTTTCAAAAGTGAGGGCGCTTTCCGTGGCCTGCGCGCGCACCGAGGCCCGCTCGCCCGTGAGCCCCTCCAGCTCCGTCTGCGCCGCCGCGAGAGCGGCCACGGCATCGGCGTGTTCGGCGGAAAGTGTTTCGAGCTGCCGCCCGGTCTCGGCCTGCTGCGCCGCCGCCGCCTCGCTCTGCGCCTGGAGCGCGGCGAGCTGCCGGCTCACGCCCTCGAGTTCCTGCCGCACATTTTTTGCGCCGTGCCGCGATTCGCGCGCCTGCGTTTCCGCCGCCGCGAGTTTTTCGTGAGCTTCGGCCAGCGCCTGCGCGGTGGTCTGCGCCTGCTCGTCGCGGAAAGCCTGAAACTGCCCGCGCAGTTCATCGAGTTCCTTGGCCTGCTCCTGCGCGCGGTTGCGTGCGGCTTCGCGCTCCTGGGTGATGCTGAGCACCTGCGCACGGGCCTCGGCGAGCGCCACGAGGTGCTCGCTGTCGGCCTGGAGCACCGCGGTTTTCTGCTCGGCAAAATCGAGCAGCTTCCGGCGCTGCGCGTCGAGTTCGCGGGTCAATTCCTCGACCTGCTGCACGGTCACATCGCGATCCAGCGTGGTGGCGTCGAGCTGGCGGCGAAACTCCGCCGCCTCATTCGCCGCCTGCTTCTGCGCCTTCTCCGCGAGTTCGCGCTGGTATTCGAGGTCGGCGGCGGTGTCCTCCGCGCGGGAGATTTTGTTGGCGAGTTCGAGGATCTGCGCATGCGCGCCGTCGCGCGCCTGGCGGATGGTGAGAATCTGTTTCTGCGTCTCGCCGATGATCCGCGCCTGCTCGTCGGACGCGCGGTTGTAGGCGGCAAATTTTTTCACCGTCTCGTCGCGCTGCCGGGCCGCGTCGTCGCGCTGGCGCTGGGCCTCGGCGCGCTCGCGGGCGGTGCTTTCGAGTTTCTGCGCGGCTTGGTCGAGCTCCCGCGCGCGGGTCTCGCTTTCCGCCACCGCCGCGTCGCGCTCCCGGATGAGCGAGGTCACTTCCACAAAATGCGACCGCAAATCGCGCTCATTTTCGCGCAGCGCCTCAATCTCTTTTTCCGCGTGGGCGAGCTGGGCGGAAAGGGCATCCCTTTCCTGCTCCGTCGCGCGGGCCTGCGTGCGGGCGTCGCGCGCGGTCTGCTGGAGCTGCTCGATGAGCGTGCGGATTTCCAGCGTCGGATCCGCCTCCTCGCTGATCGCGTTCACCGGCAGATTGGTGATGGGCAGCGGCGTGCGCGCCTCGTGCTTCGGGTGAAATTCGGTGTAGGCGGAGAGCTTGGGTTGCGATTGGGACATACGGGGCGCGGCGCGGGGTCAGTTAGCCCGCGTCGTGTCCGCCTTTCCAAAGCACCGGCTATGCCTCCGGCCGCCATGCCCGCGGTCTTCGCAGGAGATTTTACGGAAAAACCCGCGCCGCTCGGGAAAACGCCACCGTCCTTCTCAGCGACGCGAGCGTGATTCTCATTTTTATGGAAAACTTTGGTTCAGCGCCCTCACTTCACCCCGACGACCTCGAAACCCTCGGTCTCCAGCACCGCGCGGATTTTCGCCGGCTGGTCGCCCTGAATTTCGACCGTGCGGCCCTTAACCGCGCCGCCGCAGCCGCACACCGTGCGCACTTTTTTCGCGACCGTCTCGATGACCGACACCGGCAGATGCGTGGCGAAATCGTGAATCACAATGACCGTCTTCCCCCCGCGCCGCGCCGTCTCCCGCCGCAACACCACGCGCCCCATTTTCCAAACCGCCTGCGGACGAATCGCCACGGGTGCGGGCTCCGGCCCGGCGGGCAGGCCAGCGAGATCAATGCCGGCAAAGGCGGCGTTCAGTCCGGCCCGCGGGGACTGGGCGGCGTTGGTGTCGAGGCGCTTCTTTTCTTCGCAGGGCATGGGTGGGAGGAGGATCGTGGGGCGGCGAGCAAAGCAAATCCGGGCGGCGTTTCCAAGCGGGACTTGGCCGCAGTTATCCGGCGCGCATCCTGGCGGAAGGGGCGTAACTTGAACTCATGAAAACCGTCACTCTCACCTTCCCGGAGTTGTTCCTGCTCGTCGGCACGCGCGCCCTGCTGGGGGCGGGCATCGCGCTGCTCCTCGCCCGCCGGCTCAGCGATGAGCAGCGCGAAACGGCCGGCACCCTCCTCACCGCCATCGGCGTGCTCACCACCGTGCCGCTCGCCTTCGAGGTGCTGGGCAAAAGCACGCGCGACTGAGGGTTTGAGGCCTCCTTCCCAAACTCCGTTTGGGAAGGAGGCCGAAATGAACGCTTCTTCTCCACGCCGAGAAGTAGCTTAACTCCACCTATGCCGCACCCCTCCCTCCTTCGCAAAGCGACAGCCCACTTGGAGGCTGGCGTTTCTAGCATCGTGAAAGCCATCCTTCCGACTATCTCGATTGGCATCGCTCTCTCCCTCTGCGCGCGAGGTGCTGAGCTTCCGCCTCCATCGGATGCCGTGGTGCTCGCGCGCTGGATTGCCGATCAGCAATACCTCAAGCCCGATCTGCCTAGTTACGGCGGACTAAAGACCCATCCCGCAGTGGCAGTCACTGGCGCTGATGGCACCAATTACTGCCGTGTTAGTCCTTACTTCGCGAATCTCGGTGTCCTGGGATTGCTCCGAGCCAGGACACCTAATGGCGCTCACGTGGCCGAACTTTGGATTCGCTGGTATTACGCTCATCTGGACGCGCAAAGCGCCCCGGAGGGTGTCCCCTATGAACACTTCTATCAGGCGGATGGCGGCGGAGAGACGACCTGCGTCAAGCCGGGCGATCACTCTGTCTGCCATTACAATGATGCGACGGACAGTGCTGCGGCCACTTTCTTTTCCGTGCTATGGGCGGCCCACCAAGCCGGAGTTGCCTCAGCCAAGCTGAACACCCCCGAGCGAAAGAAGCTCACGGAGGCGCTGGCCGGAGTGCTCTTAAAGCTCCAGCAGTCAGACGGCCTGTGTTGGGCGAAGTCCGACTACCGCGCGAAATACCTCGAAGACAACTGCGAGGTCTTTGCCGGTCTGTGCGACCTCGCCAATTTGGAGCGGGACGTTTTCAATGACCTGCCGCGCTCAACCTTGTACAGACATGCCGCCGAGCGGGTTCAACGGGGAATCCTCAAGGAACTGTATGACCCGCAAACGAAACTATACGCGGTCGCGAAGTTTGAAGACAACAGCCGTCCTGTTACTAACCTCGATAAGTGGTATCCCGACACCCAGGCACAATTATGGCCGCATTTATTCGGTGCAGTCACTCCCGCCGACCCGCGAACTCAGGCGGTGATGGCCGCCGTCAACGCTCACTGGAATGGTCACACCAAGCCAGACTGGGCGGCGAATCCAGAGCAGATCAACAACGGCTCGATCGAAGCAGGCGCCGCTTACGCCGCATTGCTGGCGGGCGAGACCCAGCGTGTGCGAACCTATGTCCTGGCGGTGAAGCGGCTCAAATTCCCAAATAGCTCCGGCTCGTCCGGGTTCGAGTGGCCGTTCAGTATCATCGATGCA
>JAYVNN010000114.1:0-17787 GCA_043758435.1 Chthoniobacter sp.
GGTGATCGTGAAGGCCATCGGCGACGTGGCACCCGCGCCCGCGCCCGAGGAGGAGCCAGGCGAGAAGACTTACAAGGCCAAGTTCAAGGCCAAGCACACGAAGTAGCCGGCCATGGCCAACGAGGCTTCCAGCAAGACTGCGAAGCCCGCCGGAAAAGGTGGGAAAGGTGAAGGCAGCGACCTGCGCCAACCGGCGCATTATCGACCGGATGTTCACAGGTTATTGCCACAGTCGCCGGACGCGGAGAAAGGCGTGCTCTGCTCCTACCTCCTCGCCCCGCGCGAGGTCGGCGGCTTCTGCGCGGAAAAGCAGATCACGCCCGCGCATTTCCATATCCCCGCCCACGGCGAACTCTTCGGCGTCCTCCAGCAGCTCTGGGACGCGAACAAGCCCATTGATTTCATCATCCTCACCGAGCTGCTGAGGGACACGCAGCGGCTCGACATGGTCGGCGGCGCGGCCTTTGTCACCGAGTTATTCACCTTCCTCCCCACGGCGGCGAACCTCGCCTACTATGTGGAGATCGTGCAGGAAAAGCACACCCTTCGCGAGATCATCAAGGTCTGCACGGAATACGCCGCGCGCAGCTACGACGAGCAGGACAACGTCCCCAACCTCCTCGACGACGTGGAGGGCAAAATATTCGCCATCGCGCAGGACCGGTTCAAGGACAAGACCGCCAGCATGAAGGACCAGGTCATGCAGGCCATCCACGCCATCGAGGAGCTGTATGAAAGGCGCGGCGCGATCACCGGGCTGCCCACCGGACTGGCGGAGTTCGACAAAATGACCGACGGCCTGCACGCCGCCGAGATGATCGTCATCGCAGCGCGCCCCTCCATGGGCAAAACCGCGCTCGCCATGAACATGGCCGAGCATGTGGCCCTCGAGGAAAAGAAAGCCGTCGCCGTCTTCTCCCTCGAAATGAGCACCTCCCAGCTCGTCCAGCGCATGCTTTGCTCCCGCGCCCGCGTGAACCTCGGCAACGTCCGCAACGGCTTCCTCAGCGAGCGCGACTTCCCCGCCCTCACCGCCGCCGCCTCCAAACTCGCCGAGAGCAAATTCTTCATCGACGACACCCCCGGCCTCTCCATCCTCGAACTCCGCGCCAAAGCCCGCCGGCTCAAGAGTCAGCACGACATCGCCGCCATCTTCATCGACTACCTCCAGCTCCTCCGCAGCACCAGCAAGCGCGCCCAAGACAACCGCCAGCTCGAAATCGCCGAGATTTCCTCCGGGCTCAAAGGGCTCGCCAAAGAACTGAACATCCCAATCGTCGTCCTCGCCCAGCTCAACCGGAATCCCGAAGGCCGCACCGGCGCCTCGCTCGGCCGCCCGCGCCTCTCCGACCTGCGCGAATCTGGCTCCATCGAGCAGGACGCCGACGTCGTCGGCCTGCTCATCCGCGACGAGTATTACGCCGACACCGACGAAGACAAAAAGGAAGCCGAAGGCAAAGCCACCCTCATCATCGCCAAACAGCGCAACGGCCCCGTCGGCGACATCCCCCTCACCTTCCTGAAAGAGTTCACGCGCTTTGAAAACAGGGCGCGTGAAGTGGCGGAAGAATAAACCAGCTTCCTCAGTGCCACACCTCCGCAATCAACCGCTCTGCTGGCTTGCAATTGCTATGTCAGCATGCTGCCTTCCGGCTCCATGCCTTGCGAATGAGGAAACCCTCGCGAAACAATATGCAAAGGCCTCGACCGGAGCGCAGCGTCTCAGAATCTGCATGGCTGCCATGGAGGAAAAGGTGATCGATTATGGTACGGACGTTAAGGTGATCAAAAGGCTCTTTGGATCGGACTGTAGGAAAGATTTTGGAACAAGGAGGGACGATG
Source organism: Chthoniobacter sp. (assembly GCA_043758435.1). Taxonomy (GTDB): domain Bacteria; phylum Verrucomicrobiota; class Verrucomicrobiia; order Chthoniobacterales; family Chthoniobacteraceae; genus Chthoniobacter. The sequence goes on from JAYVNN010000114.1 coordinate 1,843, forward strand.
GGGTGCGTTATGGGGTGGTTTATTTCGACCGACTTGTGCCACCAAAAAAGAGCCGTGACGGTGTTATCGAACAGTACGCCATAACTGGATGGTATTTGGTCGTCCAATACGGGAAGGGCGAATGGATCGAGAAATGTTATTTGTCGAATATCCATAAGTAAATCCCCCCCCCTCGTGCTTAGGATGCGCCTCGTGGCGGGGCAGAATTCCCGGCTGCTTCTGAGTCCCTGGAAGGGGCAGAGATATTAGCCGGTGGTGGAGCGAGCAACGAGCGGAACCACCGGATAGTCCGAAGCATGTTTAGCGCTCCGATAGGAGCGCGAGAAGCATTCGAGAGGAGCTGACCATCTCACCACAGATAGCTCTCGTCGTATTCAACAAGCCCCCGCTGCAACATAGCTACATACTCCTCTTGAAATGACCTCGTGCGATGATGCTCCTCCTGGTGGAGAACGTATTTTCGCACGGCTTCGATGTGGGATGCACTCACGGTGAAGGCCCCATAGCCTTCCTGCCACGCAAACCCCGCCAGACGGAGTTCTTTGTGAATCCATCCTGAGGACTCACTTTTGACCTCGCGCATGACATCCGCCAGACAATGAGTCGCGCGCAATCCCGCGAACACATGGGTATGATCAGCGGTGCCGCCAACAGCGTGCGCGATGCCTTTCATCCCGCGAATCGTTCCGCCGATGTATTCATGAATACCGTCACGATGTTCTGGAACCATCCACGGTTCGCGGTTCTTTGCGCTGAAGACAAGATGGTAGTGGAGTGAAAGATGCGTCGAAGCCATGAACCACGATTCTCGCGCTCCTGCCGGAGCGCAATCCTTTTGCCGGCGACGGACCGGTGGTTGCGCTCGTGCCTCGCTTCACCACCGGCCAATCTCTCCCAAGCCTCCGGCTTGAAATGGTTCCACCGTCCGCGTGTCCGAATCCCCTACGCCACCAAAGCGCGCAGACTCGACCGAAGAAACGCGGCGCGCAGTTCTTGGAGGTCCGCAGGCGACATCAGGAAAGCGCCCGTCGGTGCGTCCGCGTCTCCTCCTTCCACGAAGTAGCGGAGGGCTGACCAAATGACTTCGGGCGGCAGCTCGGTGGGCATGGCCGGGGGAAACTCCGCGTCGAGGATGGACGTGCCGAACTCGGACGTTTCCGTGAGCTCTTCGATCCAGCGCATGACGTTGTCGGCGGGCGTTCCGGGGAACCGCTGCGCGACGAGACTCAGGATGTCGTGACGGGCGGGCACATTGAGCAGCAGCGCGAGGAAGAAGCGATGCTCGGCCTCGGTGACGGATCGCCGCAGTTCCACCAGCCCGTCGCGGCGGATGATCTCATCGAGGGTCGGGGCCACGAATTCGGCGAGCCGGCCATGCTTCTGCCGGAAGATTTGCAGGCTCTCCTCCCACGCGCCCTGGCTCTGGAGATAACCCACGCCGTTTTGCAAAATGAAAAAACCGCGCTCGAAATCCAGGTCGCGCAGCATCGCGGCGACCAGCGCCGGGTAGGCCGGATCGTTGGTCTTCTCCAGCACGTCGAGGAGCTGTTTGCGGCGCGTGGTCAGGGCGTCGTGGTGAAACGGGTCCACCGCGAAATGCGGTGGGAGATAGGTGAATTGCGGCCCGGTCCCGGGGTCGGAATGGGTGCGGATCACGACGCTGATCGATGGGGTATCCAGATGAAACAGCGCATGGATATGGCTGCTCCCCGAGACGATCGGCACCGTGCTCCCCGTTTCCAAAAGCCGCGTGTCTTTCATCCGAAGCTGCCCCACGCGGAGATGGGCCGAGATCGGCTCCGCGTTTTCAAACTCGAAGCGCGAGTGGATGCTCGATCCCGCGAGGACGTGGAAAGCGCCGGAGAATTTGTGCTTATGAATGTCCGTGGTGCCGTCCAGCCAAAAGAGCATCTGGATGTAAAACCGCGGATCATCATAGACCACCAGCTCCGGCTCGCCGAAACCCGACTGGGTTTGAAAAGGCTGCGCATCATCGAGCAGAAACTCGCGGATGAGCGCGGGGACATCCACATGGCTCGCGGGCGGCCGCTCTTCCAGCGCGCCGCACGCGATGTCCGGGAACTGCGCCAGCGAGAAGTTCACCGCCTTCCACCGGGCCAAAACCGTTCGCCCGAGTTCGGTGAAAAAAGGATCCATTGACCATTTGTGGATACGCCCCCGATGGGCGGCAAGACCCATTGCAGCGCGGGCTTCAGGGTTTCGTGATTTTGAGCTGGAAGAACAGGCGGCTGGCGGAGCCGGGGGGAAAGCTGGCCTGCCACGTCTCGGGGTCGCCGGTGGTGAGGCGGGTGTGGGTGACGCCGCTCGCGGTCCATGAATCGAGCGCGAGGTTCGGGGAGATTTCCACGGCGTAGGTGATGTCCGCCCGGTTCGCGGGTCGGCGGTAGGTGAAAACCCAGGCCGGGCCGGAAGGCGCGAGCGCGACGCCGGGGATTGCGGGCGATGCGGCGGGGAGGCCGAGGGCGTATTTGGCGAGATTGGTGAGGCCGTCGCCAGCAGCCACGACGCTGGGGCCGGTGAGGGTGGCGTTGCTCCAGTTGTCGCCGAAATTTTCCACCTGCCACTGCTGCCAGGGCGGGGACGGCGTGCCGACCGAGGCGCTGCCGGAGGTGAAGTTGCCGTGCTCGTAGGCGTGGGTGAGCGCCCCGGCGTCGTAAATCGGGAGCGCGCAGTTGTCGATGATGTTGTCCTCGATCCGCACGTTATCGAGGTGGCCGACGATGATGCCGTAGGCGCCGGAGTAGCTGGCGTCGGGGCCGTGAATGCGGTTGCGCCGGATGATGAGGCCCTCGCCGGGGGCAAACGGGACGATCTGGATGGCGAAGGAAGGCGTGGTTCCGTTGGGCGTGCAGAAAATCTCGCAGTCCTCGATGGTGAGGCCGTGCATCGTGGCTTCGGCATCAAGCTGCATGGCGTGGGTGAGGTTCCTGAGCGTGCAGCCGCGGACGGTGACGTGGTAGCAGGGGCCGGTGTCCTGGTAAAAGCCGGAGCCGAATTGGAGGAGGTTTTCCATGTGGCAGCCTTCGATCAGCCCTCCGTCCACGCCTCCGATGGACGCGCCGTGCAGGAAGAAGGGACGGTTGCCGCCCGTGCCCGAGTCCCACATCTGGCAGTTGATGATCCGCGCATCCCAACCCCAATTCACCTCGGCGATGACCTCGCCGCCGACTCCGGGCACGTAGGGCACGGGCACTTTGAAAGTGTAAGCGTCGATGATCGTGAGCTGCACCGGGGACGGGACGGTGGCGGTGATGGCGGCGAGGAGCCGACCGTTCAGCGACGCTGCCGAGTGCCCGCGGATGGCGCAGCCGCGGGCTCCGGCGTAGGTCCCGGCGGAGGTCGGGCTTTTGTCGAAAAACATGCCGTGGGGCGCGGTGGTGAAAATCGTCGTCGTCGCGCCGCCATCGCTGCTCTCGGTGTGATCGATCTCCACCCACGGCGGCGGCGCGGTTTCGTGTCCGGTCGCATATTGCAAAGGGATGCCGTAGCCCGCGATGATGAACGGCTGCTGCCCCTGCGTGACGGACTGCGCGCAGGTCGCCGCCACGGCGATGCAGTCGCGGATTTCGACATCCGAAAAATTCCCGCTGTGTCCGCCCGTCCCGATGCCGATGCCGAAATTCTCCGCGCCAATGCCCTTCGTGCCGATGTTGATTTCCGCGACGCGCGCGATGCGGATGTTGGAGCCGAAAATATTCACCGCCGCCTGCGAGGCGTTGTGGTTGGACTGGCCCTGCAAATTGCAATCCACGGTCAGGTCGGTGAGTTCGATGCCATCGCACGGCCCGGAATTGCTGTACCACTGGATGACCCGGTCGCCGTTGCGCGTGTCGCTCCCGACCGTGCCCGCGGCCCCGCCGCCGGTGCCGCCGCCGGTGCCGCCGGAGGTGTCCACCGCGATGGTGAAAGTCGTCGGATTTGCTCCGCTGCCGATGGCGGTGACGGTCTGCATGCCGTTGATCGAATTTCCAACCGACGACGGCACCGCGCCGGCGACCGGCACGGTGTCGCCCACCTGCAATTGGTGCGGCGCATCGGTCGTGACGACCGCGGAATTCGCCGAGGTGTAGCCGGCGATGCCCGTTCGCGGAAAGCCGACGTCGCCCAGCTTGATGACCGTGATCCCGATCCCGGCGCCATGCACTTTCTGCCCGCTGAAGTCGCCGAAATACGCGTTCTTCCACAGACGGCGCGGCAACAGATAGATGCCCGGCCCGATGGTCAGCGTCTCGCCCGCGGCCAGGGCGCTGAACGCCGCGTCGAGCGCGATGCCGCGCGCGCTGTCATTATTAGCGGACGCGACGTACGGCGTCACCGTCGCGTCGGCGTGGGTGACCAGCGCCGTCGAAGGCGGCGCGGGGTCGGCCAGCGCCGCGGCGACGGCAAAAAGCAAAAGGATCATCCATTTCATAAAGCGGGGCTGGGAACGCTGCGCCGCATCGGTGAAGCCGCAAGGGAAGATGGAACTAGACCAGCGCTTCGAGCGCGGCGTGGTCGATGGTCGCGAGCCGCTCGCGTTTCGCCCCGAGCTGCGGGATGCACTGGATGAGCGCCTTCGTGTAGGGATGCTGCGGGTTCGCGAGCACGGCGTGGGTCTCGCCGTACTCCACGATTTTTCCCCGGAACATCACCGCCACGCGGTCGGCGATGCCGCTGATGATGCCGAAATTGTGCGTGATCAAAATGATCGCCATCCGCACGCGCTGCTTCAGCTCGCGGAGCTGATCCATAATCTGCGCCTGGATGGTGACATCGAGCGCGGTGGTCGGCTCGTCGGCGACGAGGATCTCGGGCTGGCAGGAGAGCGCCATGGCGATCATCACGCGCTGCTGCATGCCGCCGCTGAGCTGATGCGGGTAATCGTGCAGGCGCTTGGCGGGATCGACGATGCCGACGAGGTCGAGATACTTCACGACCTCGGCGTCGATGTCGCGGACGTCGGGGCGGTGGAGCCGGATGGCTTCGGCGATCTGGTTGCGGATGGTGAAGACTGGATTGAGCGAGGTGCTCGGCTCTTGGAAAATGTAGGCGATCTTGTTGCCGCGAATCTGTCGCAGTTCGCGCGGGGACATTTGCAAAACATCGCGCCCGCCGAGGAGAATCTCGCCCGAGCGGTAGAGCGCGGGCGGCTCGGGGAGCAGCCGAGTCAGCGCGAGGCCGGTCACGCTTTTCCCACTGCCGCTTTCGCCGACGATGGCCAGCGTCTCGCCTTCCATGAGCGAAAAGGAAATGCCTTTAACGGCTTCAACGGTGCCGGTCTCGGTGGCGAAATCAATGGCGAGGTTGCGGATGTCGAGGAGTGGTGCGGTGGGCATAGCGGCGGGGATTTTTAGACAGAATTAACAGAATTAACAGAATGGGGTTTTCCGGGTGCGATGTCGGCGCGGAGTTTTGGAGGGCAGCACAGCCAATTTTGTAGATTCTGTTAATTCTGTCGAAACCTCAGCCCCGCTTCGGATCGAAGGCGCGGCGCAGGGCGTCGCCGAAAAGATTGAGCGAGAGGACGAGGCCGAAGAGCGCGGTGCTGGCGGCGGCGAGGTTCCACCAGATGACGGGCTCGCGGGTCAGTTCGCCGCGCGCGCCGTCGATCATCGCGCCCCAGCTCGCGGTGCCGACGGGGAGGCCGACGCCGAGGTAGCTGAGGATGACCTCGAAGAGCACGAGATTCGAGAACCCGAGGATGAAAGTGATGAGGATGAGGTGCATGACATTTGGCAAAAGATGCCGCGTGAGAATGCGCAGATGTGTCTGCCCCAGCGAGCGCGCGGCGGCGATGTATTGCGCGCCGGTCTGCCGCATCGTCTCGCCGCGCACGAGGCGGCAGACGCCGACCCAAAAGGTGAACGCGAGCGCGCCGGTCATGGAGAAAAAACCTTTGCCGAGCGCGCTGATGATGGCGACGAGCAGGAGGATGGTGGGGACGGAGGCGACGAGGCTGTAAAGGTAGGTGATGACCTCGTCCGTGCGGCGGCGGAAGTAGCCGGCGGCGAGCCCGAGGAGCGAGCCGAACGGGATGTAGAGCGCGCTGGTCAGGCCGCCGATGAGGAGCGCGGTGCGGCAGGCGCGCAGGGTTTCCACGAGCACGTCCTTGCCGAGCGCGTCGGTGCCGAGGAGATGCGTGCCGTGCAGAGGCGTGGATTTGCCGAGCAGGGTTTTCGCGAGCGGCGCGCTGTAGGTTTCCTCGGCGGCGATGCCCGCGCTGAGTTTGTGCAGGATGGATTCCCAACCGCCGCGTCCGTCGGGCAACTGGATCGTCTCCAGCGCGCCGGTGAAAAGATAGATGCAGATAACCACGCCCGCGGCGAGGCCGAGGCGGTCGCGTTTCAGCCGGGCGAAAGCGCGGTGCCAGACTTCGTTGCGCGCATTCGCGTAGAGAAAAAAGGCGACGAGCGCGAAGCCCGCGATGACGAGCGCATCCTGAAACCACACATTCGCGAAAACCTTTTCAAAAAACGAAAACGACGCGCGCCCGAGCGCCGCCAGCACGAGCCACAGCGGATACACGCAGAGCAGCGCGAGGAGCGCCTTGCGCCACGGAAAGCGCGCGCTGGTTTTCACCTCGCGGCTGTCCCCGAGGCGGATGCGCGGGTCCGCCAGCGCGTAGCAGATATCCGTGGCGATGAACCCCGCCTGATAGAGCAGCGCGCCGAGAAACACCGACGCTCGCACCACGGCGAAGTCGCCCGACTGGAGCGCGCTCGCGAGCAGATTGCCGAGGCCGGGGATGCCGAAAAAATTCTCGATCAGCAGCGAGCCGAGCACGAGCAGCGGCAGATGCGCGACGACCAGCGTGATGAGCGCGATGAGCCCGTTTTTCAGCACATGCGTGAACAGCAGCCGCGTGTTGCTCACGCCTTTCGCCCGCGCGGTGCGGACATAATCCTGCGCGATTTCCTCCAGGAAAACCGCGCGGTAAATGCGCGTCTCTTCGCCGAGATTGATGATGCAAAAGACGATCACCGGCAGGATGAGAAAGCGCACGCCGCTCCACTGCGTGAGGTCGAAGCCCGAGACCGGAAACCAGCCCAGCCCCGAGGCCATGAGCTTTTGCCCGCCAATGATGTAGAGCATCGGCACGATGCTCATCAGCATCACGCAGAGGAACGTGCCCGCGCGGTCGAGCGCCGAGTAGCGCACGAGCACGAGGTAGAGCGAAAACGAAACGGCGAGCAACAGACCGAGCACAGCCGCGGGCAGCGTGATCGCGAGCGACGGCCCCGCGCCGCGGAGAAATTTTTCGCGCAGCGGTTCCTTCGTGATGTCCGAAATGCCCAGCCGCAGGAGGGCGAGGTTCTTCATCTCGTTGCAAAAAATGCTGTCGTGCCACTTCGCGCCGGCCTCGCGATTGAGGAGCATTGGTTTGTCGTAGCCGCGCTCGTGGAGGTAATTGCGGATCGCCTCCGGCGTCGCCTTTTTGTCGAGCACCGCGCGGGCGCGCTGCTCCGGCGTCTGCACCACGAAGGACAGCACGAAGGTCAGCAGCATCACGCCGAAGACGATCAGCGGGACATAAAGAAGACGGCGGACGAGGTAGCTAAGCATGCGGGATTTCGGGCGGCAGCGCAGTTCGGAAAAGCCGGTATCCTGCATGAGCGGGCGCGGAGGGAAAGCCAAGTCTGAGTTGGAGTGGGGCGCAGTTTGCCGGGCGGTGCCTCCCCTGCCCGCGGTGCCCGGACGATTGACTTCGCGCCGCGTTCCGCGTCCGTTTCTGCGCCATGAAAACGCTCCCCCTCCTGCTGCTCACGCTCACTGCCGCGACCGCGCTTTTTGCCGAGACGCCGAAGATCGAAACGCTCGCCATCGGTGCGAGCGCGCCGGATTTCAAACTGCCCGGCGTGGATGGCAAGGACTGGGCGCTCGCGGATTTCGCGGAGGCGAAGGCGCTGGTGATGGTCTTCACCTGCAATCACTGCCCCACGGCGCAGGCCTACGAGGAGCGGCTGAAAAGGATCGTGGAAGATTACAAGGCGAAGGGCGTGGCGGTGGTCGCGATCTCGCCGAACGATCCGAAATCCGTGCGGCTCGATGAGCTCGGCTACACGGAACTGGGCGACAGCTTCGACGAAATGAAAGTCCGCGCGAAAGCCGGCGCGTTCAATTTTCCCTACCTCTACGATGGCGACACCGAGGCCGTCTCCCGCGCCTACGGGCCCACGGTCACGCCGCACGCCTTCGTCTTCGACGCCGCGCGCCGGCTGCGCTACGTGGGCCGCATCGACGACAGCGAGCGCGCGTCGCTCGTGAAAACGCAGGACCTCCGCGCCGCGCTCGACGCCGTGCTCGCGGGCCGCGCGCCCGAGCCCGCGCAGACGCCGGCCTTTGGCTGCTCGGTGAAATGGGCGGGCAAGCAGGAGCAGGTCGCGGCTTTCATGGAAAAGCTCGCGAAGGAGCCAGTGACGGTCGATCTCGCCGATGCCGGTGCGCTGGCCGCGCTGCGCAAAGGCGAGGGCAGCAAAGTGCGGCTCGTGAATTTCTGGGCGACGTGGTGCGGGCCGTGCGTGACGGAGTTTCCCGAGTTGGTGGAGATCAGCCGCATGTACCGGAACCGCGACTTCGAGTTCGTGTCGGTCGCCGCGAATTTCCCCGACGAGAAAACCGAGGTGCTGAAATTTCTGACCAAGCAGCAGGCGTCGAATCGCAACCTGCTTTTCGGCACGACGGACAAATACGCGCTCATCGCCGCCTTCGATAAAACGTGGAGCGGCGCGCTGCCCTACACCGTGCTCCTCGGCGCGAAAGGCGAAGTCCTCTACAAACAGGAAGGCCCCATCGAAGCCATCGAACTCAAACGCGAAATCCTCAAGGCGCTCGGGCGGGAGATGAAGAAGTAGGCGCCAGTGCCGGCAACGGCGCGGGCGGGAGCGAAAAAGCTTACGCGCTCCGGTGGCGGCGGGCGGTGACCAGCAGCGCGCCGAGACCGAGCAGACTAAAGGTCGCAGGCTCAGGGACGGTGGCGGTTGTGAAACGCGTGACCAGACCAATCGTATCGGCGGTCCCGGTAGCCAGGTTGACGTCACTGTTAAATACCCGCGAAATTGAATCAGCCGATGCTTGAACATCAAATGTAGTGGTGGAACCTCCCCCGAAGTTTCGCACATCCAGCAGGAGATTCCCCGCCGCCGGGTTATAGAAAAAAGGCGTCGTCAGAGTGATGATGATGTCAAAGTCCTTGGGCCCGCCGGCCGGTCCGGTAAATGAACTGGAGAGGGTGAGCGGCGCGCCAGTGGCCCCGCCATAAACGACCGTATCATTACCGCCGACGTTGGTGGCATAGGTGGCACTCAGCGCGTCCGGCCCCACGGAGACCGTGGAGAGGTCAATGCGGATGCCGGGCAGGGTGGATGAGAAGGCGCCGCCAGTCCCGTTGTCCGGTCGAAAAGCAAGCTGGGTGATAAATTCACCGCCACCTGCCAAGATAGTAAATTCGCTCGCCGCATAAACCTGCTGATAACGTTGTGTTCCGGCACCGAGGTCGAAGGGAAAAACATTGTTGGTATTTCCCTCCACAGAAGTGTTGCCGACCGGGGTGGTGATCAGGCTGGCGGGGCTGGTCGTGAGCACTGAGAGTGCAATCAAGGTAATAAGAATGAGGGGTTTCATAAGACTCTAGGAGCCTACCCGCCCGGGCCCGCGTCGGCCAAGCTCGAATACTGAAGATTCTGCAGGAGGTGGTGACCCTCACCATTTTCGTGCCCTTCGCCGTCTTCTACATGCAGCAGCCGTTGAAGCTCGACTACCTCTGGGCCGGCCTCTGCATGCTGGGCACGGTCTATTTCATCTTCCGCAGCTAGCGCGGCGCGGGCTGGCCAGTGGTAAGCGCGGCGGTGCGCTGTTGGTCGAGGCGCTGGTTGATGACGAAGGTGTTGTTGTCGCCGTATTTCGACCAGGGGCCGGGGGGGACTTCGTCGAAGTCCACGAATTTCCAGTCGGTCACGTCGGTGTCGTTCATGCCGAGGTAGTCGCGAACGGCGGGGGAGACGTCGAGGCCGGCACCTTTGTTGAGGTTGGGCTTGGGGCGCTCGTTGCCGAAGACGTAGCTGGAGTGGTCGGTGCGGAAGGGGCCGCAGTCTTCCCACTGCGCGTAGGTCACGCGGTCTTTGAAACGGATGGCGAGCCAGCGGCCTTTGCAGACGGTTTTGCCGGGGCCGGTGTAGTCGGCCTTGAACCAAGGGATGAGGCTGGCGGCCTCGGGCTTGTGGCCGCTGGCCTGGATGTCGTTGTAGGGCAGGGCGACGTAAAAGGGATTCTGGCCGGGGATGAAGGCGGCGGGGCGGTAGTCCGTGCGGTCGTCTTTGTCCGGCGAATCGGTGCCGCCATAGTGCTTGGCCCACTCCGCGTCCCACGAACTGACGTTATTGGGCACGGGGTTGTTTTTCGCGGGCTTTTCACCGATCCAGAAAGTGGTGGTAACGATCTCGCGTTTCCACGGGTAGCGATCCTGGGCGACCGCGGGTGCAGGCGGGGTGACGATGATGAGGCTGGCGCTAAAAGAGGACACGGTGACAGCGGGCGCGGTGAGCGCGGCGGCGGGCGCGATCAAGCCGGGGTCGCCGCTGGTAGCGGGGATTTGGTCGCGCGGCGGCTGGCTGGTGGTGCGCTGTTTCTTTTGCTTGGCCGGCGCGGCGGCGGCGGCATTGGGCATGGGGAGGAGTGAGGCGACGGATGCGGCCATCATCGCGGTGGAGCGGAGGATTTTTTTCATAAGCGGCTATGCACTGCGTTTCCCGGCCATGTCACCACGGGCCGAGTTTCGTCTCGGAAATGCCGGTACGCATCAACTTTATCGCGGGTCGCCGCCCCGCCGCGCGCCTATTTCAGCGAACTCCAGGGCTCCTCGGCGGAGTGATCGACGCTGAAGGGGCCGGTGATTTTCGCCGGGGTGAGGATGGCGAGGAATTCGCATTCGCCGGCACTTTCATTGTAGCAGCCGTGGATGACGCCGCGCGGGATGTAGAGGCTGTCGCCGGGCTGGAGGATGCGCTTGTCCTTTTCGATCCACTGCTCCATCTCGCCACGGAGGACGTAGATGATTTCGTCCATCTCGGGGTGGGCGTGAAAGGGATGGCCGGAGCCGACCTGGATGCAGGCGCGGACAAAGACGAGGTGCTCGGCATCGCCGAGGCCGTCCTTGAAATACCAGTGGTTGACCTGGCCGGGGAGCGACTGGTTTTCGGTTTCGGTGGCGGAGACGAAGCGGCGGAGGGGCATGGGGATTTTCGATTTTCGATTTTGGATTCTCGATTGGTTTTGACGCTCGGCAAACGAGGCGGCAGCGGAGATACACGCCTTTCTCCCACAGCGCACGCGCTGCGACCAATCGAAAATCCCACATCGAAAATCGAAAATCCCCATGAGCACCATCGCCCTCCTCGGAACCATGGACACGAAAGGTGTCGAACACGGCTTCGTCGCCGCGCAAATCCGTGCGCGCGGACATCGCACGCTGGTCATCGACCTCGGCACGGACGGGCCGCCGCAGATCGAGGCGGACATTTCCCGCGAAGCGGTGGCGGGGCTGGCGGGGCTGGATCTCGCGGCGCTGGTGGCGCGGCATGACCGCGGCGAGTGCGTGGCGGCGATGGCGAGCGCGGCGGCGGTGGTGCTGGGAAAATTGCAGGCGGAGGGGAAAATCGACGGCGTGATTTCGCTCGGCGGCGGCGGCGGGACGGCCATCGCCACGACGGGGATGCGGGTGCTGCCGCTGGGCTTTCCGAAGCTGATGGTCTCGACGCTGGCGAGCGGGAACACGGCGCAATACGTGGGCGTGAAGGACATCGTGATGATGCCGAGCATCGTGGATGTGGCGGGCTTGAACCGCATCTCGCGCGCGGTGCTGACGCGGGCGGCGGGGGCGATTTGCGGGATGGTGGAAAGTGCGGATGCGGAGGCAAAATCGGGCGGTGACGACAAGCCTGTGATCGTGGCATCGATGTTTGGGAACACGACGGATTGCGTGCAAAAGGCGAAGGCGACGCTCGAAGGCGCGGGTTACGAGGTGCTGGTTTTTCATGCGACGGGCATCGGCGGGAAGACGATGGAGTCGCTGATCGAAAGCGGGCTCGTGGCGGGCGTGCTCGATGTGACGACGACGGAATGGGCGGACGAACTGTGCGGCGGCGTGCTCGGCGCGGGGCCGGCGCGGATGGAGGCGGCGGCGCGCGGCGGCGTGCCGGCGGTGATCGCGCCGGGGTGCCTCGACATGGTGAACTTCCACGCGCCGGAAAGCGTGCCGGCGAAGTTCGCGGGCCGCACTTTCTACAAGCACAACCCGCAGGTGACGCTGATGCGGACGAACGCGGAGGAGTGCGCGCAGCTCGGCAAAATCCTCGCGGAAAAAGCGAACCTCTCGACCGGGCCGGTGACGGTGCTGCTGCCGCTGCGGGCGATCAGCGTGATCAGCGCGCCGGGGCAGCCGTTCCACGATGCGGCGGCGGACGCGGCGCTTTTCGCGGCGATCCGGGCGCATCTGCGGAAGGACATTCCCGTGATCGAACTCGACTGCGCGATCAACGACGCGACCTTTGCGGAAGCGTGCGCGCAGGCGCTGCTCGGGCAGCTCGCGGTGCGGTGAAAACCGGTGCTTTGCGTGCCGTCGAGACGCGTTTCCAGTTTTCCCCTTGGCAACTTTCCGCGCCCTCCGATAGCCTCCGCGCTCCCTTTGCATGAAAAGACTGCTGCTCACGCTCGCCCTTGTATTTATCAGCCTCGGCGGCGCATGGGCGCAGTCGGGCAGCTTCGGCGACATCCCGGTGGAGATCACCTCGGAATCGAGCCGCATCGAGAACGGCTTGGGCATCGCCGAGCAGAACGTCATCATCCGCTACAAGGACACGTCCATCTACTGCGACTACGGCCAGTACAACCCCGACACGCGCGACCTTTTCCTCTCGGGCAACGTCCGCATCTACCGCGAAGGCCGGCTTTTCACCGCCGAACGCGCGCTCTACAATCTCGAATCGAAAGTCTTCAACACCGCTGATTTCCAAGGCGAAACGCTCCCCTTCCGCTTCGGCGGGGCCACGCTCTCCACGCTCGGCTCGAACGCCTATCTCGTGAAGGACGGCCTCTTCACCACGAGCGATTCCTCGAAGCCGGACTACTACCTCCGCGCGAAAACGATCCGCATTTACTCGAAAGACCGCGTCGTTTTCAGCAACGTGAAACTCTACGTCGGGCGCACGCCGGTCTTCTGGTATCCCTACCTCTACCAGTCGCTCAATCAGGACTCGGGCTTCACTTTCATCCCCGGCTACAGCAGCACCTGGGGCGCGTATTTGCTCACGCAGACGACCTTTCCGCTGACGGAAAACGTGGCCGGCAAACTGCGGCTCGACGTGCTCGCGGACCGGGGTGTCGGCGTCGGGCTGGAGGCGCGGTGGGGCGCGGAAAAGCGGGCGTCCTCGGGTTTTCTCAGCCGCTCCACAGCGACGAAGGACGAGAACGAAAAGCGCGATAAAAAGGGCAGCGAAAGCTGGGGCCGCTTCCTCAGCTACTACATCCACGACTCCGTGCCGGGCACGAACAAGACCGGGCTCGCCCGCGAAGACATCGACCCCAACCGCTACCGCGTCACCCTCCAGGACCGCACCTATTTCACCGAGGACATCTACACCACGGTCAATATCAACAAGCTGAGCGACAAACGGTATTTGCAGGACTTTGACGAGGCGACCTTCCGCGAAGATGCGAACCCGGACAACCTCATCGCGGTCACCAAATGGGACGAGGACTACACCCTCACGCTCATGGGCCGGCAGCAGCTCAACAGCGACTTTGACGGCACGGAGCGGCTCCCGGAAATCGCCTTCGAGATGAAGCGGCAGCCCGTTTTCAAAACCCCGTTTTTCTACGACAGCGAAAGCAGCGCCGGCTTTCTGCGCCGCAATTTCGCCCGCAATTCGATCTTTCCCGATTACAGCACCTTCCGCGGAGACACCTATCATCAGGTCAGCTTTCCCGGCACCTACTTCGGCTTTCTCTCCTTCGTCCCGAAGGTCGGCGTGCGCGGCACCTACTACAATCACGCCGGCTTCACCGAGGAGGTCAGCGGTACGCGGACGACGACGACACCGGGCGTGAACGGCGCCCCAGCCACCACCACGACGACCCCGACCATCGACGAAATCCTCCACCGCGGCGGCACGCTTTTCCGCAGCGCCGTCACCGCCGGATTTGAAAGCTCGTTCAAGATTTCCAAAGCCTACGAAGGCGTGCAGTCGCGCATGTGGGGACTCGATGGAATGCGCCATGTCATCCAGCCCTACGTGAATGCGTCGTTCGTTTATACCGACAAAGACCCGAGCCACATTTTGCAGTTCGACCGGCTCAACCGCTCGACCCAGCTCGCGCCCATCGACTTCCCGCAGTTCAACACCATCGACTCGCTCGACAACTGGTCGATCATCCGCCTCGGCGTCCGCAACCGCCTGCAAACCCGCCGCGACAACGACACGCTCAACTGGTTCGAGATCGACACCTTTTTCGACGTGAACATTGACCGGCCCGACTTCGGCCGCCTCGATGTCCTCTCCGACACCGGCACCTTTTCCAATCTCTTCAACCGCCTGACTTTCACCCCGCTGCCGTGGGTCAATTTCCAGCTCGACTCGCAGGTGCCGCTTTTGGACACCGGCTTCGCCGAGGTCAATTCGAGCGTGAATCTGATGGTCAACAAAAACGCCAGCGTCTCGCTCGGCCAGCGCTACATCGACGGCAACAAACAGTTTCCCAACAGCAACCTCGTGAGCTTCGGCGGCTACTACCGGATCAATGACAACTGGGCCTTCAGCTTCCGCGACCAGTACGAGGTCGCCGACAGCGTCCTCGAAAGCCAGGTCTATCAGGTGCATCGCGACCTCTCGAGCTGGGTCGCCTCCTTGGGCCTCAGCCTGCGCGACAACCGCGGCGTGAATGATGTCGGCGTGCTCGTGACTTTCACCCTCAAAGACCTGCCCAATATCCGCGTCCCCTTCTCGCTCGATCCGTCCGGCACGGGCGGCGGCACCGGCAGCGGAAAAAACCGCTGAGCCTGCGGGCGGCCATTTTTCCGCGGTGAAAAGCGTTCATTCTTGCGCCGGGTGCGCGGCCTGCTTTTAACTCCGCGACTTTTCCGCCGCGCGCACGCCATTTTAACAAAACCACCACACCACCACACCACACATGGATCTCTGCATCATTGGCTCAGGATACGTCGGACTCGTCTCGGGCGCCTGCTTCGCCGAAGTCGGCCATCACGTCATCTGCGTCGATAACGACCAGCGCAAAGTCGATGCCCTCCAAGCCGGCAAAATCCCCATCTACGAACCCGGCCTCGAAGACCTCGTCCACCGCAACGTCGCCGCCAAGCGCCTGCGCTTCACCAATTCCATCGAGGACGGCGTCGATCATTCGCAGATCGTCTTCATCGCCGTACCCACCCCGCCGCAGGCCGACGGCAGCGTGGATCTCACCTACATCGAGCGCGTGGCCCGCGAAATTGCCGGCGTGCTCAAGCCCGGCCAGTACCGCGTCATCGTGGACAAATCCACGGTGCCCGTGAAGACCGGCGAGAAAGTGGCCGACACCATCCGCCGCTACAACAAGCCGGCGGAATTCGACGTGGTCAGCAATCCCGAATTCCTCCGCGAAGGCTGCGCCGTGCCCGATTTGATGAACCCCGACCGCGTCGTCATCGGCTCCTCTTCGCAAAAGGCCACCGATCTGATGAAGCAAGTGTACGAGCCCTTCAAAGCGCCCATCCTCGTCACCGATATCAACAGCGCCGAACTCATCAAGCACGCCGCCAACTCCTTTCTCTCGCTGAAAATCAGCTACATCAACGCCGTCTCCGCCATCTGCGAAGCCAGCGGCGCGGACGTGGAAATGGTCGCCGACGGCATCGGCATGGACCGCCGCATCGGCCGCAACTTCCTCAACGCCGGCCTC
>JAYVNN010000115.1:0-6052 GCA_043758435.1 Chthoniobacter sp.
GGCGAAGAACTGGGGCACCGTCCGCACGTCCTCGGAGGAGAAGCAAAAGCAGATCGCCAAGCTCAAGGAATTCCTCACCGCCGACTCCATCCTGCGCGCGAATGCCGGGCACGGACGCGCGCTTTTCGCCCAGACCTGCGCGCTCTGCCACACGCTCTTCGGCGAGGGCGCAAAGATCGGCCCCGAGCTGCCCGGCGCGTTTGAGGACATTGATTACCTGCTGCAAAACATCGTCGATCCGAACGCCATCATCGGAAAAGACTACCAGCAGACTTTCATCGAAACCAAAGACGGGCAGATGTTTTCCGGCATCATCGCCGCCGACGACAAGACGGCGGTGACTTTGAAAACGCTCGCCGGTCCCGCGACGGTGCAACGCGCGGACATCAAGGCGCTGGAAGTCAGCCCGAACTCGCTCATGCCCGAAGGGCTGCTCGGTGCGCTCGACGAAGACAGCGTGCGCGACCTTTTTCTCTACCTCCGCCAGCGCCAGCAGGTGCCGCTGCCCGCGGCAAAGTAGGCCGCCCGCTCACTCCCAGCGGTCGGCGATGGCGCGGAGTTCGGCGACCGTGTTTTCGAGTTTTTTCAAGTCGCGCCGCCGCCCCTTCGCGGGCTTCACGTCGAGCGAGCGGAGGAGCATGAGCATGTCGCGCAAATCCGGGGCGCGGCTCGCGGGGAGTTTCTTTTTCGAGGCCGCCTCGGCGGAGACGAGCGTGTGGAGACGGGCGATCTCGCCCTCGACCGTGGCGCCGTACGCGGCCACGAGATCGCGCAGGGTTTTGCGGAGAAAAGCCAGCTCTTCGGCGACGGTCGCGAGCGGCAGGGCGGAGGCGGGCTTGGTCTTGGGTTCGGTTTTCACGCGGCGTGACGCACTGTTTCCCGGAACCGGCCCGCCACGGTCAAGCGGGCGATTGTGACGTTCGCGTGAAGCCGCCTTACGGACGCGTGACGCGCAGCCGGTAAAAGCGTTTCACCGTGCTCGGGATGCTCACGGCGGAGTCCGTGAGCGTGACCACGCCGCCCACGTTTTCCACCACCGCCGCGCCGCCGCTCGGCGTCCACGGGCCGGCGCCGGGCCGCGTGGCGAGCGTGGTCCAGGTCGCCGCGGGGAGGTCGAATTTTGCCTCGATGAAAAGGGTCACGTCCGACGCGCTGAGATTGCGGGTGAAGGTGAAGGTCGGCGTGTTGCCGCTCTGGCCGGTGACGGGCAGCAGCGCGGTGGAGGAGACGAGCGGGCTGGAGGTGTTGAGCACGTATTCGCCGAGGTTGTTCAGCCCGTCTTTGTCGGCGTCGAAGCTGTCGGCGGCGGTGCCGGTATTCGTCGCGCCCACGCCGAAATAGCTCTGCCGCCAGACCTCGATGGGCTGGGTGGTGAAGATCAGCGTGGAGCCGCTGACTTGGAAAACGCCGGTCACGCCGGGCGCAAGATTTGTCGCCGTGAAATCCGCGGCGGTGAAGTTTGTCGAGCCGTAGGTGGCGAGCATATAGACCTGTCCGGTGACGCCCGTGCCGTTGAAGTTGAACGTGAACGGGCCGCTCGTGCTGCCTTTCACCAAGGCCCCGCTGCCGAGGGCGATGCGATCCGCCGTGCCCGCCGCTCCGAGATCGAAAAAACCGATGCCGCCGGAGCGCCAGGTCAGGCTGGTGGCATTGAGCGTGCCGATGCCGCCGCTGCCCGGAGCGAGCCGTCCGCCGCTTTCCAAAACGACCTGCGTGGCCGTGCCTGTGCCGGCGAGGGTCGCGTTGTTTTGCACGTCGGTCAGGATGCTGGCGGAAACGCTGCCGGTGAGTTTGAGCGTGCCGGCATTGAGGAGAATCATGCCCTGCATCGTGTTCGCGGCGGTGAGTTCGAGCAGACCGTCGCCGGTCTTGAGCAGGTCATCCTGCAGTGCGCCGGAGATGTTGCCGCTGATCGTCGCGGAGTCGTTCGCCGAGCCGGGGTTATCAATGACGCGGATCTCGCGCGCGTGGTAGTTCAGCGCGGGCGGCGGGGAACCCACGGGTGTCTGTGTGAAATTGATGTTGTCGAGAAAGGTCACCTTCGCCGTCGCATTGCGGCTGCCAAAGATGAGGGCGAAGTCGCTATCGACGAACCCGAGCTGCTCCCACACAAAATTGTCCGCGCCGCCGGCATTCAGATCGACCGTGACATCCGAGCCGACGGCCGCAAAGCCGCCGCTGCCGCGCTCCTCGGGAATGTTGGTCACGCCGGTTCCATCGATGCCGGACCAGGTGAGATTGTTCGCGCCAAAGCCGATGGTGCGCGAGAAAGTGCCGCCGCCGGCGATTTCGAGGACGCCGCCGCGAAAGCGCAGCTCGCCGGTGGGCAGGGTGCTGCCCGCCGTGGCACGCACGCTGCCGGCGTTGATGATCAGAGGCGCGTTGACGAGGACATTGAGGCCACTCGTCAGTACGAGCGTGCCGTCGCCCGCTTTCACGATGGGCGAATTCACCGAGCTGCCGAGCGAAGCCCCGACGGTCAGCACGGCCTGCTGGACGTGGAAATACCGCGGCCCGGTGCCGCCGCCCACATTGGCGAGGCCGCCGCCGCCGGTGGAGGTGATCGAGAAATCGTTGCTCCCCGCGAGCAGGTACCCTGCGGTGCTGAGACTGCCCGCCGCCGCGAGGTCGAGCGCCAGCCCGGCGCTGGCCGGCGCGAGCTTGATCGAGTTCACCGCGTAGCCGCCCGCATTCGTGAGCGCGGTGGTCGCGGTGAGCTGGATGTTCGAGGTCGCGAGGCCCGCACCGCCCACCGCGGGCGTCGCGTCGAGGGTCACTGCGGCCACGCCATTCGCGCCGTGCGTGGCGAAGTCCGTGCCATTCACCGTGGCCCAGCCCACCGTCGCCGTGCTCGCGCTCGCGCTGTTGCCGAGCAGGTTGTTGAAAAGCAGCGGGCTGGTGACGAAACCGATGCGCGGATTACTGCCCGCGAGCCCGAGCGGGAGCACCGTGCCGGCTCCGGTACGCGCCGCGAAATTCAGCGTGTTGCAGGGATTTTGCGCCCCGTCGCGCGTGTAGGCCTGGAAGCTAATCGCCGTCGCCGCACTCGCGCCCGCATTGTGCGTCACGCTCACGGTCAGCGCGCCGGACCGCGGGTTGGCGGTGGAGCCGAGTTGGATCCGCGACACCGTCTCGGAGGTGCCCGCCGCATTCCCCACCAGCGAGAAAGTGCCGCCGCCGATCACATCCACCCCGGTGCTCGTCGCCGTGCCGTCGCGGAGCCGGTTCGGATTGTTCGTGGTCACATTGTCGAGCACAAACGTGCCGCCGCTCATGCTGATTGCGCCGGATGCCTGCAGGTTCAGCGCCGCCGTGCCCGCCAGCCGCAGCGTCGCGCTGCCGCCGATGGCCATGTCCTTTTCCACCTCGAGCGTCCCGCTCAGCGTCTGCACCGCTGTCCCGCGCACGATGATGACGCCAGTTTGATGCACCAAGCTTTGCGTGCCGACCCGCGTATTCCGCACCGTGCCCGCGAAGTCGCCGTCCGTGAAAGCGTGAATGCCGATGTCGAGGCTGTCCTGATTCGCTCCGCTCAATTGCCCCCGCGCCTGCACCAGCCCGCCCGTGCCGCTCAGCGTCCCGATGCGCGCCGACGATTCGGGGTCGGTTACCTTCGTTTGGAAAAGCAGCGTCGCCCCAGGGCTCATCGTCACTGGGTTGGCCCGCAGCGCCGTCGGTGCGGCCTGCGCGTTGTTGTTAAAGCGAAACGTCCCCGCACTCACCGTCAGCCGCCCCAGCCAGGTATTCGACGACGGCCCCGTGGCCGGGCTGACAAACGGCGTCCCGAAGCGGAACGTCCCCGGCCCGTTTTTCACAATGTCCGCCAGCCCCGAGATTGCGTAATTCATCGTCACCGTCCCGGTCGAAGTCCCGCCCAGCACCGTCGTCGCCGTGAGATTGATCGGCGCATCAATGCTGAACCCCGCGCCGTTCTCCAAAATCTGCGGAGCCGTGCCGGTCAGTTGGAGGGCGGTGCCATTGAGGAAATTGTCATTGCCCGAGGAAAGGGAATCCGCCGTCTGGAGCGTGAGCTGATTGAGCTGGAAACGCGTCACCGCCACGTTGTTGGTGGACGTGTAGTTCAGCGACACATCGCCGCCGAAAACGAGCACATCCGTGGCATTCGTCCCCGACGGCGCGCTCCCGCCCCACTTCGTCCCGTCGCTCCAGTTTCCCGTCGTGCTGTTCCAGGTGAAAGTGGCCGCGCTCGCCGCGATGGGCAGCCCGAGCAGGAGCGCCAGGGCGGCGCGCAGCATGGGGATTGTGGGGCGGGGGGAGCAGGGGGCGGCAGACGATTTCATGGTGATGTGAAGACGCGAAACGTTCCACGTTTCGCCTAAAAGTCTAACGTCGAAAAAATAGTATCGGCCCGGATTTTCCCCGGAATCGCCCAAGAAAGAAGTAGCCTGCATCCGTCCGCCAAGGCTCCGCGCCCGCGGCGACCGATCAAGAACCTGCGATCACTTCGCCTCGGCTTGGGCTTTCGCTTTCGCCTCGGCCTCCATCCGCGACGCGCGCTGCTGCATGACCCACGCCTCGATGTCCTCCGCGCTTTTCGTTTTCAAATCGACGTTCGCGGACAGCTCGACGGCCTGGAGATTGACCGCGCCGCCCGTCGCCAGCGTGATCCGCACGCGCACGGGGAAACGGTCGATCTTCGGGTCGGGGTTGTAATGCTGCTCGCCGTCCCAGCCGGCGCGCGTGATTTCC
Source organism: Chthoniobacter sp. (assembly GCA_043758435.1). GTDB lineage: Bacteria > Verrucomicrobiota > Verrucomicrobiia > Chthoniobacterales > Chthoniobacteraceae > Chthoniobacter. The sequence goes on from JAYVNN010000115.1 coordinate 4,711, forward strand.
ATGAACCACTCGTAGTGAATTTTCGGCTCCTTTTCGCCGAGCTTTCCGGTGACGCCGGGGCCGGGCGCGATGGTGAGGATGTGCGGCGTCTCCTCGCCGGAAAGCGCGGCGTAGCGGGCGAGGAAAGCGTTGAACGCCGCGGTGTCGCCCGCGAAGAAAAACACGTCGCTCTGGTTGACCCAGTAGCCGGAGACGCGGTGCGGATCGTTCGCCAGTTCGACCACGCCCTTCGGCCAGCCGTCCTGCGCGACGGCGGGCTGCGTGCCGGTGTCCATGCCGAGCGGCCAGGCGGGTGCGGAGAGAAAAAGAAGGGCGCTGAAATATGCGGTGAGGATTTTCATGGCGGTATTTGGATGACGGATGAAGGCCGTGGTTTGTTAGCGGCGAAGCGGCGGGTGCCGGGGAGCACAGGCCGCTGGCCTGTCGTAGCCGGCGGCCCGCCGGAAACACCGAACATGATGGCGCGCACCATCGAGAATGACCCCACGCACGGGCGTCTCGACTGCGAATCACGCGGCAGCATACTCGGGGCGTTCGGCGAGCCACCGAACGCGACAGGCCAGCGGCCTGTGCTCCCCACTCAATCAGCGCGTGAGCGCCTTCGCCTTTTCGAGCAGGGCGATGAACTCGGCGCGGTAGCCGGTGGCGTCTTCGCCTTTGCCTTCGACGGCGAGTTCGCGCACGGAGTTCCACGTCGCGGTGCCTTTGTGCGGCGAGTCGCGGAGGAGCATGCCGTAGCCGGCGACGGCGGCGGCGAAGCGGAAGTCGCGCGAGGAGTTTTCCCACTTCGATCCGGTGTCGGTGAGCGGAAATTCGAGGAGCTTGCTCACGTCGCCGTCGGGGGCTTTGTAGCGCAGCTTGAGGGTGAGCAGCTCCTTGCTCGCCGCGTTTCCGCCTTCGCCAAAGACGCGCTTGCTCGCATTCCCGCCGCCCTCGTAGAGCTTGCGGATCACGGCCTCCGCGGGCTGCTGATACTTGAGTTCATCCACCTTCGTGAGCTGCGGCACGTCGCCGCCGGCGGGCACGATTTCGTAGAGCGCGGTGACGGTGTGGCCGGCGCCGATCTCGCCGGCGTCCTTGGTGTCGTCGTTGAAATCCTCCTTCGCCAGCAGCCGCTTTTCGTAGCCGATGAGCCGGTAGCCGGAGACCTGCGCAGGGTTGAACTCGACCTGGATTTTCACGTCCTTGGCGATGGTCACGAGCGTGCCGCTGAGCTGGTCGGCGAGCAGTTTTTTCGCCTCGATGAGCGTGTCGAGGTAGCCGTAGTTGCCGTTCCCTTTGTCGGCGAGTTTCACGAGCATCGAGTCCTTGAGATTGTCCATGCCCACGCCGAGCACGGTGA
>JAYVNN010000116.1:0-6032 GCA_043758435.1 Chthoniobacter sp.
CCTCGCCGCGCAGCAGACGCCCACGGACACGAGCTGGTACCAGGGCACCGCCGACGCCGTGCGCCAGAACCTCCGCGATTTCCTCCAGTACCCGTACGAGTATTTCGTCATCCTCAGCGGCGATCAGCTCTACCGCATGGACTTCCGCGAGATGCTCAAGCAGCACATCGAGACGAAGGCCGACATGACCCTCGCCACCCTCCCCGTGGCGCGCGAACCGGCCAAAGACTTCGGCCTCATGCACACCGACGAAAACCGGAAGGTCGTGCGCTTTGAGGAAAAGCCGAAAGACCCCGCCGTGCTCGACGCCATGCGCATCCCGCCTGCGCTGCTCAAAGAGCTGGGCCGCGAGCCCGGCGTGGAGCTGTTTCAGGCGTCGATGGGCATCTACATTTTCAACCGCGAAGTGCTCGTGCAGGCGCTCGACAATGACTTCGTGGATTTCGGCAAACACGTCATCCCCGACATGCTGAAAAAATTCCGCGTCCACGCCTACATCTACCAGGGCTACTGGGAGGACATCGGCACGATCCGCGCGTTTTTCGACGCGAATCTCCAGCTCACGAAACCCGTGCCGGACTTCAATTTTTTCGACACCGTCACGCCCATCTACACGCATGCGCGTTTCCTCCCCGGCAGTAAAATCAACGGCGCGACCATCCGCCACGCCATCATCTCCGACGGCTGCATCATCGACGACGCCCACATCGAGCGCTGCGTGGTCGGCATCCGCAGCTTCATCAAGAGCGGCACCACCATCCGCGACAGCATCGTCATGGGCGCGGATTTTTACGACGCCGACCAGGCCTCGCGCGGCAACAACCCCGACCTCGGCATCGGCAAAAACTGCGTCATTGACCACGCCATCATCGACAAAAACGCGCGCGTCGGCGATGGCGTGGTCATCACCCCGGACGGCAAGCCGGAGAATTTCGACGGCGACGGCTACTACATCCGCGACGGCATCGTGGTCGTGCCCAAGGGCGGCGTGATCCCCGCGGGCGCGTGGATTTGAGCGGCGGGCGAAAAAAGTTGTAAGAAAACCGGGCGTTCGCGCGTCTTCCCGGTGCATCCCATGACCATGCTCCGCCGTGCCCGCATTTCGCCTGACAAATCATTTACACTCCGCCGCTTGGCGCACGCCGCGCGCTGTGCCATACCAGTCCGCATGATGAAGGTGATTATTCCCATTTTCCTGGCCGCACTGCTCACGACGGACAACGCACTGGGCGCGGCGGACTTTTTCGGCGTGCCGGACAAAACCGTCGTCCCCAAACCCGCCGCGACCACGCCCGTGCCCGCCACTCCGGCCCCGGCCACACCCGCGCCGGTGCGCGGCCCAGCCACGCCCGTGCCGATCACGAAAGCTCCCGTGGATGACACACCGCCCACGCTCCTGCCCGACGGCGTCTATTTGAAAACCCCGTCCGTCGGCGCGGGCAAGGAAACCAGCCGCGCCTTCCACGACCTCGGCCCCGACAACGGCGTGCTCATCGGCCTCGAATACACCCTGGGCACCACGGCCGAGGGCGCGAAATTCGTCGAGTCCCTCACCCCGCTTTTCGTCCGCCCCGCCGGCAAAGCCCACGGCACCCTCCGCGGCACGCTCCGGCCCGGCAACCCCGCGACCGTCCTCGAAGCCCGCCCCGGCTTTGCCATCTCCGCCCTCGAGGCCCGCGGCAGCAGCGGCCTCGAGGCCTTCCGCGTGACCTTCTCGCGGTATGAAAACGGCGCGCTCGATCCCAGCGAGCGCTACACCACGAAATGGTTTGGCGGCGAAAGCACCGAGCCCGCCAAAGTCCTCCGCACCGACACCCGCGCCATCGTCGGCATCTATGGCAAAGCCGACACCGCCATCAGCGAACTCGGCCTCATCGTCCGCCGCGAAATCCCGCCGCCGCCGAAGGTCGCCGTCAATGTCTTTGGCACTCCCACCGCACCCGAAACCACCGGCCTCACCACGCCCGAGATGCCCGAAGATCCGCCGACCCCCGCCGCCCCGCTCGAACCGACCGTTTTCGATCCCACCATCCTCAGCACCCCCGTGGCCGGCGGCGCCAACAAAAATTGGGGCACACCCTACCGCGACCTCGCCCCTCTTGGCGCCATCCTGTCCGGCTTCGATTACACCGTCGGCAAGTGGAACAGCAAGCCCGTCATCACCTCCGTGCGTCCGGTTTATTTCCTCCCCGGCGGTGGGAAAAAAATGGGCGACATGCACGGCACCGCCACCGGCCAGAGCCAGCGTCTCGACGCCAAACCCGGCTACGCCGTTGGTGCCATCCAAGCCCGCGGCGGCGTGGTCATCGATGGCTTCCAACTCGTCTTCATGAAAGTGCGCGGGGCCGCCCTCGATCCCGCCGACAGCTACCTCAGCGAATGGCTCGGCGGCACCGGCGGCGGGCAAAAGCGGCTCGATGCCGGCGGCCAGCCCATCGTCGGCCTCTACGGTGCTGCCGGGAACGAAGTCAACGCCCTCGGCATCTTCGTCAAAAGCCCCAACACTGCCTCGGTCGCGCCCGCCACCACCACCCTGCCCGCCACCACCGGCGGCCTCCAGGTTTTCGCCGTGGCCGACGACGAATTCACCCTCTTCCTCAACGGCAAAGAAATCCTCGCCGGCAACAACTACAAACAGGTCGAGAGCGGCCAGTTTCCCATCGTCAAAGGCGACGTCCTCACCGCCATCGTCAAAGACAAAGGCGGCGGCGGCGGCGAAGCGTGGCTTTCCCTCCGCGTGGTGCGCGACGGCAAAACCATCCTCGACGCCGGCGACATGCGCTACCAGATGACCGAGACCCTCAACTGGAAAAACAACAAGCTCACCACCGGCTTCAAGGAGCCCAAAGTCTGGACCCACGAACGCCTCATGGGCACCGACGCCCGGCCCCGCGCCGCGTGGGCCAATGCCAAGGACGCCCCCAACGCCACGGTGCTGTATTTCAAAGGCATCGTCCCGTAGCACAGGCGTCCCGCTGTGCTGCCAGCCGCCACCTCCTGCATCTTTTTTCTTAAAAAGGCAGGATGATGAAGAAGATGTAGAAGTAGAAGAAGACCCATGCGCCCGCTCCTTTTCCTCCTCGCCCTCGCCCTCCCCCTCCGCGCCGCCGAGCCCGCCGTCCTCCTCCCCACCGCCGCCGCCGCGCCCGCCGAGCCCGCCACCTTCCACGGCCTCCCCTTCGCCACCGTCTTCACCGGGCGCGACCGCTTCGACGCCCTCCTCCCCCGCCTCGAAGCCGCCGTCGGCCAGCCCATCGGCCAGCGCATCGCCCTTTGCGGACGCGCCCTCATCGGCACCAAATACAAAGGCTTCACCCTCGAACTCGACGACCGCCTCGAAGCCCCCTCCGTCAACTTCACCGGCCTCGACTGCTGGACCTTCTTCGAGACCGCCCTCGCCCTCGCCCGCATGCTCGACGAGCCGCGCGCCAACTGGACGCCGCAAACCCTGCTGAACTACATCGAGCTCGACCGCTACCGCGGCGGCCACTGCGACGGCTACCTCACCCGCCTCCACTACCTCGAAGACTGGCTCCAGGACAACGCCGCCCGCGGCCTCGTCCGCGACCTCACCCGCCAGCTCGGCGGCATCCGCGCCTCCCACAGCGCCGTGGAAATGCAGCGCGCCTGGAAAAGCTACCGTCAGATGCGCGCCAGCCCCGAAATCCGCGCCGGCATCGCCCGCATGGAAGCCCGCATCGCCGCCACCCCCTTTTACTACATCCCCAAACGCCTCGTCCCCTCCATCGAAGCCCAGCTCCAGAGCGGCGACATCATCTCCATCTGCTCGCACGACGGTAACTACATCGGCACCTCCCACGTCGGCCTCGCCCTCCGCACCCCCGACGGCATCCTCCACTTCATGCACGCCAGCGCCCCGCACAACGCCGGCAAAGTCATCCTCGACCAGCGGCTCAGCGGGTATCTGGAGCATTTCAAAACGGAAGCCGGCATCCTCGTCGCGCGGCCCCTGAAATAGCAGCGCACCACCGGCGCGCAGCCCTTCTCCCCCATGAGCGAAACCCTCCAGTCTCAACCCGAAGCCGGGCCGCTATCGGGGTCAAAGCGCCCTTCCCGCGGACGCCTCATCACCTGCACTGTCATCGTCCTTCTGCTGGCCGCACTCCATTCCAGCACGCTGTGGCCTCCCGCATTCATCGCGAGTCTGTTCAACTCCCACTCAAGATGGCTGCTCGGGAAGGCGTTCCCCGCCTACGCCGAAGATCACGAGGGACAGCTTCCGCCGACGTTCGAGGCGTTGGTTCCCAAGTATCTCCGCGAACACGACCTCCTTGTCGGGAGATACCACAACCGAGGGGGAGGAGTCTCAGAATGGATTTTCTTTCCACCGCATAAATCTGCGGGACAGCCCCGGAATACCATCATCCTCGCGGCACCAACGACCACCTTCGCGTTTCCGTGGAGACGGCAGAGACTGATTATGAACGAAGATCTTAGGTTCCGCCAGATCCCCGAAGCCGACTTCCAGCGCCTCATCCGCGAGCAGAATCGCTAGTGGAGCACTGTGGATTTCAAAAAGAGCATGTCATCCTGAGCGGAGTTCCCGGCGAGCGAAGGTGGCGGGAACGGAGTCGAAGGACCCCGGCGGTGCGATGACGTGCTGCGCGTGAATGCACCGCCGAGGTCCTTCGACTGCGCTACGCCCGCCTTTCCGCCTCCGCTCCGCTCAGGATGACATCCGTTTGGGAGGGTTCATTACACCGCGACACTGGAAGCAGGCATTTTCCCTAACTGCGGACGTTCGCATCGCCAGAAAACGGATATTTTGTCATCCATCCGAACATGCCGCTCCCCCGGCAATGACGGGGGGCGGCCACCCCGCGCGATCCTTTTACCCCGCCAGGTACCCCAGCGCCGCCAATTCCTTTTCCAGCTCCCCATGCCGCTCGTGATGGTAGTGATGCGCCCGGAAACCCAGCCCGCGCGCCGTCTCGATATTCGGGAGCAGGTCATCAATGAAAAACGTGCGCCCCGGCTCCAGCCCATGCGCGCGGATGGCATGCCGGTAAATCTCCTCGCCCGGCTTCGACGCCCGCACCGCGTAGCTGTAAGTGCCCGCCGCGAACCGCGCGAAGACCGGGTAGCGGCGGAAGACGTAGTCGATGTGGATGTCGCTCGTATTGCTCAGCAGGTAGAGCGGCACCCGCCCGTGCAGCCGCTCCACCAGCGCGAGCATCGGCGCATTCGGCTCGAAGATGTCTTCCCACGCCGCGATGAACCCCGCCTCCGTCCCCCGGTAGCCCAGCACCGCGCGCGTCTCCGCGAGGAATTCCGCGCGGCCGATGCTCCCGTCCTCGTACTGCTCCTTCACCCGCTCGATCCGCCCGAGCACCGCCGCCGGATCATGCACCGCGCTCTCCGCCGCGAGCTTTTGCAGCGCGAGCGCAAAGTCGAAACGCAGGAGCACATTGCCGATGTCGAAAAGGAAGGCGTCTATCATGGAAAAGGCGCGCACTTTGCCCCAACTCCGCCGAAAGACAACCGGCGGAAAAAACCCGTTGCCAACGCGCGCCGCGTCCCGGATAAAACTTCCATGAAGCTCATCATGCTCGTGATCATCATCGGCCTCGCTGTCTCCACCGTTTCTTACTACAACAAGGCCGAGTCCGCGTTCGCTTCCGCCGCCACCGCCTTGCAAGGCGCGGAGAACGCCACCGCCGCCATGGCCAACGTGCGCGACGAAGCCGCCGCCGCGCAAAAGCAGCTCGACGACGCCACCGGTCAGCTCGCCATGGCCAAGGAAGCCGCCGTCAAACTCGCCGCCGACCAGGCCGAGGCGCAGAAGCAGATGGCCGAGAAAGGCGAGGCCACCACCAAGCAGACCGCCGAGGCCGACGAGATGAAAAAGAAGCTCGCCGACACCGAGGCCAAGCTCGCCACCCTCGAAACCGAACTCACCGCCGCCAAAGCCCAGGCCGCCGCGGCGAAGGACGAACTGGCCAAGCTCCAGGAGAAGACCAAGCTGCCGCCCATCGGCACCGTCACCGGAAAAAAGCCGGGGTTTTAATCCC
>JAYVNN010000117.1:0-6031 GCA_043758435.1 Chthoniobacter sp.
CCAGCATCGCCGTGGGCGCTCCCTCGCTGCCGGCGGAAATCGTGGCGAATGTCGGCGCGGCGGCGGGCGGGTATCAGCTCGTGGCGACGGTCGAGCTGCCGGTAGCGGGAAATTTCAACGCCTCCGGCAGCGCCTACACGCTCGATGACCGCGCGGCGCGGGGCTTCTTCAGCCGCGTGGCCTACTACCTCGAACTCCAGCAGGCCGGCCAGCCCGCGCAGTACGTGTGGGCCGCGATGGACGCCTTCACCATCAGCAAGGCCAAGCTGGGCATCCCCACGCTCGCGAGCGGCGCGGTCTTTCAGCAAAACGTGACGAACCTCAGCGTGCTCTCGAATGTCGCGGGCGTGGTGAGCGGCACGACCGCGACCGGCGGCAACCTCGAGTTCTGGCCCGGCGATGCCACGCCCGCCAACGCCGCCGCCGTGCCGAACGCGAACGCGGTGAATTTCGATTTCGGCGACACGCTCTCGCCTGGCGCGGGCTACGGCTCGATGCAGATTCACAATCACGACGCCGCCCAGACCGTGCTGGCCGTGAATCATTTCGGCACCGACGGCAGCACGCTCGATGTCGGCATTGGCAACGCCGCCGCGCCCGTGAATGGCGGCACGGACTGGACCGCCGCCGCGAACGCCGCCGCCTACACGCGGCGCATCCTGCACGTCCTCGTGCTGCCCGCCGCCACGCCCTTGGCCGTGACCGCGAATGTGCCCGAGTCCGCCGGCTACCAGCTCGTCTATTCGCTGCCGATTCCTGCAGGCGGCAACGTGAACAGCCTCGTCTATTCGGCGAACCACAGCGCCGATGTCGGCACCTTCACGCGCGTCGCCTACTACCTCGAACTCCCGACCGGCACGGCCACGCCGAAATTCGTCTGGACCTCGATGGATGCGTTCACCACCGACATCGGAAAAATCGGCGTGCCCACCGCGGCGTCGGGCGCGTCTTTTCAGCAAAATGTGACGAACCTCAATGTCGTCTCGAACGTCGCGGGCATCGTTCAGGGCACCGGCTTGGGCGGGGGAAACATCGAGTTCTGGCCAGGCGATTACACGCCGGGCAATGCCGCCGGCGTGCCGAATGCGAGCGCCACGGCCTACGATTTCGGCGACACCCGCGTGGGCGGCGGCAGCTACGGCTCGATGCAGGTTCACAACCACGACAGTGCCGCGCAACAGACGCTTTTCGCCTTCAACCACTGGGGCACGGCGAGCGGCAGCAATGGCTTCGGCCTCGGCCTCGGCAACCAGCCCGGCGGCTCGCCCGACTGGACTTTCGCCGACAACTCCGCGGTCTATTCCCACCGCGTCCTCCACGTCTTCGTGCTGCCGGGAAACAGCGATGTCACCGGCCCTGTGCCGCTCGCCGCCACGGGCTCCAGCATGCTCAACCGCCTGACCGTGACCTTCGACGAACCCGTGGCCGACACCGCCGCCACGCCCGCGAATTTCACCATCCCCGGCCTCACCGTCACGGGCGCGGCTTTGCTCAGCGGGCAAAAGGAAATCGCCCTCACGACCAGCGCGCAAACGCCCGGCGCGGCTTATTCCGTGGGCCTCTCCGGCGTGCGCGACCGCTCGCAGGCGGCGAATTTGATCCTGCCCGGCGCGTCCGTTTCTTTCACCGCTGCCGCCCCGCCGCCGGTGCTCGCCCATGTCCCCGAGGCCGCGGGCTACCGGCTCGTGTACCAAGTCGCGATCCCCACGACCACGCCGCAGTGGAACACGAATCCCATCCCCTACAGCATCGACGAATCGCGCTACGGCGAGCAGCTCTTTGACCGCGTGGCCTACCTCCTCGAACTCGACGGCCAGTGGGTCTATGCGTCCTTTGACCGCCACACCAGCCAGCTCGCGAAAGTGGGCGTGCCCACGCTCGGCGTCACCGCCACGCCATTTCAGCAAAACGTCGCGCACCTGAATGTCGCGTCGAATGTCGCGAGCATCGTCACCGGCAGCGATCTCGCGGGTGGAAATATCGAGTTTGGGGGCGGCGATTACGCGCCCGCCAATGCGCTCGGCATTGCCGGTGCGAGCGACACGCTGGATGACTTTGGCGACACCATGATCGCGGGCGGACGCGGCTGCATGCAGGTCCACAATCACGCCGCGGGACAGACCCTTTTTGCGCTCAACAACTGGGGCTCGAACGTGAACCAGACGAGCGCCACCGGCATCGGCAGCAACCCCAACGCCGGCACCGCCGGGCAGGGCGGCACGCAGCAGCCCGACTGGACCTACACGGGCAACGCGACCAGCTTCACCAAGCGCAATCTCTACGTCCTCGTCCGCCCCGGCGGCACGGCCACCGGCCCTGCGCCCGTGCTGGTCATGCAGCCCACTGCACGCACCGTCAGCCCCGGCGGCAGCACCACGCTCGCGGTCGCCGCGAGTGGCGCGGGGCCGTTCACCTGCCAGTGGCGTTTCCAGGGCGCGGCCATCCCCGGCGCGACCGATCCGTGGCTCGATCTGAGCGCCGTCAGTTTCGCGCAGGCGGGCGCGTACGATGTCCTCGTCACCGGCGCGAATCTCGCCGCCACCACCAGCCTCGCCGCCGTCCTCACGGTGAACCACGCGCCCACCTTTGGCGGCTTCGCTTTCACCACGCAAAAAGACACGCCCGATCTGCTGCCGCGCGCCGCGCTCGTGGCGAAAGGCGCGGACCTCGACGGCCACGCGCTCACGCTCACCGCCGCGAGCCCCGCCAGCGCGCAAGGCGGCGTGGTGAGCCTCGCCGCCGCCGGCGCGACCTACACGCCCGCGCCCGGTTTTCTCGGCGCGGACACGTTCACCGTCACCCTCGCGGATGGCTTCGGCGGCAGCGTCACCGGCACGGTCAGCGCCACCGTCACCACCGCGCCGCCCAGCCTCGCGCGCCAGACCACGCTCGCCCTCCGACCCGATGGAAAAGTGGACGTGCTTTTCCCCGGCACACCGCTCCAAAGCTCCGCGATCCAGCGCAGCCTCGACCTCCGCGATCCGCTCGGCTGGAGCACGCTGCTCACGCTCCCCGCGGGCGACGACGGGCTGCTCCCCTTCACCGATCCGACCCCGCCCGCGGGCGCGGCGTTTTACCGCACGCTCACGACCCAGCCGTAGCCGGGATCGCGCAAAAATAACGCATCCGCGCGCGGGATCGTGTAGCCTTTCCGCCGCCTATGAATCTCCGCCGCTGGTTTTCGTCCGCCTTCATTTGTCTGCTCACATTTTGCGGCAGCGCATCCGCACAGGACTCGCAGAAGGTGCGGGCCGTCACGGTCACGCTCGTGGCAGACACCACGGCGCTCGCGCCGGGACAGCCATTTCTCGCCGGAGTGAAATTCGACATCGCGCCCGAGTGGGACGTTTACTGGCAGTATTTCGGCGACCTCGGAACACCGACCGTGATCGAGTGGGAGCTGCCGCCGGGCTTCACCGCGGGTGCGCTGCGCTGGCCGCTGCCGGTCTCGCACACGGACGCGGCGGATTCCCTCAACTACATCTACACCGGCGAGACGCTGCTCATCGCGGAGATCACCCCGCCAGCCACGCTGCCCGCAGGGTCAGTCGCCATCAAAGCGAAGGTGAGCTGGCAGATGTGCAGTCCGAAAAAATGCGAGCAGGGTGCCGCCGCGCTCACGCTCACGCTCGCAGGTGAAAAACCTGCGGCGGCCAATGCGGAACTGTTTGCGAAATGGAACGCGCAGCTTCCGCGCGAAGACGGCACGCCGTTTCCGGTGAAGTGGGACCGGAGCAAAGCGGACGCTTTTTCGCTGACGATCACCGGGCTGGGCAAGGAATACGCCGCCGAATTTTTTCCGCTGCCGCCGCGGGGAGTGAAGCCGGGTCATCCGCAGGCCGGTGAAGTGGCAGCGGACGGTTCGCGCACGGTCACCTTCCCCATCGCCGAGGGCGGCGCGGTGAATCTGCCGTGGCGCGGCGTGCTCGCCATCGAGAAAAAAGGCGAGCCGCGCCAAGGCTGGCTGATCGCCGCGGATGCGACCGCGCCAGCCGCACCCGTCGCGACAGCATTGCCCGCAAAGCCTGATGGTGGCTTGCTCTGGAAGCTGCTCGTCGCCTTTCTCGGCGGCCTGATTATGAATGTGATGCCGTGCGTGCTGCCCGTCATCGCGCTGAAAATCTTCGGCTTCGTGAACCAAGCCGGCGAGGCGCCCGCGCGCGTCTTCCGCCTCGGGCTGGCGTTCAATGCGGGCGTCTTCACTTTCTTCCTCGGCCTCGCCGCCGCGGTCGCGCGGCTGAAGCTCGCGTTCAACTGGGGCTACCAGTTTCAAAACCCGTACCTGCTCGCGGGCATGATCGCGCTGGTCTTCGTCTTCGCGCTCAGCCTGCTCGGCGTTTTCGAGGTCACGCTCGGCGGCGCGGAATCGCGGCTCAGCGAGCTGTCGCGGCGCGAAGGCTACGGCGGCGCGTTTCTCCACGGCCTGTTCACCACGCTGCTCGGCACCTCCTGCACCGCGCCGTTTCTCGCCACCAGCCTGAGCTACGCGACCACGCAGACGACGCCCGTCATCTTCCTGCTTTTCCTCGCCATCGCCGCCGGCATGAGCACTCCGTTTTTCCTGCTCACCGCGCGGCCCGCATGGCTGCGCTACGTGCCCCGGCCGGGGCTGTGGATGGAGCGCGTGTAGCAGCTCATGGGCTTCGTCATGCTCGCCGTGGCGGTCTGGCTTTTCACCGTGCTCGCCCTGCGCGGCGCGGAGGCCGTGGCCGGCATGAGCTGGTTCCTGCTCGTGCTCGCGCTGGCCTGCTGGCTCTTCGGCCTGTGGCACGAATCCGCCGCGCGCCGCGTGGCTCTGCTCCTCCTGCCGGTCGGGGCCTACTTCCTTTTTCTCGACGGAAAACTGCACGCCGTCCGCCCGGTCGCCAGCGCCGGACAGCATTGGAAAACCGGCAGCATCGAGTGGGAGGCGTACTCCGAGGAAAGTCTCGCGAAAGCCCGCACGGCCAACCGCGCGGTCTTCGTCGATTTCACCGCGGAATGGTGCATCAACTGCAAAGCCTACGAACGCCTCGTCCTCGCCACGGACGCGGTCGGCGCGAAGTTTCGCGAGAAGAAAATCCTCGCCCTGCGTGCCGACTGGACCAACACGGACGACCCCGTGGTGACGCCGGCGCTGAAAAAATTCGGGCGCATCGGCGTGCCGCTTTACGTGCTCTACCGCCCCGGCGAAACCGAGCCTTTGGTGCTCGACGCCATCACCCCAGCCGCGCTAATTCAAGAACTCGATCGCATTAGAAACTGACGCGACCGATTTTCTCCCGGAATAAATTCCCCGCATCCGCCGTCTGAGCCTCACCGCATTCTTCGACAACCCTTTTTGTCCGCTCTCCTCCGAAAGTCTCGGAACCGGGAGCGGGCAGGAAAACAAAAACAAACCAAAAAAAACAGAACCATGAAACGTCAATCCACCACCAAAGCGCTGCTCGCCGGCGCTGCCCTCGCCGGGATTCTCTCCGGCGGCCTCGTCGCCAAGCTCAATGCCGCGACCTCCAACCAGCCCGGCAAAACCGTGACCACCGCCGGCGTGCTCGCCGACGAGAAGAAGCCTGACGCCGACCACGGCTGCGCGGGTAAAAACACCTGCAAAGGCAAAGGCGGCTGCAAGTCCGGCGACGGCGGCTGCGCCGGCAAGAACACCTGCAAAGGCAAGGGCGGCTGCGCGATCAAAGACGGCAAGCCCGTCGAGAAAAAGTAATTGACCTGAAATTCCGGGGCTCCGGTCATTCGTGACCGGAGCCCTGTTTCGTCTCCGCCTCGCCATTCAGTTTTCGTCATTCCCCATCGTGCCTGCCAACCGCTTCAACGCCTTCACCGCCTACGGGGTCGGCCTCGGTCTGCGCATCCCGCACTACGCGCACATTCTGGAGAAAAAACCGGTCGTCGATTGGTTCGAGATCATCTCCGAAAACTACATGATCGATGCGGGCCGCCCGCTGCACATCCTCGACCAAATCCTCGAGCAGTACCGCGTCGTGCAGCACGGCGTCTCGATGTACTTCGGCAACGCCTCGCGGCCCAACCGCGACCA
>JAYVNN010000118.1:0-6019 GCA_043758435.1 Chthoniobacter sp.
CCTGCTCGTGCGGAAAATCGGCGGGCCGAGCGTGAAGCCGTACCAGCCCGCGGGCTATTGGGAGAACCTGAACTTTCCCCTGCGCGAATGGCACGCCGAGACGGGTGAAGACCAATGGCGGCGCGGGCTCTACACCTGGTGGCAGCGCTCGTATTTGCAGCCCAGCCTGCTCGCCTTCGATGCGCCGAGCCGCGAGGAATGCACCGCCGAGCGCACCCGCTCGAACATCCCGCAGCAGGCGCTCGCCCTGCTCAATGATCCGACCTACGTGGAAGCCGCCCGCATCTTCGCGGCCCGCATCGTGCGCGAGGGCGGCGACGACACCGCGCAGCGCATCGCCTGGGCCTACCGCCAGGCGCTCGGGCGCGCGCCGCGCGCGGATGAGCTGAAGGTCGCGCTGACCCTTTTCGGCAAACACCTCGCGCTCTACGCGAACGACGCCCCCGCCGCCGAGCAGCTCCTGAAAGCCGGCCTCGCGCCCGTCGCGAAAGACGTGAACGTCAGCGAACTCGCCGCGTGGACCAGCGTGGCGCGCGTCATCCTGAACCTCCATGAAACCATCACCCGCTCGTAGCGGACTCCGGGGAGCACACGCGTCCCGCGTGTTGGCAAAGGCGTCCCCGCCTTCGCGAACTTCCCAGTGCGTGGAATTCGGAGAGCGCGTCCAATCACTCCACGCGCCGCGCGAAGTTCGTTTCGGCGGGACGCCGAAACCAGCACGCGGGACGCGTGCGCTCCCCGGAACTCCGCCTCCGCGCTCCATTCCAAATCCATGAATGACCTCGCCCAATTCCACGCGCAGCAGCTCACCCGCCGCGCTTTTCTCGGACGCGCTTCGCGCGGGCTGGGCGCGCTCGGTTTCGCCTCGCTGCTTCAGCCGGGGCTGCTCGGTGCCGCGCCGGACAAATGGCCGGGCGTCGTCAATCCGCTGCATTTTCCCGCGAAGGCGAAGCGGGTGATCTACCTCTGCATGGCGGGCGGGCCGTCGCACCTGGAGACGTTCGATTTCAAGCCGAAGCTGCGCGAACTCAGCGGGCAGGCGATGCCTGAATCCATCACCAAGGGGAAGCAGATCGCGCAGCTCCAGGGGCAGGCGCTGAAATGTTTCGGGCCGCAGTACGACTTCCAGAAATTCGGGAAATGCGGCGCGGAAATCTCGGAGCTTTTCCCGCACATCGGCGCGGTCGCGGACGACATCTGCATCATCCGCTCGATGACCACCGAGGCGATCAACCACGATCCCGCGCACTGCTTTAAGAACACCGGCACGATGATCTCGGGCCGGCCCGCGATGGGCGCGTGGGCGACTTACGGACTCGGCAGCGAGGCGGAAAATCTCCCCGGTTTCGTGGTGCTCACGTCGCATGGCAAAGGCGGACAGAACCAGCCCATCGCCGCTCGCCAGTGGTCGGCGGGCTTTCTGCCGTCGCGTTTCCAGGGCGTGCAGCTCCGTGGAAAAGGCGACCCGGTTTTATACCTGAGCAACCCCGCGGGTGTCTCGCGCGACGCGCAGCACGAGGTCATTGAGGCGGTGAACACGATCAACCGTGCGACGAACGAACTGACGGACGACCCGGAAATCGCCACGCGGATCGCGCAGTACGAGATGGCGTTTCAAATGCAGGCGAGCGTGCCGGAACTCATCGACGTGAGCGGCGAACCGGCGAGCGCTCTGGAGCTGTACGGCTGCCAGCCGGGCGACGGTTCCTTCGCGTCGAACTGCCTCCTCGCACGGCGGCTCGCGGAGCGCGGGGTGCGCTTCATCCAGCTCTACCACAAGGACTGGGACCACCACGGCAACATCAAGGACGACATCAAGACCAAAGCCGCGGAGGTCGATCGTGCGAGCGCCGCGCTCATCCAGGATTTGAAAGCGCGCGACATGCTGAAAGACACGCTGGTCATCTGGGGCGGCGAGTTTGGCCGCACGCCGATGTCGCAAGGCACTGGACGCGACCACCACATCGCCGGCTTCTCCATTTGGATGGCGGGCGCGGGCATCCAGGGCGGCATCTCGCACGGCGCGACGGACGATTTTGGCTACAGCGCCGTCGAGGACGTGGTGGAAGTCCACGACCTCCACGCGACGATGCTGCACCTCCTCGGCATCGACCACAAACGCCTCACCTACCGCTTCCAAGGCCGCGACTTCCGGCTCACGGATGTGAGCGGGAATGTGATCAAAAAGATTCTGGCGTAGGCTGCATCACGGACTGAGCGTGAGTTGGAGGCGGATGAAATGCGGGGTCCCCGCGGAGAGCAGCGCGTTGTCGCGCACGCTGATGATTTCATAGCCGGAGAAAGGGGTGCGGCTGGTTTCCGTCGTGTAACCATTCGACGCGGTCGTGCCAGTCGCGCTGTAGGTCGAGCCGTCGTGCCAGGCCGCGAGATCGTCGCTGACCTGCACCGTGTAGGTGAGATCGGTGGCGCTCAGGTTTCGGCGGAAAGTCAGTGCGAGGGCTCCGCTCGCCGCACTCACGTCCGGCGCGTTGGCGGTGGCGAAGCCGTCGTGTGGGTCGGCGAGAAAGGCGTACTCAGCCAGATTGACTACGCCGTCCCGATCGGGATCGGCGGCATTCGCGGCGGCGGGGCCGTTGGCATCAATGCCAAATTTTTGGAATCGCCAAATGTCGATTGGCGGTTCGGCGATGATGACGGCGACGGTGCTGCCGCTGGTGAAAGTCGCCAGCCCCGTGAGGCCGCTCAGCACGACGCTGAAGGATTCGTTTCCCTCGACCGTGGAGTCTGCGGTGATCGGAATTTGCACGGTCTTCGCGCCCAATTCGCCGCTCGCCCACGAGAGCGTCCCGCTGGTGGCGTCGTAGTCCGAAACGGCTTGGGCGGTGCCGTCCGCCGTGGCAAAGTTCACGGCGACCGCGCCCACGCCGTCGCCACTGCGCGTGACGGTAAAAGAGGCCAGCGTGCCGCCCGGCGCGACGGTGAGCGCGCTGGTGGAAACGGCGAGCGTGTCGGTCAGAATGTAGGAAATATCGAGCGTTGGCGGGGAAGTGCCCTCTCGTGAATACCAGCTCCAACTGTCCAAGCCCGTGCTTTGCACCGTCCAGCCGTTGTTCGCCGTCCCGCCCTGCCAGGCCTTCGCGGAAGCGGTCACATCGAAGGTCGTCGCGGTGGAAGAGTAAGTCGGGACTGCGGTGAATTCCGGGGCAGCGAGCGCCTCCACGCCGTCCGTGCTCACGCCGCCGGTGAAAGAATTCCAAGTGCTGCTTTCCGTCCACGGCAGCAGCATGCGGTGCAGGTTCATGGTGCTCGCTGAAGGATTTGCCGAGCCTGTCACCAGCGCGAGTTTGGCCGAGACGATAGTAGCGGTCGCCGGCACCTGAGTGCTCAGCGCGCCGAAAAGACTCTCGAAGCGCACCAGCGACTGGGCCGCCGGAGAGGCTCCCCACACATTGAGCGACGTGGCGCTGCCGTTGGCCGTGCTGGGGTTCGCCCCATCGAGCATGGTGTCGTGCAGGCCGGTGTAGCCGTTCACACCGTACCGGAAGCGCCGCGAAACCACACTTTTTTCCCCTAAGAACGAGCCGGTGATCGCGGCCACCGAAGCCGCGCTGCCGGCGTGCGGCAGGGAGTACATGTCCTCCAGCGTGCGCAGGAGATTGTGCAGCGTCCACGCACCCGCATTGGCGCCATTGCGCACGTTGGTCCCGATGAAAATCATGGGCACCTGATCCAGCGTGCCGATTTGAAAATAGTCCTCATCCCACACCACCACGAGGAGACTGTTGTGGGTGGGTGCCCAGCTGGCATAGGCACCGAGATTCACCCGGAGCCAGTTGTCGCCGTCGATGATCGAGCCGTCGTGCATGTTGTGCGGATTGCTCGGCACGACGACAGCCACCGTGGGCAACTGGGTGAAGTTCGTGGGGAAGGCCGTAAAAGGCTGATGCACGCTGGGCGGAAGACGGTTGGCCGGCGTCGGCATCGTGGCGGTGATCCACCAAACCCAAGGGCAATGCCGGCGCACGTAACCGTTGAAAGTATTGTCCGAAACAATGTCGCCCGCCGAGGGCAGGCCATCGGCATAGCCGGTAAAAGTGCGTCCGGCGGCCCGCAGTGCCGCGCCCAGATTAGCCGTGGAAAAGGGCGTATTGCTGGGATTGCCGTCGCCGGTCACGCCTTGATTGTTGCCGGAATATAACTCGAGGTAGTTCGGGTGGCTCGGGTGGGTGACACTCCGCATGTTCGTGAAAAGCGCGCCGCTATTGGCCAGCGTGTTAATGTAGGGCGCTTCCAACGTGTTGCCGATGATCGAGCTGTAGTTCTCGTTTTCCTCCATGACGATGACCACATGGTCATAGACCGGCGGCGTCGCCCGCGCTGGCGAGCAAAGCGCGACTGCGAGGAAGCCCAACGCCCAAGGCATGCGGCGGCGCGGGCTGTCATTGAGTGGGTCGGGGAGGAATCCGTGCAGGAACATGAAATGGAGAAACAGACTGGAATCGCCCGGCAAATAAACGCTGACTGGCCCGCGAGCAATTGCTTTCCGCAGCTCCAGCACCGCCAATGCCGCATACGGACGAAGGCGCTAACAATTCGCCGCAGCATCGGTTACTTTCCCGCCCACTCATCCCCACCATTATGCTCCGCATCTCAGGACAACCCGGTCGCGATCTTTGCGACGCCCACCTCGGCGTTTCGCGCCGCGACATCATCCGCGTCGGCGGCTCGGCCATCATGGGGCTCACGCTCGGCTCGCTTTTCAAACTGCGCGCGGAAACTCCGGCACCCGCGGCGGCGAAGGGCGGGCCGGGCTGGGGCAAGGCGAAGTCGGTCATCATGGTCTATCTGCAGGGCGGGCCGTCGCACCTCGATTTGTGGGACCCGAAGGAAAACGTGCCGGACAAAATCCGCAGCTCGTTCAAGAACATCCCGACGAAGATTCCGGGTATCAACTTCACCGAGGTTCTGCCGAAGCTCGCGCAGATCAATGACAAGCTGACGATGGTCCGCTCGATGAGCTACACGCCGAACGGGCTCTTCAATCACACGGCGGCGATTTACCAGATCATGACGGGCTACACGACGGACAAGGTCTCTCCGAGCGGTCAGCTCGAACCGCCGAACGCGAAGGATTATCCGAACTTCGGCTCGAACATCATCCGGCTGAAACCGCCGACCGAGCCGATGCTGCCGTTCGTCATGCTGCCGCGGCCTTTGCAGGAAAGTAACGTCGTCGGCAAGGGCGGCACCGCGGGCTTTCTCGGCAAGGGTTTCGATCCCTACACGCTCTTTCCCGACGGCGATGACATGGACATGACGAAGATGAACCGCATCCGCGTGGATGACCTGAACCTGCGGCCCGATGTCTTCGCCATGCGGCTCAAAAGGCGGGCGTCGCTGCGGCAGTCCATCGAGCAGACGATGCCGGACATTGATAAGGCGGTGGAGAATTACCACCTCGACGAATACTACGGAAAGGCGCTCGATCTCATCACGAGCGGCAAGGCGCGCGACGCCTTTGCCATCGACCGCGAGACGGAAAAAATGCGCGCGGCTTATGGCCTGAACACCTTTGGCCAAAGCCTGCTGCTCGCGCGGCGTCTGGTGGAAGCCGGGACGCGTGTGGTGGAGGTCATCTGGCCGAAGGTCGCGAACTCCGACAACCATTCGTGGGACACGCACGCCGACCTCACCAATCGCATCAAGAACCAGTCCGGCCCGATGCTCGACGCGGGCTTCAGCACGTTCATCGACGACCTCGACCAGCGCGGCCTGCTCGACGAAACGCTCGTCGTCGCGCTCGGCGAATTCGGACGTACACCCGAGCGCGGCGTGAGCACGAGCGGCAATGTGAACAGCTCCGACGGACGCGACCACTGGCCGTACTGCTACACCGCGTGCGTGGCCGGCGCGGGTATCAAGCGCGGCTACGTCCACGGCGAAAGCGACGCCACCGGCTCCAGCCCAAAGAGCGATCCCGTGCATCCCACCGAGTTGCTCGCGCTCATCTACCACGCCTGCGGGATTGATCCCGATACGATCGTCTATAACCACCTCA
>JAYVNN010000119.1:0-17606 GCA_043758435.1 Chthoniobacter sp.
TTCGCCAGCTCCCGCGACAAATAATCCACATGCACACCGGCCCCGCCATAGATCGTGGGCGGAAATTCGTTGGTCAGAAAAAGGGTCTTCATGGTCGGAGGATGGGCACCGTGCGGCGGGCTATGTGGACGCTGCGCCACGCGGCGTCAAACCCCGAACGCGGCCCGCAAGAAAGTCGGTTGCGCTCCCGCTTGTGCCGCGCGGGAAGCTGCGCTTTGATCCCGGCCTTATCGAATGAAGTTGCATGTCTTTGTGGCCGCGCTTGCGGTGCTGGTGGTCGCTCTGCGCGCGGCGGAACCGGAGAACGTCTCCTGGCAGTTGGAGCGCATCCGCGTGAACCATCAGGTGCCCGCGCTGGCCGCCGCGGCGGTGAATGAGGGCGTGATCGTAGCCGTCGGTGCGACCGGCAAGCGCAAGGCGCGCGGCAATGAGCCCGTCACGCTGGAGGACAAATGGCACCTCGGCTCCTGCACGAAATCCATGACGGCTTCCGTGGCCGCGATGCTCGTGGAGGACAAGCTGCTGCGCTGGGACAGCACGGTCGGCGAGATTTTTCCCGACCTCGAAAAGACGATGGAAGCCGGGTGGCGCGACGTGACCCTGGAGCAGCTCCTGACCCACCGCGGCGGCGCTCCGCATGAGCCGCCGGCGGACGTGTGGAAGGCCGCGCAAGAGCGCACCGGCACGCCCGCGGAGCAGCGGCTGGCGTTTGTCAAAGGCATCCTGGCCAACGAGCCGGAAAGTGCGCCGGGCGCGCAGTGGGTTTATTCCGACACGGGCTACGCCATCGCCGGCGCGATGCTGGAGCGCGTGACCGGCAAGGCGTGGGAAGACCTCATGCGCCAGCGGCTTTTTGCCCCGCTCGGTTTGAAATCCGCAGGCTTCGGCGAGCCGGCCACGCCGGGCGAGGTCGATCAGCCGTGGGGCCACCGCGGCGATTCCGTACCCTTCCGGCCCGTGCCGCCAGGCCCTGCCGCGGACAACCCGCCGGCCATCGGCCCCGCGGCGACCGTCCACATGAACATCACCGACTTCGCGCGCTACGCCGCGTGGCATGTGGCCGGCGAACGCAGCGAAGGCTCCCTGCTCGATTCCGCCGCTTTCAAAAAACTCCACACCCCGCCGCCCGGCTTGCACAAATACGCGATGGGATGGGTGGTGATGAAACGCCGCTGGGCGGGTGGCCCGGCGCTCATGCACACGGGCGAAAACGAAATGTTTTACGCCGTGATGTGGCTCGGCCCCGGCCAGGACACCTGCTTCGTCGCCACCTGCAACGCCGACGGCCCCGCCGCGGAGGAAGCGTGCGACGAAGCCATCGCGATGCTGATCAATAATTTCTGACGTCCACGAACCCGCGGCCTAGAAAAAAATCGGGATGATCAAAATCGCCACGATGTTCACGACCTTGATCATCGGGTTGATCGCGGGGCCGCTCGTGTCCTTGTAGGGATCGCCCACGGTGTCGCCGGTGACGGCGGCTTTGTGCGCTTCGCTGCCTTTGCCGCCGTGGTGGCCTTCCTCGATGTACTTCTTCGCATTGTCCCACGCGCCGCCGGAGCTGGTCATCGAGATGCCCATGAACAGCCCCGTGACGATGCTGCCGACGAGCACGCCGCCGAGCATTTTCGCGCCTTCCGCGCCGCACGCGCCGACGAGCACGACGGCGAGCACGGGGATGAGCGCGGGGACGATCATTTCTTTCAAAGCGGCCTTCGTCACGATGTCCACGCAGGTCCCGTAGTCGGGTTCGTCTTCGCCTTTCAAAATGCCCGGATGCAGCGCGAGCTGGCGGCGCACTTCGGTGACGACCGCGCCCGCGGCACGGCCCACGGCGTTCATGGAAAACGCAGAGAACAAGTAGGGCAGAAGGCCGCCGAGGAAGAGGCCGATCATCACCTTCGGGTCTTTGAGCGAAAACGAGAGCACGTCCGCGATTTGCGCGGGGTTGAGATGCAGGTGACTCAGCGGGCTTTCGAGGTGGTGTTTCAAGTCCACGAAGTACGACCCGAAAAGCACGATGGCGGCGAGCCCGGCGCTGGCGATGGCGTAGCCTTTCGTGACGGCTTTCATGGTGTTGCCCACGGCGTCGAGGTCGTCGGTGATCGCGCGGATTTCCTTGGGCAGACCGCTCATCACGGCGATGCCGCCAGCGTTGTCGGTGATGGGGCCGAAGGCATCGAGCGAGATGATGATCCCGGCCATCGCGAGCATCGCCATAACCGCGACCGAGATGCCGTAGAGCCCCGCCGCCCAATAGCTGCCCCAAATGCTCGCGGCGATGCAGGCCACCGGCAGCGCCGTCGCGTGCATGCCCATGCCGAGGCCGGCGATGATGTTCGTGGCGTGGCCGGTCACGCTCGCGGCGGCGATTTTGCGGACGGGCGAGTAGTCGGTCGAGGTGTAGTAGTTCGTGATGAGCACCGCCGCGCCCGTCATCAGCAGGCCGATGACCGACGCAAAATAAATGCGGCCCCAGCCGTAAGTCGCATCGCCGAGGCCGAGCACGTCATGCACGACGAGTCCGGCGGGAAACATCGCCCGCGTCACCGGCCAGAAAATCGCCGCGCACAGTGCCGCGCTCACGAGCACGCCACCCATGAGCGCGTTGCCCGGTTTCGCGTCCGTCATGTTCACGAAAATGATGCCTGCAATCGAAGCGAGAATCGCCAGTCCGCCGAGCACGAACGGATAGACCACCGGCGCACCGAGGCCCGAGGTCAGCGCGCCCACGAGCACCGTGCCGATGAGCGAGACGGCGTAGGTTTCAAACACATCCGCCGCCATGCCCGCGCAGTCGCCCACGTTGTCGCCCACGTTGTCCGCGATGGTCGCCGGGTTGCGCGGATCGTCCTCGTCGAGGTTCGACTCCACCTTGCCCACGAGGTCCGCGCCCACGTCCGCCGCCTTCGTGTAAATGCCGCCGCCGAGCCGCGCGAAAACCGAAATCAGCGACGCCCCGAGCGCCACGCCCACGAGCGATGACAGCGCCTTGTCGGGATTCAGTTTGTTCATCACCACCCAAAATCCGCCGACCGAAAGCAGCGCCAGCCCGACCACGAGCAGCCCCGTCACCGCGCCGCCATTGAACGCCGCCTGCAGCGCCTTTTTCCGGCTCGTCATCGCTCCCTGCGCCGTGCGCACATTCGCCACCACCGCGAGCCGCATGCCGATGAACCCCGCCGCCAGCGAGCACACCGCGCCGAGCACGAAGCCCGCCGCCGTCGGCACGTCTCTAAAAATCGCGACCAGCACCGCGATGAGCACCGCGATCACCGAGATGGACTGCACCTGCCGCCCGAGGTAAGCCTTCGCGCCTTCCTCGATCGCGCCGGCGATCTGCCGCATCTTCTCATTGCCCGCCGGGGAGCCGAGGATCGACTTGATGAGATAGAGCGCAAAACCAAGGCCGACCACGGCGCAAACCATCGACAATGCGAGGCCCGAATCGGTCAGAAATACAGCGAGAACAGGAGACATAAACACACTCTTTTTTGGGGAAGGGGCGGGAGTCTTATGGGCAATGGCGCGGCTGGCAACGCCTAATTGCTGGCGCGCAAAACTTTCCGAACGGCGTTGACTCCCCGGTGCGCGCCGCCTTCGCTCGGCGGGTGCAAAACGCCGGCGTCATCCCGCAGAACCGCCCCTCGCCCCTCTATCAATGCGGCCTCGCGCTGGTCACGGTCGCGATGCTCATTCTCCCGTGCCTCTACGCCGCGCTCACGGCGCTCGCCGGGTATGGTGTCCATTATTTCGCCACGCATTATTTCACGGAGATTTGGGCCTGGCATGTCGGCCATTCCAAATACGGTTTCCTGCTCAAACTGGTCTGCTCTTTCACTCCCCTGCTCGTCGGCGCGGCCATCGTCGTCGCGATGGTGAAACCGCTTTTCGCCCGCCGCCCTGCGCGCATGCAACCGCTCGCGCTGAACCCGGAAATCGACACGCGCGCCTACGAATTCGTCCACGGCATCTGCGGGCTCGTCGGGGCGCGCGCGCCGCGGCGCATCGAGCTGGATTGCGACCTGAATGCCTCGGCCAGCTTCGACCGCGGGCTGCGTGGTTTTTTCAAAAACGACCTCATCCTCACGCTCGGCCTGCCGCTCATCGCGGGCCTCACGCAGCGCGAGCTGGCGGGCGTGATCGCGCACGAGTTCGGGCACTTCCGACAGGGCGCGGGGATGCGCCTGAGCTATCTCATCCGGCGGGTCAATGGGTGGTTCGCGCGCGTGGTTTATGAGCGCGATGCGTGGGACGCGGCGCTGGAATCGTGGGCCGCGGGGGACTCCGCGTGGGTCGGGCTCATGCTCGGCTGCGCGCGCTTCGGCGTGTGGCTTTCGCGGCGGCTGCTGTGGGTGCTGATGATCGCCGGCCACGGCATCTGCGCGCTGCTGCTGCGGCAGATGGAGTACGACGCCGACCGCGTGGAAATCGCCGTCGCGGGCAGCGCCGCGTTTGAATCCACCATGCTCAAACTCGCCGCGCTCGGCTCCGTCTTCGCCGACATCCATCGCGAAATGCAGCGCATCTGGCGCAAGCAGCTCCAGCTCCCCGACAACCTGCCCGTCCTCGTGGGCTACCGCGCCGCGCAGC
The DNA here is from genome assembly GCA_043758435.1 of Chthoniobacter sp. Lineage (GTDB taxonomy): Bacteria > Verrucomicrobiota > Verrucomicrobiia > Chthoniobacterales > Chthoniobacteraceae > Chthoniobacter. The sequence continues at coordinate 4,594 of JAYVNN010000119.1, forward strand.
TCCCGGCGGAAAAGCGCGCCAAACTCGAAGCCAGTGCCGGCCTCGCCAAGACCGGCCTGCTCGACACGCATCCGAGCACCGCCGACCGCGTGCAGCGCGCGCGGCAGCTCGGAGAAAGCGGCGGCGCGCTCAGCGAGGCGCCGGCGCGCGAACTTTTCGAGGGCTTCGAGACGGTCAGCCGCCTCGTCACGCTCGCCCATTACCAGGACGACTTGAACGTGCCGATCACGCCGGATTTTCTCATCCCGCTCGAACAGCTCATCCTCGCCAAATCCGAGCCCGTTCCCGCGCCTGCCGCTGCCCCGGCGGTGCCGATGATGCGCTACGACCCCGCGGCCTTCCGCGCTCCCGAACCGCCGACCACCGGAGCGACAGGGCAATAACGGCGCTGCGCAGCAGCGGGCTCGCGCGCGCAGCGCGCGGGCGATTTTTCCCATGTGGAAAAAGCTCATGCGAATGACGCTTGAACTCATGGAAAAAATGGGCATCGCGCCTTATTGGTTGGGGTTCTCTTTCATCCCCATGTCCCGACCTCCCCTCCGCCGTCCGGCTTTCGCCGCCCTCATGGCCTTCGCCGCATTCCTGTTTGGCGCGGCCTCGGGCTGGGCGGGCATTGTTTCCTTCACCGCGAGTCCGACGACTTTTCTCCCCGGCCAGGAGGTCACGCTTTCGTGGAGCGTGACGGCGGGCGATGTGCTCTCGATCAACCAGGGCGTGGGCACCGTCACCGGCACGACCGGGAGCGTGACCGTGCTGCCGAGTGCGCTCACGACTTACACGCTCACCGACTCGACGAGCGGCACGAGCGCGCCGGCCACGGCCACGCCTTTCGCGCCGCCGGTTCTCACGCATCGCTGGAGCTTCAATGAAGCGAGCGGGACGGCGGCGATTGATTCCGTGGGCGGCACCAGCGGCACGCTCATCAACGCCCTCTCCGGCACGAACTGGGCGCGCACGAACGCCGCGGGCACCGCCGCCACGCCCGACCGCGTGCGGCTCCCCGGCGGTGCTTCCACGACCGCGCCGTACATCGACCTGCCAAACAGCATGATGTCCGGGCTGACGAAGTTCACCTTCGAGGGCTGGATGACTTTGCAGGGCACGCAAACGTGGTCGCGCTATTTCGATTTCGGGACGAACAGCGTGGGCGAACAGAGCGCTCCCGGCGGGAGTTTTTCCGGCACCGAATACATCATGCTCAGCGCTCAGTCGGGAGGCACCACGACCCAGCGGACCATCGCGATGAAGGACAACAACGTGGAGCAGAACACGACGGTGTCGGACTCGGTCACCTACGGCACCGAGTTCCATTTTGCGTGCGTCTATGACCCCACGGGCAACAACGGCACGCCGCGCCTGAGCTATTACAAAAACGGCACGCTGGTCGGGTTCCTAAACACCACTTTTCGCCCACAGGACATCGTCTTTGTGAACAACTGGCTGGGCCGCTCGAACTTCTCCGGCGATGCCAACACCAACGCCAGCTACAACGAATTCCGCATCTGGAACGCGCCGCTCAGCGCCTCGGGCCTCGCCGCCAATGTGGCCGCCGGGCCGGACACACTCCCGCTCATCGCGTCGTTCACCGCGTTTCCCGGCACCACGATTTACCGCGGCTCGCCGCTGCGCATTTCCTACGTGCTGAACACGGGCGCGACGGGCTCCATCGACCAGGGCATCGGCGCGGTCGCGGGCACCTCCGGCTACGTCAGCGTCAGCCCCACCGCGACCACGACCTACACGCTCACCGCGACGACCGGCGGCACGCCGCAGACGGCCACCGTCACCGTCGTGGTGCTGCCGAGCGAGCCGGTGGCGGAAAATTTCACGCTCACCGCCGGCTACCAGGCGGCGACGCCGTTCACGCTCATTGCAAACGACCCGAACACGCCCACCGCCTCGCTCGTTTTCACCATCGTGAATCCGCCCGCGCACGGCGTCATCACCGGCACCGGCGCGAACCGCACTTTCACGCCGGACGCCGGCTTCAGCGGACCGGACAGTTTTACCTACAAGGCGAACGACGGCACCACCGACTCGAATCTCGCCGTCGTCACCGTCACCGTGCGGCCCGCGCCCGCGCCGCCGACGGATCTTGCGCTGAGCGAAAGCGCGTACTTCACGAACTACCTCACGGGCTCCTTCGCCGGACGCCTCCAAACCACCGACCCGAACCCCGACGACACTTTCACCTACGCGCTCGTGGCCGGCGCGGGCGCGACGCACAACGCGTATTTTTCCATCAACGGCAACCAGCTCATCGCGCAGCACGATTTCTCCGGCGACCTGAACGCGACGGTCTCGGTGCGCGTGCGCGCGACCGACAGCACGGGCAATTTTTTCGAGAAGATCATCGCCGCGCCGGTGCGTGCGCCCGCCCTGCATGTGAAGATCAACGAGGTGAATTACAACCCCGCGCGCAACACGCAGCGCTCGGAATTCATCGAACTCTACAACCCGACCGGCGCGGCGGTGGACATGTCCAACTGGCGGCTCGCGCAGGGTCTCGATTTCGCGTTTCCGCCGGGCTCGACCATCGCCGCGGGCGGCTATGCCGTCCTCGCCAGCGATCCTGCCACGATTCAAGGACTCTACGGCGTGACCGCCCTCGGCCCGTGGATTGGCGGCCTGAGCGGCGACGGCGATGACATCGAACTGCGCGACTCCGCCGGCGCGACGGTGGACAAAGTGACCTACGGCAACACCGCGCCGTGGCCCGCGCCGCCGAACGGCGACGGCCCCACGCTCGAACTCCTAAACCCCGCGCTCAGCAACGGCCTCGGCGGCAACTGGCGCGCGAGCACCACCACGCAGGCGGCGGTCACCTACGTGGCCGCGGGCAGCAGCGGCTGGCGCTACCGCAAAGGCGTGAGCGAAGCCTCGTCGCCGATCACCGCGTGGCGCGCGGCGGCCTTCGCCGAGGATGGCTCGTGGCTCACCGGAGCCACGCCGCTCGGCCTTTTCAAAAAGAACAATGACACCGCCGTGGCCACGCTCGCCGAGACCGGCGTGACCCTCGCCACGCAGCTCACAGACATGGCGACCTACGTGAGCAGTGCCGCCAACTCGGGCACGAACTACACCGTCAGTTACCGCTCCGTTTTTCTCCGCAAAACTTTCACCGTCTCCGGCGCGGTGCCGCGCTCCGTGCTGCTCCGCGTGATGCACGACGACGCGGCCATCGTCTGGATCAACGGCGTGGAAGTCGCCCGCTTCGGCTTCAATCCCGCCGCACCGACCGACCCCACTTTCAACAACACCGCGTACTACGAAGAGGCCAACGATCCGTGGAGCGAAACCGTGCTGCTCAATGCCGGCGCGCTGCTCCAGCAAGGGACGAACATCATTTGCATCGAGGGTTTTGCGAAGCCGCCGCAGACCCGCTCTGCGCAGGATGATCCGGCGACGTACAACATTTTCGACTTCGTCGTGGACGCGGAACTGCGCAGCTCGCCGGACACCCTCGGCACGCCGGGCGCGCAAAATTCCGTCTTCACCGCGCTCCCGCCACCCGCGGTGGAGGCCATCGCGCATTTGCCCAAAGCGCCCAAGCCGTGGGAGGCGGTCACCGTCACCGCGCGCGTGTCCGACGCGCAGGGCGTGGGCAGCGTGCAGCTCAAATATCAGGTCAACGCGCCCGGCGCGTACCTCCCTTCCACGCTCCCGCTGACCAACGCGCAGCTCCTCGCCAATCCCACGCAAGACCTCCCGCTGAATCCCGCCTTCGAGAGCACCGGCTGGACGACCGTGACGATGGTGGATGACGGCACCGTGCCCGGCGACATTGCGGGCGACGGCATTTTCACCGCACGCATCCCCGCGCAGCCGCACCGCACGCTCGTCCGCTACCGCATCGTGGCCACAGACCTCGGCGGCGCGAGCGTGACCGTGCCGACGGCGGACGACCCGCGGAAAAACTTTGCGTTTTACGTTTACAACCTCCTCCCGACCTACGTCGCCGGCTCGCAGGTTTTTTCGCCCGCGACGCTAAACACGCTGCCGGTTTACCAACTGCTCATGCGCACCGTGGACGTGAACTCGATGATGGCCTACACCGCCACCGATCAGTTCCCCAATACCGCCGACCTCAACGTGCTGCTCTCGCGGCGCTACGAAAATTTCGCCAGCACGCTCATCGTCGGCGACCAGGTGCTCGACCACGTCCACCTGCGCCTGCGCGGCGGCAACTCGCGCTACAACGGCAGCGGCAAACGGCATTTCCGCTTCAACTTTGCCAAAGGCACCGCGCTCCAGGCGGCGGACGAGGCGGGGCGGAAATACAACCGCCCGTGGGACAAAATGCTCTTCAACAAAATGTTTGGGAACAAGGGCTACTACGACTGGGGCATCCCGTATGAGGTTGGCGGAAAACTGTGGACGCAGCAGGGCGTGCCGATTCCGAACAGCCACTGGGTGCATTTCCGCGTGGTGCAAAATGCGAACGAGAGCGACGCCGCGCTCGGTGATTTCTGGGGCATGTTTCAGGCGCTGGAATTTCCCGACGGGAAGAATTTTCTGAAAGAGCGCAACCTGCCGCTCGGCAATTTTTACAAGATGTCCGACTGGACGCAGAACGGCGAAATGGAGACGCGCTATCAGGCCGCGGGCGCGCCGGACTTCGGCGAAGACTTCGACAACATCCGCTACAACACGAACCAATGCGCCTCGCAGAGCGACCTCGAACGCTACACCGACATCGCCCGCTGGTACCGCTACGACGCGGTGAAGGAGGCCATCCGCCACTACGATATTTTCAGCGAGCCCACGGGCCGGCACCGCGCGAAAAACCTCATCTGGTACTTTGCGCCGATGGCCAATACCAACGGCCTCGGCCAGCTTCTCGAAATGCCCTACGACTGGGACGCGAGCTTCGGGCCGAATTGGAACAGCGGCTGGGATTTCATGCACAACGCGCTCTACGACCACGCCGACGTGCCCGACTCGCCGACGTGGACCGGCGTGAAAATCGACCGCACCGCCATGCGCATCGAGCACCGCAATGTCATCCGCGAACTGCGCGACCTCGTCTGGTACCGCGACGGCACCGGACGCGGCCCGCTCGACGACGTCATTGACGACGCGGCGGCAACCATCGCCGCTTTCGCGCCCGCCGACATGGCGCGCTGGCCCGCACCGGGCGCGCAGGTCGTCTATCCCGGCGGCGTCGCGCCGAAGGTCGCGGACATGAAAGCCTTCGCCTTCACCGGCTGGACGGACACTGCGGGCAACGGCGATCCAACCGTCGGCGCGGGCGGACGCGCGGCCTACCTCGACAGCATCAGCGACACGCTCGACGCGGGCCAGCTCCCCGCCACCCCCACGCTCACCTACACCGGCACCGCGGGCTACCCGGTGGACGCTCTCTCTTTCACCAGCTCAGCCTTCAGCGACCCGCAGGGCTCGGCCACGACCGGCGCGACGAGCCAGTGGCGCGTCGGCGAAATCACCGACGCCACCGCGCCCGGTTACGACCCGACGGCCGAGCGCATCTACGAAGCCGTGGCCGTCTATGACAGCGGCCAGCTCACGCCTTTCGCCACCGCCCTCAGCATCCCCGGCACCGCGCTGAAAGTCGGGCACACCTACCGCGCCCGCGTGCGGCATCGCGACAGCACCGGGCGCTGCGGCCACTGGAGCGCGCCGCTTCAGTTTACGTGCGGCACTTCCAACTACATCCAGACGCTCAAGGACAATCTCATGGTCAGCGAAGTCATGTACCATCCCGCGCCGCCCGTGGGGGCTTATCTGGAAAGCGATTACGAGTACCTCGAACTGCTCAACATCTCGCCGTCGCTCACGCTCAATCTCACGAACGTCCGCTTCACCAAAGGCGTGGATTTCGACTTCGCGGGCAGCGCCATCACCAGCCTCGCGCCCGGCGCGCGCGCGCTCGTCGTCCGCAGCAGCGCCGCCTTCACCTCGCGCTATGGCGCGAGCAAACCCATCGCCGGCCAATGGACCACCGGCCAGAGCCTCAACAACAGCGGCGAGGAGGTGAAACTCAGCTACGGCGCAGGCGCGTTCATCCAAGATTTTTCCTACATGCCCGTCGCCCCCTGGCCCACCCAGGCCGACACCGGCGGCTACTCCCTCGTCCTCCGCGCGCCCGAGACGCACCCGAACCACGCCCTCGGCGCAAGCTGGCGTGCGAGCTACATCCCCGGCGGTTCGCCCGGCACTTTCGACCGGCAGACTTTCGCCGAATGGGCCGCCGCCAACGGCATCAGCGACCCGCTCGCCGACAATGATTTCGACGGCCTCAGCAACGCCCTCGAATACGCCCTCGGCGGCACCAACGGCCCCGCCAACGCGAGCCTCCTGCCCGTCCCCGTGCTCGCGCCGTACACCGTCGCCTCCGTCACCGACAGCTACCTCACGCTCGCTATCCACCGCCCGCTCAGCCCCGACGGCGCGACCGTCACCACCGAATGGTCGCCCGACCTCAGCCCCGGCAGTTGGAGCGCGAATGGCGTCCTCGTCAGCAGCACCCTCAACGGCGACGGCACCGTGACCGACATCTGGCGCTGCGCCACGCCCGCCAGCGCTGCACATTGGTTCGGCCGCGTAAAAGTCACGCTGCCCTAACCGCTCCGACGCCAGCGTGCCGCGACTGTAGGGGAAGCTGCCAGCTTCCCCACAGTCGCGCACGTCACCCGCTTGTCCTCCCGCACAAACCCTGCGAAAACACGTGCCATGCCTGATTCCCTCTACGATCTCCTCGTCATCGGCGGCGGCCCCGCCGGCACCTGCGGCGCTGTCACCGCCGCGGCCTTCGGCAAAAAGGTCGCCGTCATCGAGGAGGCCGGCGTGCTTGGCGGCGCGGGCATCAATACCGGCACCATCCCGAGCAAGACCCTGCGCGAAAGCGCCGTGCTGCTTTCCGGCTCGCGCACGCGCCAGCTCCTCGGCGTCACCGTCGCGCGCACCGAGGCGGCGCGGCTCACGGATTTCATGTTTCACGAGCGCCACGTCACCACCGTCGCCCGGCGCGAAATCGAGGCCCGCTTTCACCAGACCCACGTCGAGAAATTCTGGGGCCGCGCCCGCTTCACCGACCCGCACACCCTCACTGTCACGCCCGCGGAGGGCGCGGAATTTTCCCTCCGCGGCGACCACATCCTCGTCGCCACCGGCTCCTCCCCGCTGCATCCGCCCGAGTTCACCTTTTCGCATCCGCGCGTCCACGACTCGAATGAAATCCTCCAGATCACTGAGATGCCGCGCAGCCTCGCCGTCATCGGCGCGGGCGTCATCGGCGCGGAATACGCCTGCACCTTTGCCGCCCTCGGCGTCCCCGTCCACGTCATCGACGGACGCGACACGCTGCTCTCCTTTCTCGACCCCGAAATCTCCGCCGCCATCACCCGCGCCATGACCCTCGCCGGCGTCCGCTTTCATTGGGGCGAGCGCGTCACCCGCTGCGATTCCCCCGGTGAAGGCGACGTCACCCTCACCCTCTCCTCCGGCGCGTCGCTCACCGTCAGCGATGTCCTCGTCGCCGCCGGACGCTGCTCCAATACCGACGCGCTCGACCTCCCCGCCGCCGGCCTCACGCCCGGCAAACGCGGCCTCCTCATCACCGACGCCCACTACCGCACCGCCGTCCCGCACATCTACGCCGCCGGCGATGTCGTCGGCCCCCCCGCCCTCGCCTCCACCAGCATGGAGCAGGCGCGCGTCGCCATGTGCCACGCCTTCGATTTGCTGAAAAAAGAAACCTCTCCCCTGCTCCCCACCGGCATCTACACCATCCCCGAAGCCAGCATGGTCGGCGAAACCGAGACGTCGCTCAAAACGCAGGGCGTGGATTACGTCGTCGGCCGCGCCCCGTATAGCCACAATCCCCGCGGCCGCATCATCGGCGACGAGGCCGGTTTTTTGAAACTCCTCTTCCGCCGCGAAGACCTCCGTCTCCTCGGCGTCCACGTCGTCGGCGAGCAAGCCACCGAACTCGTCCACCTCGGCCTTCTCGCCCTCCTCACCGGCAGCGGCGCGGAGCTATTCAGCAACGCCTGCTTCAACTACCCCACCCTCGGCGAGCTGTATAAGACCGCGACCTACGACGCCATCATGCAGCGCCTCCGTGCTGCTTCCACCGCGACTGCCCCACAAATCCCCGCGCCCTCCTCGTGACCAACTTACTAGCGAGAGCAAAATGACACCGCCCTAAGTGTGGCCCCGTTCCCGAAGCAGACAGGGGTCTTCCGTGTAAAAGGTGGGGAGCAAGTGTGACCGTGTGAAGCTTGAGGCGCCCGGCTACTTCCCGTAGCAGCGGTTGGCGATGCGGTGCCACCATTGGCAGTAAGTGGAGAGCATTGGCCAGAGCCCGGCGGGGATCATGGTCTGGGTCACAGGCGCGTAGAAGTGGGCAAGAGGCCCGTCAACCCTCTGCAAATAACTGCCATCGGGAAGGAGGGTGAGGGTCACGAATTTCGCAAAGAAAAAACCCTGCGCAGGCCCAATGCTGAGCACGTAGAAGATCACGAGCGCCACGAGCGCGAAAATGCCGCGCATGAAGCGCTCGCGGAGGGAGTTGGGGGCGTCGTCGTGAGGTTCCATGGGAAAGACACGGCTTTACTACCAAACATTCCGCTCTGGGGCCATGCCGGTTTTCCCCTCGTTCCCAAGCTCCAGCTTGGAAATGCCCTTGTCCCCGAAGCTCTGCTTCGTCGGCGTGGCTCCACAGCGCGCCCCCATTCCACAGCGGGCGCGGAGCGGAAGCAGAGCTTCCATGACAAGGGAGTGGCCAAGCTGGATTTGGGTCACGAGGAAACTCTCGCCAGCCGGGAGCGCGACGCCTAGCATCCCGAATCCCTCCGCGTCAGATACTTCGCTTTTTGCCACGAAGAAAAAACGCAGCCAACCCAAAACTAGAAACCAAAACCATGTCCAGATCACTAAACAACGCATTTCTCAGTCTCCTCGCGCTTGCCTTACTGCCTTCCGTCACTGCCAGCGTGCAGGCCCAGACCTTCTATGTCTCCAGCGGCACCCAGACCATTAACAAGATTGATTCCACAGGCACGGTCAGTCTCTTTGCCACCCTGCCCGCTGGCTCCAATCCCTGGGGGCTGGCCCTGGATAGCGGCCTCAATCTCTACGTGGCGAATGCCAACACCAGCCTGATCAGCAAGATCACCCCCGGCGGCTCCGTGAGCACCTTTGCCACCCTGCCGGCTGGCTCGAACCCTCTTGGCATTGCCTTTGACACCGCCGGCAACCTCTACGTGGCGCATAACGGCAGCCCCACGAACCGAACGATCGACAAGATCACCTCCGGCGGAACGATAACCACCTTTGCCACCATGGCCCCCAGCTTCAATCCTTACAGCGTGGCCTTTGACAGCAGCGGCAACCTTTACTCGGGCGGCAACAACGGTGGAAGTAACCTGCAGATTGTTAAAATCACCAGCGGCGGAACGGTCAGCAATTTTGCATCCGGCCTGCCTGGCGCTCCTAACGGCCTGGCCTTTGACACCGGCGGCAACCTCCTGGTGGCTTATGGCAACGCCACGATCAGCAAGATCACTTCCGGCGGTTCGGTCAGCACCTTTGCCACCCTGCCTGCCGGGAATAACCCTCTCGGCCTAGCCTTCGACGGCAGCGGAAACCTCTACGCCGCGGATAACACGAGCGGCAACATCAGCGCAATCACCCCTGGCGGCGCAGTGAGCACCTTTGCGACAGGCCTCACCAATCCCCGGTTCATCGTTGCGATCCCCGCACCGGAGCCCGGTTGCGCTGCGCTGGCGCTGCTCGGGGGCCTCGGCCTCCTCGCCCGCCGACGCCGGTAGCGGCTCACCCTCTGGTGACCAAGCTCCAGTCGGAGCACGAGGGAAAAGGAAAGCCGCCGCCGCGGCTCTCCGCAACCGCTGGACGCGGCGCAAAAAACGCCCACACTTCCGCCATGCGTACGCTCCTTTCCTCCCTCGGCTGCCTGCTGCTCGCGGCCGCTTCTTTCGCCAAACCCTACGACAACGAAGTCGCCGCTTACGACGCCCTGCTCGCCGCGGTCGAGCCGGGACAGGCGACCATTGCGTTGGGCGACATGACCGTGCCCGTCGCCACCGTGCAGCTTTGGCGGGACAAACTCGCCGGCACCGCGCCCGCGGACAGCGCTTCGCAGACCGGCATCAACAAATGGGCCGGCGGCATCGTGTATTACGCCTTCAACGCCAACGTCAGCGCCGTGCATCAGACCGCCACGGTCGATGCGATGGGCGAGTGGGCCACGTTTGCGAATCTCACTTTCACGCCACGCGTGGCGCAGGCGAATTACATCATGATCAATGAGGTCGCCGGCCTCGGCGGCGGCAATTCCGCCGTCGGCATGATCGGCGGCGTGCAGCAGCTCAACATCGGCCCCACGAGCTGGAACCGCGGCACGCTCGTCCACGAACTCGGCCACGCCCTCGGCCTCATCCACGAGCACCAGCGCGGCGACGGGGCCAACAGCCGCAACAATTTTGTGACCATCAATTTCAGCAACACACCCGGCGGCGCGAGCGATGGAAATTTCATCCTCATCCCGACCTCCACCAGCAACGGCGCGTACGATTTTCTCTCCGTCATGCACTACGCGCGCAAAGCCTTCGCCGTGAATGCCGCGCTCGACACCATCACGCCGCTCGCCGCCTACGCGCAGTTTGCCGACGTGATGGGCAACAACCCCGACCGCGTGCTCAGCCTCGGCGACCGCACCGGCATCGTGGCGATGTATGGAGGAAATGCCACGCCCGCGACCGTGGTGACGAACACCAAAGACTCCGGCCCCGGCAGCCTGCGCGCAGCGATTTACTCCGCGGTGAACGCGACCGTCACTTTCAATATCCCCGTCGCCGACCCGAATTTCAGCGGCGGCGTTTTCACCATCCGCCCCACCGACCGCCTGCCCGCGCCCGGCGCAGGCGCGATCATCGACGCGACCACGCAAACCACTTTCACCGGCGACACGAACGTGAACGGCCCCGAGGTCGTGCTCAGCGGCGCGCTGCAAACCGACGCGTCCACCTTCGGCCTCGGGCTGCGGCTGAGCCAGTCGGGCGTGACGGTGCGCGGGCTCGTCATCAATGGCTTCAACACGCGGGGCGTGCTCATCACCGGCGCAGGCGCTACGGGCTGCACCGTGGCTGGCTGCTACATCGGCACGAACGCGGCGGGCACGGCGGCGGTGGCGAATACGTTCGAGGGCGTGCGGATAGAAAGCGGCGCGACGGGCAACCGCGTGGGCGGCAGCACCGCGGCGGCGCGCAACGTCATCTCAGGCAACGCCGCGCAGGGCATCGCGATTCGCGACGCGGGCACGAATGGGAATTTCATCGAGGGAAACTGGATCGGGCTCAACGCGGCGGGCACTGGTACGCTGCCCAACGCTTTCGCCGGCGTGGAAATTTCCAGCGGCCCGCAAGGCAACCGCGTGGGCGGCACGGTGCCGGGGACGGGCAACGTGCTTTCGGGTAACACGAACCAAGGGCTCGCGATCATCGGGGCGAACAGCAATTTGGTGCTCGGCAATCTCGTCGGGACCAACGCGGCAGGCACCGCGGCAGTCGCGAACGGCTACTCTGGCATCCAGCTTTTCGGCGGCGCGCAGGCGAACACCGTCGGCGGCACGACGGCGACGGCGCGCAATGTTCTTTCCGGCAACGCGAACCAAGGGCTCACCATCAGCGGCGCGGGCACGAGCGGCAATGTGGTGCTGGGAAATTATGTGGGCCTCAATGCCGCGGGCACGGCAGCGGTGCCGAACATTTTTGCGGGCGTGGAAATTTTCGGCGCAGCGGCGAACAACACCATCGGCGGCACGGCGGCGGGCGCGGCGAATGTGCTCTCCGGCAACTCGGCGCAAGGCGCGGCGATCAGCGGCATGGGCTCGACGGGCAATGTGATCGCGGGAAATTTCATCGGCACGAATCCGGCGGGCACGGCCTCGATTCCGAACGCGTATTCGGGCGTCGGCATCTTCAACGCCGCGACAGCGAACACCATCGGCGGCACCGCCGGGGGCGCAGGCAACCTCATTTCCGGCAACTCCAGCCAGGGCATCTTCATCGGCGACGCGGGTACGAATGCGAACGTCGTTACCGGCAACGTCATCGGCCTCAACGCCGCGGGCACGGCGGTGGTGAAAAACGGTTTTGCCGGCGTGGAAATAGGCAACGGCGCGCAGAATAATGTCATTGGCGGCACCACCGCCGCAGCGCGCAACATCATCTCCGGCAATCAAAGCCAGGGCGTGTCGCTGAACACCGCTGGAACCACCGGCAATCGCATTTCCGGCAACTACATCGGCACCAATCCCGCTGGCACCGCGGCCCTCGCGAACGGCTCGCCGGGCGTGCAGATTTTCGGCAGCGCCACCGCCAACATCATCGGCGGCACCGCGCCCGGCGCGGGCAATGTGATCTCGGGCAACACCTTCGGCGGCGTGACCGTCAGCGATGCCGGCACCACCGCGAATGTGGTCGCCGGAAACCTCATCGGCCTCAACGCCGCCGCCACCGCCGCGCTCGCCAACACCGGCGACGGCATCGCGATATATGGCGGCGCGCACGACAACACCATCGGAGCCGCGAGCGGCGGGCGGAATTTCATCGCGGGCAACGGCGGCGCGGGCGTGAGCATCGGCGGCCTCGGCACGAACACGAATCTCGTCGTCGGCAACAGCATCGGCGTCACCCCGACCGGCACCACCGTCGCCAACATCCACGAAGGCGTCTCCCTTTACGCCGTCGGCTCCGGCGGCGCGACCGGCAACACCATCGGCGGCAGCACGCCTGGCGCAGCGAATCTCATCTCCGGCAACGGCAGCGCAGGCACCTACGCCGGCGTGGGCATCTACAACACCAACACGATCAACAACCGTGTCAGCGGCAATTCCATCTTCGCCAACACCGGCATTGGCATCGACCTCGGCGGCAACGGCGTGACCGCCAACGACCTCAACGACCCCGACACCGGGCCGAACAACGTGCAGAATTTTCCCGTGCTTTCCGCCGCCGTCCTCGGCACCG
>JAYVNN010000120.1:0-5993 GCA_043758435.1 Chthoniobacter sp.
GCCCATCGCATGCGCGAGGATGTAGGCGAGCGTGGTTTTGCCCAAACCCGGCGGGCCGCTCAGCAAAATGTGCTCCAGCACATCGCCCCGCTGCTGCGCGGCCTGCACCATGAGTTCCAGCCGGTCGCAGACTTTCTCCTGCCCCGCGAACTCGCTGAACATCGGCGGTCGCAGCGAGATGTCGAAAGGGGTCGCAGGGGCGTCGAGGGTTTTGCTGATGAAGTCGTCCGGCACGCGCGTAGTGAAAGCAACCTTCGGCGCGCTTGGCGAACGCGAATTGCAATGGTCGCGCCGGGCCGGAACCTCCGCCGCTCAGCGGAGCCGTTCGCGGTGCCGATTTAGGAACAGGCGAACCTCCACCCACAATTCCTTGATCAAATAGAGCCACCCGAAACCGAAAAACGCCAGCATCAGGAAAGCGATCAGCATCTGCCAGAAAGGCGGCGAGGCTGAGATCGCGGCATATTTTTCGCCCAAGCCATCGGTGCTGCGGATGAAGGCCAGCAGGCCCCTAATCATTTGGTCACAAAGTCCTAGGGCGAACAATGTAACAAAGACATGCCAACCGCTGAAGCGGCGTTCGTTCCTCCTCCGCATACGAGCTTCAATCCTCCCCGTCTTCCTCCGCGTCTTCCGCATCCCGCTCATGCCGCGCGGCGAGCATCTGCTCATGCACCGCCTCGTCCATGCCTTCGGCGATGAGTTCCTCAGCCACGTTGTCCTGATCGTCGAAACCCATTTTTGTCGCATGATGCCCGAGCGAACTCGTGACCATGTCGTGCCCGGAAATCATCGTCTCCATGTCCATCTCGCCGTTCGTGTCGTTCGATTCGTGCCCGCCGTGGAGTTCGCGTTTTGCCTCCCGCCAGTCGCCCTCGTTGAACTCATTCCGTCCGTCGATTTCCGCCAGTTCCCGCGCCCGCTGCCGCACGGTTTCCGCGCAGGGCATGCCCATTCCCGCGGAGTGATGAATGATCTTCGCCGACTGCGTTTTCATCGTGCTCATGACTTACTGCTACGACCGTCCGCCCGTTGAGCAAGGGCGAGTTGCGCGCGGCGAAAATTTTTGCGCGGCGCGGAATTTGCACTGACCGAAGGGAGTCATCTCTCTCACTGCCATGAAGCACATCAAACTCAGCGGTCGCGAACAGGCCGTGCTGCGCGCCATCGACTACGCCAGCGGCAGTACGGGCGAGGAAATCCACACCACCACGCACATCGACGAAGACGAACTCGCGGACATCCTCAACGGGCTGTGCGACGTCGGCTACGTGGAGGTTTTTCCCTACGCGGAGAAGGTCACGCCGCAGACTTGCCCGGCCTCGCGCTTCGAGGTGAATCCCTCGTACGCGCTCGAGCTGAAGGAAGCGCTGCGGCGGCGGTAGCGCGATGGCCCGCACCGGGCTTTGCTTGCCCGCGGGCGGTTTCCGCGGAGAGTGGGCGCATGCCTCCCGCGAAAATTTTCCTCGCGCTTTGCGTCGCGCTTTTTTCCGCCGGTTCGCTTTTTTCCGCTTCGCTGAAAATCTCGGCGGGTGCGGCGGTGCGCGCCGCGGGCGAGGTCGAGGCGGACTACACGGTTTCGCATGTCTTTGTGAACGAGGTCGCGGCAGACGCGGTTCCGTTCACGATCTTTTTCGATCCGCAAACGAGCGGCGTGCAGACGGCGGAGGTCTTCACGAATCTTAACCGACGCGACCGTGCGGGGCTGGATGCGGACGGCGACGGAATTCAGGACGGCATCAAGCCGCCGAGCGGCGACACGGTGGTGGCGAGTGGCGCGACGGCGGATGCAAATTACTACCGCGCCTACACGATGACGCCGGTGAGCGGCGGGTATCAGCTCACGCTCAGCGCGCAGAAGACCGGCGCGTACCGGCTCACGGCGCGCTACCGGACGAGCGCGGCGGGGCCGTGGATTTATTACACGGGGAGTTTCGGCGACCTGGCATTTCGTGCGCATGCCATTGTCGTTTCGCCGAAAGCGGCGCGCGACATTTCGCTCTACGAAGTGAACCCGTTGACGATCACCGCCACGGGCACGCTGCCGGCGCAGCGTGGGACTTTCGCGGGGCTGGCGAATGGCGTCGCGGGCGGGCCGCGCTTTTCGCTCCAGTACGTGAAAGACCTCGGCTGCAACATGCTGTGGTTTCAGCCGGTGCATCCGAACGGCATCGCGGGGCGGCAGATTGATCCTGCGACTTCGCAGCCCTTCGAGGTCGGCTCGGCCTACGCGGTAAAAAATTTCTTCGAGATCATGCCGCTGATGGCGTCCGCCTTTTCACCCGGCGGCACGCCCGCGACGAATGACACGCCCGCGGGCCGCGGGCTGGCGATGACGGAGTTCCAAAGTTTCGTCAGCGCGGCGGACACGGCGGGCGTGGGGGTGATGCTGGATGCGCCGTTCAATCACACGAGCTACGACAGCGAGTTGGCGGCGGCGGGGCAGACCTTTTGGGGAAACGGCGGCTCCACCTCGACCAGCGAAATCCGCAATGTGGAGGCGCGCTTTTTCTCCCGCACCAGCGCGTACGACATGCGCGCATCGGGCGCGGGAAATATCGCCATCGCGCCCGACCGCATCGCCGAGTTCGCCTTCGCTGACACCTACGACGTTTATTACGGGCGCTACGCGGCGCTCGAATCCGGGTCAACCGGCGGGCATCTCAACGAGGGCGACTGGTTCGACTACAGCATCGGCAGCGACGGCTCGGCGGGCGATGCCAACGGGCACTTCGATGCGGTGACGCAAAAGGTGTGGCGCTACTTCGCGGAGTATCTCCAGCACTGGCTCACGCAAACGGGCTACCCCGTGAACGCGGCGGGCGCGTCGCTGGATTTGACGACGGGCATCGATGCACTGCGCGCGGATTTTGGGCAGGGGCTCCCGCCGCAGTGCTGGGAATACATCATCAACCGCACGCGGGCGCGGAAGTGGAATTTCATCTTTATGGCGGAGTCGCTCGACGGCGGCGCGGTGACGAAACGCTCGGCGCGGCACTTCGACATCCTGAATGAAAACATCGTCTTTCCGCTGCACGCGGCAACGACGGTGATCGCGTACCGCAGCATCTACGACAACCGCCGCACGGACTACGGACAGGCGCTCGTGCTGCTGAACAGCAGCTCGCACGACGAGGACCATTACAACGACCCGTGGGAGGCGCTCATCCGCTACGCGGTGAACTCGACCATCGACGGCGTGCCGCTGATTTTTCCCGGCCAGGAACTCGGCCTCAGCGGCACCGTCATCCCGCCCGCCGACACGAACAGCGGCATCACGCCCTTCGGCTACGACCGCTACGAGACGAACTTCGGCAAGCCGATCCCGCACTTCAAAAAGTTCAACTCGCTCATGCCGCTGTGGCTGAAAACGCAGGTCGGCCACGCGAGCTACAACTACGGCCTCGCGCAGCTCGCGCCGGTTTTCAGCGGCGTCGCGCAGGCGCGGAAAGCGAGCACCGCGCTGCGCTCGTCGAACCGCTATTATTTGAATCTGAACGACACCACGCAGCACGGGCAGATGTTCAGCATTGCGAAATTTGAGGCGCGCAACGGTGCGCCGAATTTTTCCGACGTGGTTTTTGCCTTCGTGAACATCGCACGCAACGCCAACCCGGAGACGACCGGCGGCGTGCAGTTCAATCTCAACGCCGATGTGGATGCGAATAGCGTGAACGACTTCGGCATCAAACCCGCGCGCACTTACAACGTGAAAAACCTCGCCGCTTACCTCGGCACGGACAGCACGCGCCGCGACACCTTCCTCATCCCCGGCGGCAAAACCGGCGCGCAACTCCTGAGCGAGGGGCTCTACGTGAAAATGAACCGCGTCCCCGCGACCGACGCCGCGTGGGCGACCGCGCCGTACGAAGCGCAATACCTCAAGCTCTACGACGTCACCCCGCCGCCGAGCGCGGGCGCACCCGGCACGCCAAAGCCCTACGCCATCGGCACGCAGGTCACGTTTTCGTGGACCGCGGCGAGCGATCCCGAGGGCGGCATCAGCGGGTATCACGTCGTCATCAGCACGCTGCCAATTGGCGCGGGCACCGTGCTCTTTGACGGCAATGTGACCACGCCCAGCAAGACGGTGACGGCATCATTCGGGCAGACGCTTTTCGCCACGATGAAAGCGGTGAACAACGCGGGCATCGAAAGCTCGACCGCGAGCGCGAGCAGCGGCGGCACCATCGCGCTCGATCCCGCGGACGACCAGGACGGCGACGGCCAGCGCAATGACAGCGAAGACCTCGCCGGCACCAGCCCGCTCGACAGCGCGTCGCTTTTCAAAATTGTGCAAACCACGCGGCTCAGCGCGAGCAGCGTGCAGCTCACCTGGAGCAGCGTGCCGGGCAAACAATACGAGGTGCTCGCGACGGGCAATCTCGCGCAGGCGTTTGTGAACATCAGCGGCGCGACCCCTCTTCCCGCCGCGGGCGCGACGACGGCTTACACGGACACCGGCGCGACGGGCGCGGCGAAGTTTTACAAAGTGCGCGTGGTGCCGTAGGGCCGCCGCGGGGTGCGCCGCGAAAACCTCACCCGGAATTTTCGCCACCCCGAAACTGCGTGGGCGTGACGCCGACCACCGCGCGGAAGGCGCGGGTGAAGGCGCTGTGGTCGTAGAAGCCGCACTCGTGTGCGATCTCGGCGACGGAGCGCGGCGTCTCGCGGAGGAGGCGCGAGGCGGCGGCGATGCGCGTTTTGGCGATGAGCTGGATGGGGGTGATGCCGAAGATACGTCTGATGATGCGGGCGAAACGCGCGGCGGGAAGCTGGGCGATGCGGGCGAGTTCGGCGGGGGTGAGCGGGTCGGCGTAGCCCGCTTCCAATCGCGCGAGGGCGGCGGCGACACCCGCGGGAATTTCCTGCGGGGCGACGGGCGCGCGCACGTCTTTCGAGATGCCGATGAGGCCCGTGACGGTGCCCGCGGCGTCGCGCATCGGGAGCTTGGTGGTGAGGCACCAGACGGGCTGGTGCGGCGCATACCACTGGAGTTCGAGGCGCTCGATGATGGGCTTTCCGGTGCGCAGCACCTGCGCATCCTGCTCGCTGGGGATGCGCCCGAAGTCGCCGGGGCACACGTCGCACGGGCGGCGTCCGAGCATCTGCGTTTTATCGCGCAGGCCGTGGCGTTCGAGCAGCGAGTGGTTCATGGCGAGGTAGCGGCCCGCGGCGTCCTTGATGAAAAAAGCGGTGTCCGGCGTGTGGTCGAAAAGCTGTTCCAGCAGCCGCATGTCCACGCCATCGGCGGCGGCGGAGCGCAGGGCGGCGGTTGTGCTGAGTTTCATGTCGGCGTGCTTTTCCGCGCCAAGACGGGGCGGCGTCGCACCCGTAGTTTTCGCAGCGAATCTGAGTCCGCCAAGCGTCTTCTCCTCCGCATGAAAATCACCCGCATCCTCGCCTACCGTGTCGAGCTTCCACTCCACGAGACCACTTACAAATGGTCGGGCGGAAAATCCGTGACCGTCTTTGACAGCACCATCGTCCGCGTGGAGACGGACGCAGGCCTCGTGGGGCACGGCGAGGTCTGTCCGCTCGGGCCTTGCTATTTGCCCGCGTATGCCGAGGGCGTGCGCGCGGGGCTGCGCGAGCTGGGGCCGCACCTCATCGGCGAAAATCCATGCGAACTCACGAAACTCAATCGCACGATGGACGCTGCGCTCAAAGGCCACCCGTACGTGAAAAGCGGCGTGGACATCGCGTGCTGGGACATCCTCGGGCAGAGCGCCGGGATGCCGGTGTGCGAGCTGCTCGGCGGGCGGTTCGGCGAGAGCGTGCGGCTCTATCGCGCCATCTCGCAGGAGTCGCCGGAGGAGATGGCGGCGCGCGTCGCGGGCTATCGCGCGGAGGGCTACCGGCGTTTTCAGCTCAAGGTCGGCGGCGATCCCGACACGGACATCGCGCGCATTTTCGCCGTCGCGGAAAAGCTCCAGCCCGGCGACCGCCTCGTGGCCGATGCGAACACCGGCTGGGTGCAGCACGAAGCCGTG
>JAYVNN010000121.1:0-5983 GCA_043758435.1 Chthoniobacter sp.
GATGGCGATGATCCCGCCTTTGCGGATGTTTTTGAAGTCGCTGAGGTTCGACTTTTTCACGATGCCGCTGCGCGTGGCGAAGACGATGTGCAGCTTGTCCGTCCACGTATCGACTTCCTCTTTCTGGCCCTGAATGCGGATGGTCGCGGCGATTTTTTCCTCGGCACGAAGCTCCAGCAGATTCGCGATGCTGCGACCTTTGCTGGCGCGCGAACCCTCGGGGATTTCATAGACGCGCTCGACGTAGCAGCGACCGTCGGTGGTGAAGAACATGAGGTAATCGTGCGTGGTCGCGCTGAAGAGATGCTCGACGAAATCGTCGGCGTCCTCCTCGCTCGCGCCCTCGCGGGCGGTCATGCCGATGACGCCTTTGCCACCGCGGCGCTGGGCGCGATAGGCGGAGACGGCGGTGCGCTTGATGAAGCCTTTGTGCGTGAGCGTGACGATGACGCCTTCGTTCGCGATGAGGTCCTCGATGCTGATCTCGCCCTCCGCGGCGACGATCTGCGTGCGCCGTTCGCTGCCGTATTTTTTCTGAATCTCGCGCAGTTCCTCCTTGATGATTTTCAGCACACGCTTTTCCCGCGCGATGATGTCCATGAGATCCTTGATCGTCTCCAACAGCGCGTCGTATTCGCCCTTGATGCTCTCGCGTTCGAGTCCGGTGAGTTGGTAAAGGCGCAGGTCGAGAATGTGGCCGACCTGTTTCTCTGTGAACTTGTATTGCCCGTCGGCGGTGAGGCGCGCGTCGGAGCGGATGAGCACGCCGATCTGCTCGACGGCGCGGCGGGCCCACGAGAGCGCCATGAGTTTCGCCTTGGCGTCGTCGCGGTCGCGCGAGTCGCGGATGATGCGGATGAAGTCGTCGAGGTTCGCCAGCGCGATGAGGTAGCCCTCGAGTTTCTCGGCTTCGACTTCCGCCGCATTTAGCAAGTAGCGCGTGCGCCGCAGCACGATCTCGCGCCGGTGCTCGATGTAGCAGGCGATGGCGTCCTTCAGCCCGAGAAGCCGCGGCTTGCCGTGGTCGATCGCGAGCATGTTCACGCTGAATGACGATTCGAGCGCGGTGTGTTTGAAGAGGTTGTTCAGGATGACCTTCGGGTTGCCGTCGCGCTTCAGCTCGATGACCACGCGCGTGAGTTCGTCCGACTCGTCGCGCACATCGCTGATGCCCGTGAGCACTTTGTCGTTCACCAAATCCGCGATGCGCTTCACCAGTTCGTTGCGCTTCACGTTGAACGGAATCTCCGTGATGATGATCTGCTCGCGTCCGCCTTTCAGTTCCTCGACGCCCGCGCAGCCACGCACGCGCACCGCGCCGCGTCCGGTTTCAAAATACGAGCGAATGCCCGTGCCGCCCTGGATGACGCAGCCGGTCGGAAAGTCCGGTCCTTTCACATACGCCATCAGCCCGTCGAGCGTGATGTCCGGGTCATCGATCTGCGCGCAGATGCCGTTGATGCACTCGCTGAGATTGTGCGGCGGGATGTTCGTCGCCATGCCGACCGCGATGCCGGTGCCGCCATTCACGAGCAGGTTTGGGAAAGCCGCGGGCAGCACCACGGGCTCCATCAACCGCTCGTCGTAAGTCGGCACGAAATCGACCGTCGCCTTGTCCATGTCATCCATCAGCGCCGCGCCGAGATGCCGCAGCCGCGCCTCGGTGTAACGCATCGACGCGGGTGGATCGTCCTCGACGCTGCCGAAATTCCCCTGCCCATCCACCAGCATGTCGCGCATGGCCCACGGCTGCGCCATGTGGACGAGCGTCGGGTAGATCGCCTGATCGCCGTGCGGATGGTAGTTACCCATCGTGTCGCCGACGATCTTCGCGCACTTGATGTGCTTACGATTCGGCAGCACACCGAGGTCATTCATCGTCACGAGGATGCGCCGCTGCGAAGGCTTCAGCCCATCGCGCGCATCCGGCAGCGCGCGGCTGATGATGACGGACATGGAGTAATCGAGGAACGACTTCGACATCTCCTCGGCCACGTTCATGGGCAGGACTTTTTCGTTGGGATTCAGGTTGGGCATGGGAAAGTTACTGGGTGGTTAGGAGATGTGTCCGGCGTAGAGATCAGCGATGGGAAAAATGAGGTCGTAATCGTTCCAGTGCAGATGTCCGCGATCGACGACGAATTTTTTGAACCGCCGTTTATCGCAATACTTGCGGATGTCGGGATGCAGCGACTTTGTAATAAAAGGCGCAAAGTCCACAACCCGCACCACACCGTCATCAAAGGCAATGCGCAGGCGCAAGCCATCCAAGTATTCAGCTTTTGTGACGTTGATGAAATGCTTTGTGGCTGAACTCATGCGAGACGTTTGGTGATGCGCACGGTTTTCACCGGCTTTTTCAGAACAAAGAAATCGACCCACTTCTTCACGATGTCATTCGCCTTGGCCGAGACGAGCGCTTTAAAATCCTTCAGCGCCCGGCCTGTCAGCGGCGGAACGTTGCCGACGGCGACATAGCGGATACCCACGATCTTCCCGTCCTTTACGATGATCTCGGCCTTCAATTCGCGCCCGTCAGGATCAATGCCGTGGACGTGAATCGGCTCATGTTCGTTTGAGTAGAACAGCACAAAGAGGCCGAAGTATTCGTAAAGCTTGGGCATCGCGATTCAGGATTTCTCTTCCGCGGGAAAAATGGGAATGCCGAGCACGCCCGCTGCGTCGCGCATTCGCTTGTCGGTGGTGCAAAGCGGAAAGTCCTGGCTGAGGTCGCATGTGGCCGTGTGGATGGCATCTAGCGAACGAAGCGGCACGGCGGGGTGGCATCGCTCGAGAATGTGTCTCGCTCGATTCAGTAAAGCTGGGTTGAGCGGATGGAGCACGATCTCTCCGGCTCCGACGCGACGCTGAAATTCCTCCCACGCCACGACGCGCTCAACCGGCGTGATGACTCTTTCCCGCTCCTTGCGAAAAAGTGCCGAAATTACCTCGACGGTCGCCAGTTCCGACGACGAAAGCGGCTCCCCGATCAAACCCTGAACCAGTAACTTCGTGTCCGGCTCAACGACGAG
Source organism: Chthoniobacter sp. (assembly GCA_043758435.1). Taxonomy (GTDB): domain Bacteria; phylum Verrucomicrobiota; class Verrucomicrobiia; order Chthoniobacterales; family Chthoniobacteraceae; genus Chthoniobacter. Next base: position 3,033 of record JAYVNN010000121.1, read on the forward strand.
AAGCTTCACGATGATGGCGCTGTCGAGATACATGCCTAATCGCGGGAATCCCGGTCAGCGCGAATGATCTCGTCGGCCGTCGGCCCGCCCTTCCACTTTGGCATTTTCGCCAGATGTTCCCACGTCCCCGTGAAAACCTTGCGCTCGCGCTTTTGATTCATCGGCACGAGTCGCGCCTTCGGCACGCCGTCGCTGGTGATCACCACCTCGCGCCCGGCAGCCACTTCATCGAGCAAACCCGACAAATGCGCCTTGGCCGCCCGCACCGAGATGCTCGTCCCAACACCCGGCATAGGGCTGAATTCCCGGACCACGGACGACGCTGCCTCATCAATTTCATAGCGTAAGGTCGCTGGTTGTTTTGTCTTCATGGGCGAAATGTAGTCACGCGTAGTCACACTACGCAAGTTCTTCTTCCGGTAGAGCGGCGCAGGCTTCTTTTTCATGCGGGCGTTTCGTTCACGGAAAAAGGCGAGCGATCAAAATTCGCGATCTCGGCGTCCAGTTCGGCGATGCGCTGGCGGGCGATCTTTACGTCGTCGAGCAGTTGATCGGCTGGAACGAGCGCGGGCTTCCCGTCGCGCGTGGCGACGACGGGGCGGCCGTCGCGTCGATGTTCCTCAACGACCTTGATGAACGCGCGATTGAGGCCGCGTTCGGTGAGCAGTTCCATCGGGATGCCGCGGGCCAGCGGGAATGTTTCGGGATTCATAGCTTCAGGTTAAATTCTGTGACGATCATTTCAAACTCCGCTGGCGTGAAAACGAAATGATTCTGCCGGTCGCCCTGGGCGAGTTTGCGCGGGCGCTGCTCGGCGTTGTCGTAAAGTGCCCACGAATCGAGAAACGGGCGGTAGAGGGCGAAGAGATTTTGCAGGCCGACCCGGAAGCGTCGGCGCAAGTCCGTTTCCGGCACGTTGTGCCCGCCGGCATCGACGCGATCCGCGACCCGCCGGATTGAATGTTCGATGCTGGGCAGGATGAGGAAATCGAGGTGGATCGAGTAGCCTCGTTCCCGCGCCGTGCGGAAGATATTGCGATAGGTGCGCCCGCTAAGCGTCGTCTCCATGCCGAAGTCCCGCCCCTCACCGATGAACCGCCGCACGCGCTCCAGCATGAGTCGCCCGGCTTCGAGTTGCGCGCGCTCCGGTGCAAGCGGCGAAAGGCCGCGCGCAATTTCGTCGGCATTGAGAAAGTCCAGCACGGCACAGTCGTAGCGGAGGAAATCCCGCACGAAGGTCGTCTTCCCCGCACCGTTCGGGCCTGCGATGATGTAGAGCGATGGCATGCCATTTGGATCTTCAAGCTCGCTCCACCTTGATTCCAAGCTCACCAAAAACGTCGTTGGGAACCATGATCACATTGATTTTCAAAGCCCTCTTGCCTCCTTCTTTTGGAGTGAACTTCGGCTTCCGAGAGTAAAGAATCATCCGCGCAGTTGGATGGCGCTCGTGAACCTCTTTCATAAGGCGAGTATAGAATTCGTCAGCCGGATGTAGTTCTGGAAAAAACGTCTTCGCTACAAACGTGGCGTAGCTTTGCAGCATTTGAACATGGAATTCCTTCAGAATAGGGACGAGATCCAACGTGCCCTTCTTTGCGTTCAACTGGGAGCGGTTCCATTGACGGCTTTCAGCAAGCAGGGTCTTCGGGTTCGCAGTCACTTTTATGCGGATAGAGGTTTCGCTCGTTGTTCTACTATTCGAGCCGATTCCGAGTCCGACATGCTGAACGTAACCGCGATAATCGAGTAGAAATGCAAATGGCCAACAAGCTTTGCAGAGGCGATCAACAAAGTCGGAATATTTCTTAAGTATTTCTGGCTGTTTCTTGAATCGTTGACGAAACGAGACGGCAAAGTGTTCCTGAATTGTGTAAGCGAACGTCAGATAGTTGAGCAACAGACGGTTCAATTCCTCCGACACATCAACGTCCTCTTGGAAGTCTGTCGATAGCAGGCGATTCAGGTAATTTCTCCATTCCCCGTAGTTGCGATCAAGCATACGAAACAAAGACAAACGCTCTCGCGCTTCGCAAAGATAGCGCGTAAAAGTCGTGTGCTGCTCGACCTCCTCCGGTGATAAGTCACGGAAGGCGTCGTAATGTTTTTTTTCCGCGTTGTAACTACCGAGATGCATCTACGGGTTAGCTACACGTCCAGCCGCGCATTCAGCGCGTTGTCTTCGATGAACTGCCTCCGCGGCTCGACGACATCTCCCATGAGGATGGTGAACATGCGGTCGGCTTCGACGGCGTTGTCTTCGTTGAGTTCGACCCTCCACATCTTGCGCTTGTTCGGGTCCATCGTCGTCTCGAAGAGCTGCTTCGGGTTCATTTCGCCGAGACCTTTGAAGCGCTGGATGCTCAGGCCCTTCTTCCCGATCTCGATGACTTTGCCGAGGATTTCCGGGACGGAGAAAAGGGCGTGCGTCACGGCTTTGTCGCCCTCGCCTTCGCTCAGTTCGAAGATGGGGTTATCGCTGTCGGAGAAGTGCTCGACCTTGAGACCCTTGCGGCCCAGCTCGGCGATGAGTTTTTGCACGGAGGCGGACTCGTGCAGCTCGATGAGCCGCGCGCGGCGGCGGACGCCTTCCTCCTTTTTCTTCGGAGCCACTTTCTCGACCACCGGCGCGGGCTCGCCTTCGGGGGAGGGGTCGCCGTTGGTGGGTTCGGGCGGGGGATCGTCGAAGAGCGCGAGGTCGCGGTTTTCCTCGTGAAAGGCGCGGACTTCGGCCTCGCCGGGGAAGTAGGTGACCCACTCGGTGTTGCCCTCGCGCACTTTCACCATGAAGCCGGGGAGCGTGCCGGTCTTCGGGTGGCGCTCGGTGAGGTAGGACTCGAAGTCGCCGCCGTGCCGCCGGATGGCATCGCTGAATTTGGCGAGGCGTTCGAGCAGTTCGAGGATGTCCTTGAGCTGCGTGGCGGTGATGACTTTGCCGTCGGCGAGGTTTT
>JAYVNN010000122.1:0-5974 GCA_043758435.1 Chthoniobacter sp.
CGGTACCCAAACAGCGACGGCGCGACGCCGCTCACGGTCGCGCGCTCGGTGGGTGTGAGGACGGCGGCGGGAGCGTCTGCTTTGCGCGGGAGAAAAAGAGCGCGCCACTCGGCGAGCGCCCAGCGCGCGAGACCGCGCAGGAGCAGCTTGCCGGAGGTGCCGTCGGGGAGGAAGCCGCCGACGAGGAGCCGCCAGTTTCCGTTGCGCGCGCCGTAGGTTCCGGCGGCGATTTTGCGGCGCGCGAGCGTGGCGAGGCGGCGGTTGTAGAAGGCCATGAAGGCGGCGACGACGCGGCCCGGTTTGCCGTCAAAGGGCAGGAAATCGAACTGCGTGGCGGGATCGGAATAGACCTGCCGCACGGGGCCGAGGTGGTAGAGCGCGATGTCGAGGAGGAAGGCGGCGGCCATGAGTTCCGCGTCGCCCATGTAGAAATACTTGTCGCGGTAAATGGCGTCGAACCACGCGCGGTAGCAGAATGAAAACCGCGCGTTGTATTGCTCCACGCACGCCGCGGTGTCCTCGCCATCGAGCGCGCGGGCGATCATGGACTGTGCGCCGTGCGCGGTGAACGCGCAGAAATCCAGGCCGGGGCTGTAGAGCGGATCGATGAAGCCCGCGGCGTCGCCCGCCATCGCCCAGCCGTCGCCCATCACTCGCTCGCTGACGTACGGCAGCGACGAGTAGGCGCGCTGGTCGCCGGGCATCGGCTGCGCCTCGGCGAGCATCTCGCGTCCGACGGGATGCGTCTGAAAATGCGCGCACAGCCGCTCGCCGATCGTCGCGCCCGCGGGCGGCGTGAAAAGCCGCGCGTCATAGACGAGCCCGATGCTGTAGTCGCCGCCGCGCAGCGGGATGATCCACGTCCACCAGCCCAAGCCCATGAGATGATTTGTCGCCCAAGACCGGCCCGTCACCGCCGCCTTGGCCCAGCACGGATATTTCGCCCGCAGCTCCGGCCCGTCCCAATCCTTCACGCCGGTAAAGCGCGCCCACAGCGCATTCGTCGGCAGTTCCGTCATCGGGCGCAGCAAGTCCAGCTTCCGCGCGATGACCGCCGCGCGCCCGCTCGCATCCACCACCCATTTTGCCCGCACCTCGCGCGTCTCCCCGCCCACTTTCACGCTGACCACATTGCGCCCCGCGCCGCCGAGTTCGAGCGCGGAGATTTTCGCCGGACGCCACAGCTCGCAGCCCTCCGCGACCGCGAGCGCGAGCAGATGCTCATCCAGCGTCGCGCGATCCACCTGAAAACCGGACAGCCGCGAATTGTAGCGCGCGCCCATCTCCACGCAGTCCTCGAATTTCTCCCCCGGCGTCCGCGCGAACCACATCCGCAGCCCCTGCTTCGCGAGTTGGTGATGCCCGAGCCATGTCGAAATCCCGAGCACCTTCGTGAGAAAGCACGAACTCACCTCCGTCGTTGACTCGCCCACCTTGCGGTCAAACTCCGCCGCTTTCTCGATGATGAGCACGCGCGTGGCGGGCCGCCGCCGCTTCAGCAGCAGCGCCGCGGAAGCGCCCGAAAATGCGCCGCCGATGATCACCGCGTCGTAGGAAAAATCCATGCTTCCGCGTTACTATCCGAACCGCGTGCCGGGCGCAAAAAAATCCCCGAAAAAAGCGTTTGCCGCTCCACAGTGCCGCGCCTACTCTCCCGCCCTCCTTTTTAGGGGAGCCTTAGCTCAATTGGTTAGAGCGCCGCCCTGTCACGGCGGAGGTTGCGGGTTCGAGTCCCGTAGGCTCCGCCACTGGCGCGGATAAATAGCGGCTGGGGGAGCGAGGATTGCGCCTTGGCGCCGCACCGGTCACTCCGGGCCGCGGATTTCCGTTCCCGCGAAGGGCAGCTTCGTCGTGGTCACGTCGAGCAGCGGGCCGAGTTCGTAGATGTTCGTGTAGCCGTAGGTCGCAAGCGCGATGTAGGTGGAAATGTTCAGCGAGGCGGGCGCGGACTTGGAGGCGAGCGAGCGCGGAGCGCCGAGGAAGTTGTTGTTGCAGTAGATGAGCACGCGCGTGTCTTTGGCCGGGAGCACTTTGGCCAGCGACTCGGCGGTGAAGTCGGTGAACGGCAGGCTCACCGCGCCGCGGATGTGGCGCAGCGCAAATTTGTCGGCGCTGCGCGCGTCGAGCACGACGGTGCCGGGCTCCGCGGCGAGCGCGGCGAACTGCTCCTCGCTGACGCGCCGCTTTTCGCGGATGGGCGCGACTTCGCGGGCGATTTTTTGGAACTGCGCGTAGTCGATGAGCCGGTTGGGAATCGGCTCCGCGGCGGGCAGCAGCGGGACGCAGAGGAGGAGGGAAGCGAGCATGATTTTCATGCGACCACATTCGCCGCAGACGCGCGCGGATGTGTCAGCGGACGGTGCGAAGATTGTCAAAGATTTGTGACCGCCGCCCGTCGCTTACTCGACGGTCCAGAGCGTCACCGAGTCCTGGTCTTTTGTGAAAATGCGCGGGCCGGAGAGGACGGGGTAGGCGTGGGTCAGCGTGTCAGCCAATGTTGCATGACTTCTACGGATCGCTCACGCAGAGCGCGTGAGCATTTTCACAGCCGTCACGGATGCGGCGGGAAAGACGAGCGGCGCGGCGGGTGATCGCCCGTCTCATCGCAAAGAAGGAAGGTAGCGGTAATAGACCTCCAGCATGAGGACGCAGAGATTCGTGCGGAAATAAGGACCGGCACCGTCGGGGTCGCGCTGGATTTCGCCGCCGGGAGATTTGCCAGCGGTCGGCGGCCAACTGCCATTGGCACTTTGATTCCGGCAGAGCTGATCGCGGCACAGGTTATTCCACCTTGTCCAAGGTGCTCCGCCAACCAGATAGCAAGCCTGCGTGCTGTAATACCACGAATAAAGATCAGCGGTCTCATGCCGGTAATCGACCGGATGAACCTTGTCTGTCTGCTTGATGAGAAACTCTATACCCTCACGCACACTTTTGTTTTTTTCCATGTTCCAGAAATAAGAGCAATACACTCCCGCGCCAGTAAGGCTGTAGCTGCCGGGTCTTGCCTCTCGATAACCGAAACTGCCGTCCTCCGCCTGCACGCGCTTCAGGTTGAGCATCGCGCGGTCGAGCGCCGCGTCCACGCCGTCGATATTCAGGCCGCTGAGGTGCGCTGCCTTCAGCGCCTGAATCTGCCAGCCGCTGACCGACGTGTCGCTCATACTTTTGTCGTAGGCGTACATCCAGCCGCCATCCGGCCCCTGCCCGTCCACAATATAGCCGACGGCTTGCTTCAAGAGGTCGGCCACACGCTCATCCCTGCTCATTATGTAATACTCACCCAGCGCATAGGCGGCGATGGCATGGGCATAGACACCCGGCTGGTCAAATGTCTCCCGCATGTTCAGGTGCCCATCGTTCTTGCGGCCATGCTCCACTAACCAACTGACCCCCTTCTGCACGACTGTTCCATAGTCCGAGGAATCTGAAGTTTCGCCATGACCGAGGAAACAGAGCAGTGCGAAACCCGTCATGGCACCTTGGTAAGACGGAGCCCACGACCCATCGGCATTCTGGTGATCGGCCAGCCATTTCAACCCGCGCCGAACCGCGGCCTCGCTCGCCGCCGTTCCCCCGCCCTCCACGACCGCCCGCTCATGCGCCGGGCCGCCCACCCTCGCCCGCATCGCCGAAGGAGTTGTGAAGGTGGACTTATCTTTCAGTCCACTGTCAAAGGAGGGCTTTACGATGGGCGGACCGTCCGCCGCCATTCCATGACCAGCGATCCATAGGACTGAGTAACAGACAGCAAGTGTCTGGCGAAGATACGTCGGCCCGCGACCTATGGCGGGAAAGGAAGCAAGGGGGGTCGTCGGATTCCATGCGGCGAGCGTATTCCGAGGCAGATCGCCGTCAAGCGCAGCGGCCTTTCGGCGGCGGGTCATTTTGAAATACCTGTGCCCTGCACTGCGTCCGCCGCCGTCGCGCCGTCGTGGACGATGGCCATGAGGGCGCGGACGAGGCCGGTGGGATGGGGATGCTGGATAAGGTCGCGCCCAAGGACGAAGCCCGCCGCGCTTTGCCGGATGAGGCTCTCCGCGCGGGCGAGGATTTCCGCATCGGGCGCGGTGCCACCGGTGCGGACGAGCACGGGGATGCCGCCAGCGCTTTCCACCACATGGTGAAAGTCGCCGGCCTCGCCGGGCGCATCGGTCTGGATGAGGTCCGCGCCGAGTCCGCGCGCCTGCTCGACGAGCGGGAGGATTTTTTCCAAATCCCCGCCGGTCTGAGCCGAGGAGCCGAGGGTGAGCACCTCGACGATGAGCGGCATGGCGAAGCGTGCGCAGCCGGACTGGAGGCGCGCGATATTCTGCACGCACTGCTCGGTGAGCGCGGGTTCGCCGGGGAGGTGGATGAGGCCGACGACCACGCCTGCGGCATCGAGCCGCACGGCCTGCTCGACGGCATTGGCGACGATGCGGCTGAAAAGCGTGGCGGGCAGCGCGTGGCCGTGGACGTTGGCGACATCGGCGCGAACGAGGAGCGCGGGCCGGTCTTTGCCGGGGATGGATTGCAGCAGCGCGGCCTGGCCGAGGGAAAGCTGGAGCGCATCGGGTGCGGCACCGGCGAGTGCGCGCACGGTGCGGTCGGAATCTTCGATGCCGGGCCCAGCGGCGACGGCGAGACAGCGGTGCGATGCGGGGTGGAAGAGGCGGTTGAGGCGGAAGGCTTTCATCGGGCGCGGGGAGCGTGGGGCAGCGCGGCGCTGATTGCCACCACGCAGCGGACTCGCTAGCGTCTGCCGCGAAAACTTTCGACCCCATGAAAATCTCCCGCCCTCTCCTCGCGCTCCCGCTTTTCGCCCTCACCGCACTCGCCGCGCCCGCCGACTGGCCGCAGTGGCGCGGGCCGAACCGCGACGGCGTCTCGGCGGAGACGGGCCTGCTGAAAGAATGGCCGGCCGGCGGGCCGGCGCTCGCGTGGAAAACGTCGGGGCTCGGCGCAGGCTTTTCGAGCGTGGCGATTGTCGGCGGGAAGATTTTCACGATGGCGGGGCGCAAGGACGGGCAGTACGTGGTGGCGCTCGATCTCGCGACGCAGAAGGAGCTGTGGGCGGCGAAAGTGGGCGGGAAAAACGATCAGCCGCGCTGCACGCCGACGGTCGCGGACGGGCTGGTCTATGCGCTCAGCACGGAGGGCGATCTCGCGTGCGTGGAGGCGGAGGGCGGGCGCGAGGTGTGGCGGAAAAATTTCGCGCAAGATTTCGGCGGGCGGATGATGTCGGGCTGGCATTATAGCGAGTCGCCGCTCGTTGATGGGGAAAAGGTCATCGTCACGCCCGGCGGCAAGGACGCCGCGCTCGTGGCGCTGAACAAAAAGACCGGCGCGCTGATTTGGAAAACGGAACTGCCGGACCTCGGCAGCAAGGGCGGCGACGGCGCGGGCTACACCGGCGCGGTCGTGAGCAATGCCGCGGGCGTGCGGCAGTACGTGCAGCTCATCGGTCGCGGCATCGTGAGCGTGGCGGCGAGCGATGGAAAGGTGCTGTGGTTTTACAACCGCATCGCGAACGGCACGGCGAACATCCCCACGCCGCTGGCGTGGGATGACTACGTTTTCTGCTCCACCGGTTACGGCGGGGGCGCGGCGCTGCTCAAGATCGCGAAAGCGAGCACCGCCCCGCAAGCGGCTCCAGCACAGGACGAGGCGAAGATCGCCGAGCTGACGAAGAGACTCGGCGCGCTCAATGCCGAACTCGCGCAACGCCGTGACGCGCGCGGAAAAGCGGAACGCGGTACGCCTGAATATGCGCAGGCCGACGCCGCCGTGCAGTCACTCAAGCCGGACATCGCACGCGCCGAGGAGGCGCTCGCCGCAGCGCGCGGCGGAGCCACTGCGCCGCTCGGACGCGTGGCCGGTTCGCTCGTCGAGGTGCAGGAGCAGTACTTTCTCAACGCCTCCACTTTTCAAAACCACCACGGCGGCATGATCCGCCTCGGCGACTACATCTACGCCGGCACCGGCCACAACA
>JAYVNN010000123.1:0-5973 GCA_043758435.1 Chthoniobacter sp.
GGCCATCGGCATCGTCTATGTGCGCCGCGCGCATTTCGAGCGGCTGCGGCCCACGCTGCTCGGCGCGTGGAATGTGCAGTCGCCGAATTTCATCGCGCAGGACACCGTCCAGTTTGTCCCCACCGCCCAGCGCTACGAGCCCGGCGTGCTGAACATCCTCGGCATCGTCGGCATGAAGGCCGCGCTCGACGCCTTCCTCACGCACGGCATGGACACCGTCGCCGCGCGGCTCCTGGAGTTAAAAGCTCACCTCGTCCGCCAGCTCGACGCCCTCGGCTTCCAAATCCTCGGCCCCCGCGACGGCCCGACCGCCACCAGCATCACCACCTTCCGCCACCCCACCGCCAGCAGCGCCGCGCTTTTCGCCGCGCTGGAAAAAGCGCACGTCATTGCCTCCCTCCGCCACGACCGCACGGGCCACGACTACCTCCGCTTCAGCCCCCACTTCTACAACACTGAGGCCGAACTCGACCGCGCCGTGGCAGTGCTGAAAACCGCGCGGTAACAGACCGTCACACTGGACATCCTCTCGTCTCGGGCTCGTAAATCGAAATAAAGATACAAATACGAATAAATACATATCCGTATATTGACGCTGATTTTTATCCTGATAGCCTCCCGCCACCATGAGAAACATCACCGGCTCTCCCGTTGAGAAAAACGACTTCTTCGACCGCCCTCGCGACATCGCCCGCCTGCAACGCGAACTCGCCAACGGGGCAAACCTCCTCCTCACCGCCCCGCGCCGCGTAGGCAAAACCTCGCTCGCCCTCCGGCTGTGCGAGTTGGAGCGGCAGGCCGGACGCTCTGCCATCTTCATGAATGTCGAAGGCTGCCACGACGAGCTGGCTTTCGCCGAAAGGCTGGTCGATGGCCTCAGCGAAAGCGGCCTCCATCCCGAGGCGCTCAGCCGCGTCTCGCTGGCCTTTCGGAAGGCGCGGCAGGCGTTCAGCGGGATGAAAGTGGGAGCCGCCGGCGTGGACATGGAAATGGGGGCCGCGGAGGATCCCGACCACAGCACCCTCGGGCGGGCGCTGGAGAGCATTTTCCGCAAGATCGAGAGCGGTGGAAAACCCGTGCTGCTGGCCATCGACGAGATGCCCGAGCTGCTCCTGGCGCTGGGCAAAGAGGAGCACGGCACCGAGCGCGTGAGCCGTCTGCTGCATTGGCTGCGTGCCTTGCGGCAAACGTATCGGCAGCAGGTGCGCTGGATTTTCCTCGGCTCGATCGGGCTCGACAGCTTTGTCGATGATCGCAACCTGCGGAAGACCATCAACGATCTCACCGGCCTGAACCTAGAAGCGCTGAGCGCCGACGAGGCCGACCGTTTCCTCAGCGAACTTAGCGCAGGCAACGCCCTCCCGCTTTCCGCCGCGCAGCGGGCGCTCATCATCGGGCGGGTGGGCTGGCCGCTGCCGCACCATTTGCAGATCGTCTTTCACGCGCTCGTCGATTCCGGCACCACGCAGGCCAATGCCGCGGCGGTCGAAGCCGCCTTCACCCATCTCCTGCTGCCCGGCAACCTCAGCCAGTTCGACACCTGGCGGCAGCGCCTAGACGAGCAGTTCGGCCAAAGCGACGCCACCGCGGCCAAGGACATCCTGCGCCATCTCAGCCAGCACCCCGACGGCCGTGAACGCGCCCACATTTTGAACGCCCTGATGAGCACCCGCCAGACCGCCGATTCCGCCGCCGTCGAGGATCAGCTCGCCCGCCTGCTCCTCATGCTCCAGCGCGACGGCTACCTGCTCGAAAGCGCGGGCCGCTACGCCTTCCGCTCCTTCCTTCTCCGCGAATACTGGCACCGCCGCGAAGTCCGATGAAAACGCCCGCCTCCACGCCCCTGCTCTTCCTCCACCAGCTCTCGCTCTACAACACCGGGCGGATGTCGCCCGAGCAAATCATCGCCGCCTTCGCCGCGCGGCGGCAGCAGTTTGAGCGCATCGTCGCCGAACTCGCCGCGGAGCAGTCGCAGAGCCGGGCGCAGCATCACCTCATCGTCGGCCAGCGCGGCATGGGCAAAACGATGCTCCTCGCCCGCATCGCCGCGGAAATCCGCACCAGCCCGAAACTTTCCGCCCGCTTCATCCCGCTCGTCTTTGCCGAGGAGCAGTATGCCGTGGACCGTCTCTCGAAGTTCTGGCTGAACTGCCTCGACTCCCTCGCCGACGCCCGCGAACTCGCCCAAGACACCAAAGCCGTGGACGAGATCGACGCCACCGTGAAGCGCCTCACCACCGCCGTCCCGCGGCCCGCCAAGGACGACCAGCCTTTTGCCGACGAAGTCTATCAAGCCTTTGCCCACGCCGCCAAAGCCAGCGGCCAGCGCCCCGTCCTCCTGGTGGACAATCTCCAGCTCGTCTTCGAGCGGCTGGAAAGCGGCCAGCAGCACAGCCTGCGCGAGCTGCTCATGCGGCCCGGCGCACCCATCCTCGTCGGCGCCAGCCCCAGCCCGCCGCCGCAGAGCCAGGACTACGGCGCGGCGTTTTACGACCACTTCAAAGTCCACTACCTCCGTCCGCTCGACGTGGAGGAAATGCGCGCCCTCCTCGTCCACCTCGCCGACGCCGCCCAGCGCGACGACGTGCGCCAGCGCGTCCTCCAGCACCCCGCCCGCCTCACCGTCCTGCGCCAGCTCACCGGCGGCAATCCCCGCACCGCGCTCACCCTCTTTTTCCTCTACGCGGAAGACTTCGCCCCCAGCGTCTTCGGCGACCTCGAGGGCCTGCTCGACCGCGTCACCCCGCTCTACAAAGCCCGCTTCGAGGAGCTCACCCCGCAGCAGCAGGTCGTCGCCAGCGCCATCGCCAACCACTGGGATCCCGTCACCGCCGCCCGGCTCGCCGAGCGCACCGGCCTGCCCGCCGGCACCATCAGCGCCCAGCTCGACCGGCTGGAAAAAACCGGCGTTGTCGAGCGCACCGAGCTCTTTGGCGAAACCCGCACCGGCTACCAGCTCGCCGAGCGCTTCTTCAATATCTGGTTCCTCATGTGCAGCGCCTCCCGCCGCCAGCGCCGCGAAGTCGAGTTCCTCACCCGCTTTCTGGAGAGCTTCTACGAACCCACCGACCGCAGCCGCCTCGCCCGGCATCTCATGGGCGAGGACCACTTCAGCCCCGACCGCTACAACTGGAGCCGCGCCGTCGCCGCCAGCCTCGACGAACCCGAAACCGCCGAAGAACTCAACCGCCATACCGAACTCACTGCCCTCCGCGAAGAAGCTCGCGAAGCCCGCGCTCGACTGCACGAGCTGATTGATTTCGACAGTCTGCCGCCAGCCACGCTGGCCTTCGATGACCTGCGGAAAAAGCTCGCGTCCCTCGTGCCTGCCGACGCCGACATCACACCCGAAGACTTTGCCAAAGCCGTACTCGGCGACCGCGCAATGTTCATCAGCGGCGAACGGAAACAACTAGCCGCCCGCAGCGGCAAGCTCAGTCCCGCAGAGATTAAAGGTGTGTTAGAAACGACACAAAAGGCGCGAGCCGCTGATGTACAGCGTTACTCGTCCGAAGCCGTTGACTGGTTCTCCGAGCGTATAGCCCGTGGGCAAATCCGCAGCCTTCACGACAATGCGGACTGGAACCGCGCCTTTGTTCAGGCCAGTGGAAAACCGTGCATACAATTGATGGTCGACTCATTGCCGGATGGCTTCGGCACCGCCCTCAACGATTCGAACTTCACCCGGATAAGCACGGCGCTGCAACCAATCACCGAGGCGCTAGCATGGCATTGGTATAACTGGGGGGTTAATCAGCACGCCAAGCTTGCCCGCTATGTCGAAGCAGAGACCGCCTACCGAGAAGCCGTCACCCGAGATCCGAATTCGGTCATGGCATGGAACAACCTAGGCGCTCTCCTCCAATACCATCTCCAGCGCTATGCCGAAGCCGAGACGGCCTACCAACAAGCCGTCGACTGCGATCCAAAGGCTGCGATTCCTTGGAACAACTTGGGGGGGCTTCTTCACCATCTCCAGAGGTACGACGAAGCCGAAACGGCCTACCGAGAAGCCATCGACCACGATCCGAATTACGCTTCGCCGTGGAATGGCTTAGGCAACCTTCTCAGAGACTACCTACAACGTTATGCCGAAGCCGAGACTGCCTACCGCGAGTCCATCGCCCGCGATCCGCACTCTGCCGCGCCTTGGAATAACCTCGGCAATCTTCTCCAATCCCATCTCCATCGCTATTCCGAAGCCGAAGTCGCCTGCCGTGAGGCCATCATCCGTGATCCGAATTATGCCGGGCCTTGGAACGGCTTAGGCAACCTTTTCTGCGATCACTTAGACCGCATGCCCGAGGCCGCGGAGGCGTATGATACCGCGCTACGGCTCGACCCTGCCGACGACACCGCGCACCAGAACCGCCTCTTCCTTCGCCGTGACTTCTTGGGTGAAGGCAGCGCCGCTAGCCCGTTGATGGACGAACTACTGTCGCTATCAAAACATGGCTTCGTAGACACCACTCACCTCCACGAAGCCCTTTTCGCCGCTTACGACTCGAACTGGGGTTTGGCCTGCGAAGCGCTCGTCAAAGCACTGAGCTTGCGCTCCAACGGCTTCGCGTCACACACCACCGACGATTGGCTCCGCGCCAGCGCCGTGCTGCTGCATCTGAACTACGGAGCCGAGCTGCTGGCCTTCCTCGATGACCGCGGCGACACCGAGCGCCTGCGCCCTTGGGTGGAGGCCTTGCGGGCGCATCAACTCGGCGACCGCCGCGCCCTGCAAAACATCGCCCCCGAAATCCGCACCACCGCCGAAGTCTTCTACGACGGCATCGAAAGCCGCCTGAAAAAGCTCCCCGAGAAAACCCGCCGCCGCCCGCTGCCCAAGCCAAAGCGCACCCGCTCCAAGCACCGCTAAACCCGCCTCCGGCCACGGGAGCAGCGGCTCAGTTTGGGGAAATCCAAACCCTGTCATCCTGAGCGGAGCGCAGGCTTTGCGGAGCGCAGTCGAAGGAACTCCATCTTTTCGCGGGCGGAGGCGGCGGGTGAGATGCGCTCCGCGCCACCTGCGCCCTGAAGAAAAAAGTTGGAGATCCTTCGACTCCGTTCCCGCCCGCCTGCGCCCGCCGGGAACTCCGCTCAGGATGACAGGGTTTTCAAACTGAGCCACTGCCGCCACGGGACACCGCTTGACGCGTCACGCAATCGCCACGTAGCCTCCGCGCCTCTCACTTTACTAGAAGCCCCACCACCTTGGACTTAAAAGAAATCAAAGAAATCATCGCGCTGATGCGGAGGAACGACCTCTCCGAATTCAAAATGGAAAAGGAAGGCTTTAAGATCGCCCTGAAAAGGGGCGCGGACTTTCAGCCCGTCATCGCCACCACCGCCGCTCCGGTCGCGCCCGCCGCGGCTGCTGCGGCGGTCGCTGTTTCCGCCGCGGATGCGCCGAAAGACGAGGCCAGCCTGCGGGAGATCACTTCGCCGATGGTCGGGACGTTTTACGGCTCGGCCTCGCCGGAATCGCCGGCCTACGTGAGCGTGGGGCAGGAGGTCACGGAGGATACCGTGGTGTGCATCATCGAGGCGATGAAGGTGATGAACGAAATCAAGGCCGAGGTGCGCGGGGTCATCGCAGAGGTGGTGGCGGAAAACGGCAAGCCCGTGCAGTACGGGCAGGCGCTTTTCAAGGTGCGCTGACGGACGGGTTGAGAGTTGAAAGTTGAGGGTTGAGAGGCGCACCGCGACTCACAAATTTCCCGGCCAAATTTTCACACCTCTCAACTTTCACCTCTCAACTCTCAACTTCTTCCATGTTCAAAAAAGTCCTCATCGCCAACCGTGGCGAAATCGCTCTCCGCGTCATCCGCGCGTGCAAGGAACTCGGGGTCAAAACGCTGGCCGTGTACTCGGAGGCGGACGTGGATTCGCTGCATGTGCAGCTCGCCGACGAGGCCATCTGCATCGGGCCGGCGGCGAGCGCGCAGTCGTATTTGAAGATCGACCGGATCATCAGCGCCG
>JAYVNN010000124.1:0-5969 GCA_043758435.1 Chthoniobacter sp.
GATCTACGACGAGTATGCGGAGGCGCAGTTTGCCAACTACGAAGCGCGCCGCGAAGACCTCAACACGCTCGCCAATTTCGCCAAGCAGTACACGAGCGCGGGCGACTTCCTCGACCAACTCGCGCTGCTCACGAACCTCGACCACGAAGCCACCGCGAATGAAGACGAGACCGAGATGGTCACGCTCTCCAGCGTCCATCAGGCGAAAGGCCTGGAGTGGAAAGCCGTCTTCGTCATCTGGATGACCGACGGCATGTTTCCCTCCTCGCGCAGCCTCGAAAGCGAGGACGCCATCGAGGAGGAGCGCCGCCTTTTCTACGTCGCCGTGACCCGTGCGAAGGATGAACTTTACCTCACCTATCCCCACCTGCGCCTCAACGCCGGCTACGGCGAAATGATGCAGCGCCCCTCGCGCTTCCTCGGCGAACTGCCGAAGGCGCTGCTGGAGGAATGGCAGATCAGCGGCGGGTTTTAACGCTCCGCCGTGCGCTATAGGGGAAGCTGGCAGCTTCCCCTACAGCGCAATGGCTCTCGCCTTCAGACCGGCGTGTTCTTTTTGGTCAGGTCTTTGATTTCGGCGAGGTGGTGCCCGCTGCCCTCGCGGATGACGGACCAGTAGGCCGCGCCGCCGCGGTGTCTTTGATTGACCAGGCGCGTGACGGTGCCGTCGCGCGCCAGCAGGTCGGAGAAAATCTTCAGCCCGCAGCGCAGATTGATCAGCGGGTTTTCGAGATCCTTGGCGGCTTTATTGAGATGCTCGAGATGGTAGTTGGGTTCGTCCTCGTAGCTGAGTTGCAAAAGCCCGATGGAATCCACGCCGAGCGGCGGCAGCTCGTGAAAGAGATTGTGCGGATCCCAGCCGGACTCGAATTTCGACATCGCGACGATCAGTTCCGCCCACAACCGGATTTGCATCGCGGGCGTGAGCCGGTCGTAGCCCGCGATGAACCCCTCGGGATTGCCCGCATCGAGCCGCGCTTTGTATTGCTGCACCGAGGCGATGAGCTGCTGCGACCAGGTCGCCCGCTCGGGGTGATTTTTTTCCCAACTCAGGCTGCCCGTCACCTCGCCCTGCCGCACGGCCACGACCGGCACGCGCAGGCCGGTGACGAAAACCTCGTCGCTGATGAAGATCACCTCGCAGCCCTGGTTTTTTTTCTGCAAAGCCACGGCATCGAGCCCCTGCGGAGTGGGCGTGGTGAAAAGTTCCAGGGGATGCGCGAGCACGATGTCGCGGTCGTCCACGTCCACGGTGTTGAACTCGGTGTTGTCCGTCGTGTTCTTCGTCGCGGCGAGTCCTTTGACGAGGAAGCGGCCTTCTTCGAGAAAGCGCAGTTCGACTTCGAGTTCCAGCAGCGTCAGGTTTTTTTCGATGCTCAGTTGTGTGCTCATGGTGCGGGGAAATTGCGGAGTTCGTGCGGGGTTAGCGGGACTTCGGAGCGGCGGTCGGCGTGCTGGTGGTTTCGGTGGATTTTTGGTGGGCGGGGAGACCGCCGGTATCGGTTTTGGCTCCGGTGCCGCCGGCGTCATTGGCCACGTCGGTCTCGGCAAAGGCGTCGCGCCAGCCGGTGAGATCGGCGGGCGTGCGAATGACGTCCACCCGGTCGGCGAGGACACTCAGCGCATCGGAACCGCCGGCCACGGCGGGTTTGTGGCGCGCGAGGATGGCGCGCGCGCGCTCGCTGGCACCGGCCTTGCGCATCTTCGCCACGAGGTTGCTCAGTTCCGCGCGACCCGCGCGCACGTCCGGCGCCACGCCCCGCGAAGACTGCGCGGCGGGCGGCGTTTTGTCCGTGGTGCGCGGACGGAGATGTGTCGGAAGTGAATCACCGAAGCGGCTGATGTTATTGACCGGCACGCTGCCGGTGCGCTGCGGCGTGGCTCCGGCCGGGCTGAGAGTTTCCGTGGCCTGCACCATGTCCTCGGGCGTGGGGAGATGGCCGTTCAGCACCTTGTCCACCATGTCCACATTGGCCTGCACGAGATTGGCGAGCGTCCAGCCATTGGGCGTGATCTGCGTCTCGGAGACGTTGTTCAGGTTCATCGCCACGAAGTCCTTGATCGCGGCATGAATGCGCAGGGCGGCTTCCGAGTAGGCGCTGGCGCGGCCTTTCGCATCGAAGATGTGCTGGAGCTGCACCATGCCGGCGCTGGCCATGCCGAGGCCGGTCACGGTGCTGGCGCTGTAGGCCAGCGTGCCCGCCGCCGCGGTGAAGCCGGAGAGGCCGGCCAGCGCGGTATTCGAGCCCTCGCGGGTGTAGCGCGCGCCGTCGGCCCGCGCGCGGAATTCGGACTCCACGAAATTCGCATAGTTCAGCGCGATCGCGTCCGTGTAGCGCGGCGCGGTCGTCGTCGGCACGGGCCCGGCCGGATGGTCGATGCGGTGGGTGAAAGTGGTGAACGTGTCCGGCGTGGAAGCGCAGCCGGCGAGGACGAGGCAGACGAGGAGGGCGGCGGAGCGGGGGAGACGGTGCATATTGTTTCGGGGTGGGTGCGAAAGCCGGATGACAGCATTCGTTTCGCGCGGCGAAAGGCGAGGCTTTTTCCTCCGCATGCGGGCTTGCGGCGCGGGGCGCGGGCTGTTTGAAACTCGCGCGCACTTTCATGGAACTCACACCCGACAAACCGCTCGCCGGCCTGCTCGTCCCGCTTTTCGCCCTGCACGGAAAAAGCGATTTTGGGATCGGCGACACGGGCGCGCTGCGCGAGCTGGTGGACTGGGCGGCGGAGCAGGGCTTCGGCATGGTGCAGCTCCTGCCGGTCAATGAGACGGGCAATGACAACTCGCCGTACAACGCGATTTCGTCCGTGGCGCTGGAGCCGCTGACCATCGAGATCACGCCCGCGGCGGTGCCGGATTTGAGCGCGGAGGAAATCGCGGAAGCCGCGCACGGGATCGACCTCGCGGTGCTGAACGCGGGGCCGGTGGCGTATCCGCTGGTCAAAGGGCTGCGCGAAAAACTGTTGGCGCGGGCGTTCGAGAATTTCCTCGCGCGGACGTGGCGCAGTCATGGCGTGCGGCTGCGGCGCTACCGGAAATTTTGCAGCGAGGAGGAGGCCTGGCTGGAAGACTACGCGCTCTTTCGCGTGCTCATGGAAATCAACGGCGGCAGCGAACGCTGGGACGCGTGGCCCGAGGAGCAGCGCAGCGCCGCGAGTGCGCGGGGCTGGTTGGCGGCGCAGCCCGCGGCGCGGCAGCGCGAGATCGAGCTGCGGATGCGCTTTCGCCGCTACGTGCAGTGGCTCGTGTGGGAGCAGTGGGCCGCGGTGAAAAAATACGCGGACGCGAAGGGCGTGGCGCTCATGGGCGACATCCCGTTTGGCGTGAGCTACTACAGCGCCGACGTGTGGGCGGAGCCGGAGATTTTCGATCACACCTGGTGCGGCGGCTGTCCGCCGGAGCGCGTTTTTGAAACCGATCCTTTCACCCACAAATGGGGGCAGAACTGGGGCATCCCGCTCTACCGCTGGGCGGCTTTGCGGGAGCGCAATTTCGACTGGTGGCGGCAGCGCGTGCGGAAGGTGCGCGGCTGTTTCCACCTTTTCCGCATCGACCACATCCTCGGTTTTTTCCGCATCTACGGCTTCCCGTGGCGGCCGCAGCTCAACGCGGATTTTCTCCCGCTGACCGAGGAGGAAGCCCGCGCGCGCACCGGCGGCGAGCTGCCGCATTTCTGTCCGTTCGAGGACGACACCGACGCGCACAAGGCCGCGAACTGCGCGCAGGGCGAGGAGGTTTTGCGCGTGCTGCTGGAGGAGTGCGGCGCGTTCCGGCTCATCGGCGAAGACCTCGGCGTGGTGCCCGACTACGTGCGCCCGTGCCTCGCGCGGTTGGGCATCGCGGGTTTCAAAATCCCGTACTGGGAAACCGAAACGAACGGCGAAATGACGCCCGGCGCGGCCTACGCGCGGCTCTCGGTCACGACTTACGCCACGCACGATTTCGAGCCGATCTGCGCGATGTGGGAGGGCTGGATGGCGAAGATCGCCGCCGCGGAAAATGGCGGCCCCGAGACGCACGCCGCGCGCGATTCCGCTTGGCACGAAGTGCGGCGGCTCGCGGGCTGGGCGGGCTTTGAGGTGGCGCAAATCACGCCGTATACCGACGACGTTCACGAGCGGCTTCTGCGCGCGCTTTTCGCCAGCAGCGCGTGGATGGCGATCTACATGATTACCGATCTCTTCGCGTCCTCGCAGCGTTTCAACGTGCCCGGCGCGATCAGCGAATCGAACTGGAGCCAGCGCCTGAACGACCCCGTCAGCGCGTGGCGCGGCGACGCCTCGCTCGCGGCGAAAATGGAGCGCATCCGCGAGATCATCCGCGCCACCGGGCGCGGGCGCATGTGAGAGGAAAAAGGTGCGGCCCGCAAAAAGCGCAGGCATGTTTCCCCCGTGAATGATTCCGAAACATCCCGCCCCGAGCCCGGCCTCGAGGTGCGCAGCTACTTTGTCCGCGGCCGCAATGCGCTCCTCACGCGCGCGGATTTTGGCGAGATGTACGTGGACTACTATCTGCACCAGGGCCAGCTCGGCGCGCAGCACGAACCCGCGCACGACGGACTGCTCAAGCAGGCGCTCGCCGCCGTCACCCTCCACGCCGCGGCGCGTCCGTGGAGCGAATCCATCGCGTGGACGATCCATCTCCGCGACCCGCTGCTGAATCTTTTCGTCGCCGGTGACAACCGGCTCGGTACCGTCATCGGCCAGCTTTTCACCGAAGATGTGAAGGACGACGGCCAGCAGCTTTTCGTCGCCGATGTGGTGCGCGAGCGCGCGGATTCGCGGCGCAGCGCGATCGAGTTCACGGGCGGCGATGTCTTCCGCGCGGTCGAGCAATACTACGTGCAAAGCGAGCAGCGCCCTGCGCGCTTTTTCCAGTACGGCCCCGAGGATTTCGTCTTCCTCTCCGCGCAGCCGCAGTGCGACCTCGCGTGGCTGGAGGGGCTCGACGACGCGGCCATGCTCACGCTCGACGCCACCGAGGAGCTGAGCCTTTTGGAAACCCGCCGCTACCGTTGGGAATGCGGCTGCACGCAGGCGCGCATGTTCGCCGTGCTCGCCGGCGTCATGCGCTCCGATCCGGACGGACTCTTCGGCGCGGAGTCCGTGCTCCGCATGAGCTGCCCGCGCTGCGGCATGCGGCACACCATCACGCGCGAGGCGCTGGAGGCTTACGTGGGTGGAGAGTGAAGATTACGCCCGGCGCTTCGGCGGGCTCGCGCGGCTTTATGGAAACGCCGGACTGGCGCGGCTGCGGGCCGCGCACGTCTGCGTGATCGGTGTCGGCGGCGTGGGTTCGTGGACTGTCGAAGCCCTCGCGCGTTCGGGCGTCGGCGCGCTGACGATAATCGACCTCGACGATGTGTGTGTGACGAATGTGAACCGCCAGCTCCCCGCGCTCGACGGGCAGATTGGCCGTGCGAAAGCGGACGTGCTCGCCGAACGCGTGCGGCTCATCAATCCCGCGTGCGCGGTGACATGCGTGCTGGAATTTTTCACCGCCGCGAATGCCGCGCGGCTGCTCGAACCGCGCTACGATTTCACCGTCGATGCGACCGACAAGCTCGCCAACAAATGCGCGATCATCACCGCCTGCCGCGAGCGCGGCCTCCCCGTGCTGACGATGGGCGGAGCCGGCGGCAAACGCGACGGCACCGCCGTCCGCGTGACCGACCTCGCGCACACCGAGCAGGACGAACTGCTCCGCCAGGTGCGGCGCAAACTCCGCCGCGAATGCGGCTTCTCCCGCGACGTGCGCGCGGACTTCGGCGTGCCTTGCGTCTATTCGCCCGAGCAGCCGCAGTATCCGTGGGCGGATGGCACCTGCGCCCGCGAACCTGAACCCGGCGCGAGCCTGAAACTCGACTGCGCCACGGGCTTCGGCACGGCGACATTTGTCACCGGCGCCTTCGGCTTTGCCGCCGCGGGCGAGGTCGTGCGGCGCATCGCGCTCGGCCCGCCGCTGTAGG
>JAYVNN010000125.1:0-17472 GCA_043758435.1 Chthoniobacter sp.
CGAGAGCGAGCGCGTGTAGTCGAGACTCGGGATGCCGGCCATCGCCGTCTCGATCGGGAAGGTGATGCGCTGCTCGGCTTCGAGCGGCGAGTAGCCCGCCGCAGCGGTGTTGATTTGCACCTGCACGTTCGTGATGTCCGGCACGGCATCAATCGGCAGACGGTTGAAATTCCACACGCCCAGGCCGGCCACGGCGAGCACGACGAGCACGACGAGGAACCGGTGCTTGATGGAGAAATCGAGGAGTTTGTTGAGCATGGCAGCGTTCCGGTCAGTCGTTGTCGGCGGCTTCGCCCTTCCCAAGTTCGGCCTTCAGAATGAAGCTGTTCTCCGAAACATATTTGTCGCCCGGCAGCAGGCCGCTGAGGATTTCCACGCTCTCGCTGTCGCGCACGCCGAGTTCCACTTCGCGCGCGGCGAAGGCGTCGCCGTCCTCGACGAAGACGACCGGCTTGTCCTTCCACGTCTGAAGCGCCGCGAGCTTCACCGTCACCGGCGCGTCGGTTTCGCCTGTGGCGACTTCGGCGGTGACGAAAAGGCCGGGACGCAGGCGGCCTTTCGGATTTGGCAGGACACAGCGCGCGAGCATCGTCTGTGTGCCCTCAGCGCCGAACGGCGAGATGTAGGCGATTTTGCCTTCGATCACTTCGGACTGGCTGCCCGGATGAATCGCCGCCTCCTGCCCGATTTGCAGCCGCTCGAAGTCCTGCTGAAAGACGCTCAGGTCCACCCACACCGTGCTGAGATCGGCAATCGTAAAGATGGTGTCTTCATTTTTCACGAAGGCTCCCAGCGAGATTTTCCGGCTGATGACCGTGCCCGCGATTTCGCTTTTGATGTCGTAGGTCCGCAGGGAATCGTTGCTCTCCACGACGGCGAGCACCTCGCCCTTTTCCACCCGGTCGCCGAGCCGCTTGCGGACTTCTTTTGCCACGCCGGGGAAGCGTGGCTGCACATGCGCCAGCGCCTCTTCGTTCGCGACCAGCTTGCCGTAGAGCGGGAGCAGGGTTTTCACTTTCGCCGGTCCGGCCTCTTCGATTTTCAAGGCTGCGTTCTTCCGCGCCGCGGGCGTGAGCTTTACCTTCGGCGCTTCGTGCTCTTCGCCTTCCTCGCCCTTCTTTTTTTCTTCCGCGGCTGCGCCTTTTGGCGCGGGCGGTTTGGTGTGGAGCAGCTTCCATCCGCCAAAGGCGGCGAGGGCGAGGATGAGCGGGATGAGGATGAGTTGTTTCTTCATGGTGTGGAAATGGGCGTGCTTACTTGCGATTCGTCGGCGCAGCTTTGAGGGGGATGGGTGTGTCGACCGCCGGTCGCGGGAGTTTCGTGGGTTGCGCGGTGAGCGCTTCGACGGTGGCGAGCGCCTTGTGGTAGTCGGCAAGAGCGCGCAGATGCTGAAAACGCGCGTCGAAAAGCGTGCGGCGCTCGACGAGAATTTCGAGCTGGCTGAACCGCCCCGCGGAATAGCCTTGGTTGAGCAACTCGACACTCTGCGTCGCTCCCGGAATGACGGTTCCCTTCAAAATGACGACCTCCGCCGCCGCGCGCTGCAGCGTCTGATACGCGATGCTCAGCTCGGCAAAGGCGCGCGCTTCCGCCGCACGTTCCTCGGGATTCGCCTTGGAAAGCAGCGCGCGGGCTTCGGCGATGTTGCCCTGGTTGCGGTTGAAGAGCGGCAGCGGCATCGAGAAGCCGAGCACTCCGGTAGAGACGTTAGCCGCATCGCCGAAAACCCGCGGCCCGGCAAAGGCCGTGATGTCCGGCACGGCCTGCGCCTGTTGCAGCCGGAGCGTGGCTTCGCGCTTCTCGCGCTCGGTGGTCCAGCGGGCGAGTTGGGGGTTGTTCCCGAGCCGGGCGACGAGCGTGGGCAGCGACGGCACTTCCTCGGTGCGGTCGAGATCGCCGCTGACGCTCGCAAAGCTCACCGACTTCGTCTCCCCCCACATCGCCGAGAGGGCGGCCTTGGCGGCGAGCACCTCGCGCTTCGCCTGTTCCCGCACGATCTTCGCGAGCGCGACGGCGACGCTGGCGCGCGTCGCTTCGACCGCCGAGGCCTTGCCCACCTGGACGCGGTTTTCAGTCAAGGGCACGGCGCTCTCCGTGAGCGCCAGGGTCTCCTGCGAGAGCGCCATCCGCCGCTGCGCGGCGAGCACGTCGATAAAGCGCTGCGTCGTATCGCGTAGCACCTCCACGCGCTTCACTTGGTAGTCCCAATCCGACAAAGCGCGGTTGAGCTGCGCCTCCTCCACGCGCGCCGGCCGCTTGCCGCCGAGCTCCACGAGCTGGCTGAGTTGCAGCGTGCGCTGGGCCTGGTCGCCGTTCTTGAAATCACGCGTGCCCGTCGCGTCTTCGGTCATCACGCTGATCTCAGGATTCGGCAGCAGGCGCGCCTGAATGATCCGCGCCTCGGCCGCCCGGATGTCCCACGAGTAAGCCGCCAGCTCCGGGCTGCCGCGCAACGTGCGCGCCAGCGCCTCGGCGAGCGAGATGGAGTCGCGCCCATCCCCCGCGCCAAAGGTGGTCAGGGGCAGGGCGATGAGGAAGGTGAGGAGTTGGATTTTTCGGTGAAGCATGGTGTGGGTAAAAGTGGTGTGGATTACGAAATGGCCGCGCGACGGCGCGGGCACAAAAAATCCCGACGATTGATCGGGACGAAAAACCTGACGCCGCGAAATCCGCCGCGCCATCCAGGCACGGCGATGCGCGTCAGGCGCTAAGCGAACTGAGGAGGATAGTCGATGCCGAGCGGCACCGCATCCGGCGGAAACTCATCCGCGTGCGCCGCCAACTCCGCGGGAGTCAGCGAAGCGGGAGCCACCCGCACCGGCGCAGCCGTATGGGGGGCGTAGATCTGGTGGCACAGGCACTGGCAGTCATCCTTTTTAAGCGGAGCCGTCTTGCCGGAATGTTGCTGGCTGTGGCTCGTCTGATCCTGCTTCTCCCCCGCACAACCGTAGTCCAAAACATCGCTGCCATATCCCGTGAGCACGAGCAGGGAGACGATGGCGGCGAAGAGAATGGAACGTAGAAAACTCACGAGCGCGGTGTTTAATAGCCGGGGTGCGCGGTGTCAAGCGGGCGCGGCATTCTCACACGATTTCCACCGGGCACTTCGGCAGCGCTTTCAAAAACGCGGAGCCATAGTTTTTCGTCAGCACGCGCGGGTCGAGGATGACGACGATGCCGGTGTCCTGCCGCGTGCGGATGAGGCGGCCGACGCCTTGGCGCAGTTTGAGGATCGCCTCGGGGAGCGAGTACTCGGAAAAGGGATCGCCGCCTTGCGCTTCGATGAGTTCGAGGCGCGCTTCGATGAGCGGGTGGTCGGGCACGGAGAAGGGGAGCCGCGTGATGATGACATTCGACAGCGCCTCGCCGGGCACGTCCACGCCGCTCCAAAAACTCTCGGTGCCGAAGAGCACATGACGGTCGTTGCGCTTGAACTCGGAGAGCAGCCGGTGGCGCGGGAGACCCTCGCCTTGGACGAGCAGTTTGTAGTCGAGGTCGTCGAGCCGTTCGCGGAGTGCGGAGGCGAGTGCGGACATCGTTTTGTAGCTGGTGAAAAGGACGAACGCGCGCCCTTTCGACATCCCGATGAAATGCTCGATGCGCTCCGCGAGCGCGGCCTCGTAGCCGGCATCGCGCGGGTCGGGCATCTTGCGGGTGATGTAGAGCCGCATCTGCCGCTCGTAGTCAAACGGGCTCCCGATTTGCCGCGCCTCGACCTCGTCCGCGCCGACGCGCGTGCGGAAATAATTCAGCTCCGCGCTGCCCACGGAGAGCGTCGCGCTGGTCATCACGCAGCAGTGATCTTCGCGAAAAAGCAGCGCGCGCAGGTGCGCCGCCACATCCACCGGCGCGGCGTGCAGCGCGTGGAATTGCTGCGTCTTCCCCGTGCGCTCCACCCAGTACACATGCTCCTCCGCGTCTTGTTTGAGAAAGGTCGCGATCCCCCCGCGTGCATCCCGCAGCCGGCGGCCGAGGTCTTGCAACTCTGCCTTCGCGATTTCGTCCTCGATGCCCTTGAGCGTCTGCACCACCAGCGTCTGCACTTTCGCTAGTTCCGCAGTCAGCGAGTCCTCCACGAAATCCGGCTGCCGCACGCGGAACTCGCGCCCCTTTTTGAAATCCGCCCGCGTCCCCACCTTGTCGAAAAACGAGTCCACCTTGAGCAGCAATTCCGCCGTCGCCTTCACGCCGTCCACATTGCGATGCACTTGGAAAAGCCCCTTCTTCGTCTCCGGGTTGTAGAGCCGCCGCAGCGCGTAGCGCAGACCGTATTGCGACACGCCGAGCCCGATCATTTTCCCCGCCACGCCCTCGACCGTGTGCGCCTCGTCGAAGATCACGAAATCGTTCGCAAACAAATACCCGCTCCCTTCCTCCTGCTCGGAGAGCCCGCCGAGATTCATGAAGAAAAGCGTGTGGTTCATCACCACCACATCCGCGCTGATGAGCCGCTTGCGCGCGGCTTGGTAGAAGCACCTCGGATTCGTCCCGCAGCCTTTCGTCGTGCAGATGTGCTGCTCGCTGCAAACCAAGCTCCACACATGCGAGTCCGGCTCCACCGTGAAATCCGAAAGCGTCCCGTCCTTCGTCGTCTGCGCCCATTGCCAGATGCGATCCAGCTCCGCCTGCTCCGGTGAAGTGAACAGCTCGCCCGCATTTGCCCGCGCCCGCTCGAGCCGCAGCGGGCAGAGGAAATTCGCGCGCCCTTTCCACAGCATCGCCTCGAACTCCACGGGCAGCACCGCCTGCAAAATCGGGATGTCCTTATACACGAGCTGCTCCTGCAGATTGATCGTGTAGGTGGAAATCACCGCCTTCTTTTTCTGCTCCAGCGCCCACAGCACCGCGGGCACGAGATAGGCCAGCGATTTCCCCACGCCCGTCCCCGCCTCGACCACCAGATGCCGCTCCTCGCTCAGCGCCCGCGCCACCGCCACCGCCATCTCCTGCTGCTCGGCGCGGTATTCAAAATTCTTCGCCTGCGCGAGCAAGCCGGTCTCGGAGAAAATCTCCCGCACCTTCTCGGCGAAGGAAATGCCTGGCGTGTCGGAAAGCGAAATCATGAGCCGCGCATCTTCCGCGCGCGCGCCGTGCGCGGCAAGCCCGGCGCGTTTTAGAGGGCGTACCGAAATTCCAAGAGCGTGTCATCCTGAGCGGAGTTTTGCCGGGGGAAGGCGGGGGCGAAACGCAGTCGAAGGATCTCGGTGGTCCGAAAACATCCAGTGCGTGAATGAACCACCGAGGTCCTTCGACTGCGCTGCGCCCGCCTTTCCGCCTCCGCTCCGCTCAGGATGACACGCTTTTTTGGAATCTCGCGACACGCTCTCACCCCACGGAAATCACCGCGCGCATAGCGTGCTTTGCGCCGGTCGCGAGGGTGAGTGTGTCGGTGCCGGCGTTGGCAGTTTCGATGCACGCCATGTGCTGCCATTCCTCGTCGCCAAAGTCTTTCATCGCCGCGGATTTTTCGACCCAGGGATTCCAAACGACCGTCGTGGCCGAGCCGCTTTTTTCGACGATGATCCGGCGCGCGCCCGCGGGATCGTGAAGCGTGCAGGCGGCGCGGGTGTTTTCAAAAGTGCGGTCGGTTTCGCCGGTGAAACGGAGCCGCTCCGGCCCTTGCGTCCTGGTCTTGAAGCCGTCGGTTTTGTCGCGATAGCTGGTGTTTTCGAGGCCGGTCACGGACGCGGTGCGGGCGTCGGACACCGCGAGGTAGGTGTGCAGCGCGGCCTCGAATTGGAAGGGTTCGCGCGCGGTGTTTTCGACTTCGAGCATCAGGCTCAGCCGCGTCCCGATGACGATGTGCTGGCGCAGGATGAAGTCGTGCGGCCAGTGCGCGCGGGTCGCGTCATGCGCGGCGAGGCGGAGCACGGCGAGGACGGTTTGCTCCCCATCCACGGAGAGCGATTCGACCTCCCAGGGCAGCGTGCGGGCAAAGCCGTGCGCCGGTGATTCTGGCCGTCCGGCGCGGGCGGCGAACCACGGAAAACAGACCGGCACGCCGCCGCGGATCGGTTTGTCATTTTCAAAAAAACTGCGCGCGCTGAGAAAGAGGACAGGCGCCTGACCGCGCGGCTGGAAATGGGTGACATGCCCGCCGTGCAAGTAAAGATGGGCCTCGGCGAGCGGCGAGGTCACGGCGAGCCGCGTCAGCCCGCCTGCGCCGGACTCGAAGCGGGCGAGGCCGGGGATTTCCAAAAGGCGGAGCGCGGCGGGGTCGGACGGCATGGCGGGGGATAGTAGAAAGGCGGCCCGGTGCGCCAAGAAAAATGCCCGCGGAACTGTGCGGATGCGAAAAACTGTTGGAGTATGGAGCGACCTCGCGTTACGGCCACAATCCTGCGTTTCCGCGATTTAGTTTTTTCATGACATCCATCCCGCCGCTACCAGCAAAACGACTCCCGTTCAATGCCGTGGCGGGAAGTCTGACGGCGGCTTTTCTGACGATGCTCGTGGTGGGGTTTGCGGTGCTGCACGGGATCGCCATGTCGGCCTTCCAGGCGCAGGGGCGGACGACCGGCGGCTTAGTTACGGCGGAATGCGTTTTTGCCGCCGCGCTCATCGGGATGATGGTGGTGACGCTGGTGCTGTCCGTGCGCCGGACGCGGCGGGTGCAGGCGGTGGATGCGGAGCGCGAGCGCATGGTTGCGCAGTTGCGCGAGGCGGAGATGAAGTATCACACGATCTTCGACAACGCGGTGGAAGGCATTTTCCAGACGACGCCGGATGGCCGCTTTCTCACCGCGAACCGCGCGATGGCGCGGATGCACGGCTACGAAACGCCGGAGCAGATGATGGCCGTGCTGACCGATGTGGGAACCCAGCTTTACGTCGATCCCAGTCAGCGCGAGGCGCTGCTCGCGGCGCTGGGGAAGGAGGATGTGGTGTCAAATTTCGAGTTCGAGATCATCCGCGCCGACGGGCGGACGCTGTGGGTGCGGGAGAATGTGCATGCGGTGCGCGATGAAAAAGGCGCGCTGCTTTACCTCGAAGGCACGGTCGAGGATGTGTCGGGGCTGTGGTGGGGCGAGCAGCGGCGGCGGCTCCAGTACGCGATGGCGCGGGTCATCGCCGACGCCGCGAGCGTGGAGGACGCGCGGCCCAAGCTGCTGCGGACGATTTGCGAGACGCTGGAGTGGGACATGGGCGTGGTCTGGGACGTGGATGCGGATGCCGGAGTGCTGCATTGCGTGGAGGTGTGGAGCGTGCCGGAGATTGAGATTGGTGAGTTTGAAAAGGCGAACACTGCGCTGGAGTGCCGGCGCGGGGAGCGGCTGGCGGGCGAAGTCTGGCAGCTCGGGGAGCCGCAATGGATCGCCGACCTCGGGGCGGCGGACGGCTATCCGAATGCGCAGCTCGCGCGGCAATGCGGGATGGCGTCGGCCTTTGGCGTGCCCGTGGAGGTGCGTGGCGAGGTCTGCCATGTGCTCGAATTTTTTAGCCCAAAGATCGCGCCGCCCGACCACGAGCTTTTGCAAACGCTCGGCGCGATCTCGAGCCAGCTCAGCTACCTCATCGAGCGCAAAGACGCCGAGCGCGTGAACTCCGAACTCGCCGCCGTGGTCGCCAACTCGAACGACGCGATGATCGCCTGCACCCTCAAAGGCGTGGTCACCGGCTGGAACCTCGGGGCCGAGCGCATCTACGGCTACGTGGCCGAGGAAATCGTCGGCCAGTCCCTGCACCTGCTCATCCCGCCCGAGCGGCACGACGAATTTCCGCAGACGCTGAGCATGGTGAAAGCCGGCCAGAGCCAGGCCAGCTACGAGACCGTGCGGCTGCGCAAGGACGGGAAAAAAATCAGCGTCTCGCTGACCGATTCGCCGATCCGCGGCGACGCCGGGCGCATCACCGGCCTCTCCTCGATCGCGCGCGACATCACCGAGCGCAAGCGGCTCGAGGAGGAGCTGCTCCAGGCGCAGAAAATGGAGGCGGTCGGGCGGCTCGCCGGCGGCATTGCGCATGACTTTAATAACATCCTCACCGCGATCCTCGGCTACAGCGACCTCATCATCGGCCAGACCGACGAGCGGCAGTGGATGTACAAACACCTCACGGAAATCCGCAAGGCCGCGGATTTCGCGGCGTCGCTCACGCACCAGCTTCTCGCCTTCAGCCGCCGCCAGCCGCTTTTCCTGCGCGTCTTCAATCTGAACGACAGCGTGCGCAGCATGCAGAAAATGCTCCAGCGCGTGATCGGCGAAAACATCACGATCAACACGCGCTTCAAGGCCGAGATCGGCCGGCTCAAGGCCGACCCCGGCCAGCTCGAACAGGTGCTCCTGAATCTCTGCGTCAACGCCCGCGACGCCATGCCCAAAGGCGGCTCGATCACCATCCAGACCGAGGACGTGACCTACTTTCTCGACGAGCTGAGCACCGTGAATGAGATGCCCGCCGGCGAGTACGTGAAGCTCACCGTGACCGACTCCGGCCACGGCATGACGCCCGAGGTGTGCCGCCATATTTTCGAGCCCTTTTTCACCACCAAAGAGCAGGGCCACGGTACCGGCCTGGGCCTGGCGACATGCTACGGCATCGTGAAACAAAGCGGCGGCTACATCACCGTGGACAGCATGGTTGGCACGGGTACGACCTTCGCCATCTACCTGCCGCGCGTGGATGCGAGCGGGGAAAAGGCGAACAGCAAAATGGAGATCGGCCAGCTCACGGGCGGCAATGAGACGGTGCTCTACGTGGAGGACGAAATCACCGTGCGCAGCCTGACCACGCACGTCCTCCTGCGGCTCGGCTACACCGTGCTCGAGGCGGCGGACGGCACGAGCGCGCGCGACGCCGTGGAGGTCCACGGAGGGCGCGCAATCCATCTGCTTTTTTCCGACGTGGTGCTGCCGGATTCCGGCGGGCAGGAGCTGGCCGAATGGATTCGCGCGCGCAACGCCGGGACGAAAATCCTTTTCACCTCCGGCTACGTGGATGAAGCCATTCTCAAGCGACACGGACTCGACGAACGCGCGGCGTTCCTGCAAAAACCGTTCACGCCGGGCGATCTCGCGAAAAAAATCCGCGAGGTGCTCGACGCCCCAGCCGCCTGATTCCGCCGTTTTTCCACACCATCCTTTCATGAAAAAATTCCTCCTCGTCTGCCTGTTCCTCGTCTTCGCCGTGTTCATGCTCCCCGGCATCATCCAGCCGCCGGGGGAAGTCTCCGCCGCGCACGCCGCAGAAGTGCACGAGCTGGCCCACGGACTCGAACTGGCGCTGCTCAACTACCACCGCGACCACGGCAAATTCCCCGAGGGCAGCGAGGGTGAAATCGTCGGCGTGCTGCGCGCTCCGAATGAAAAAGGCGAGCCCTACCTCGACCTCCCGCCCGCCGCGGTGAACGACCACGGCGAAATGCTCGACCCGTGGGGCACGCCCTTCCGCATCACTTTCGACGAAAAGCGCAACGTGCCGAAAATCCATTCCGCCGGGCCGAACCTGATCTTTGAGGACAAGCCGGGGAAGCACAGCGACGACTATTTTAGCTGGCACGACAGCGAGGCGCCGACCTCGCCGCTGCCCTTCTAAAATGCCCACCAAATCCGCGGGCGCGATTTTAGAGGCATACAAGCCCGCCGCGAGGTGCTACATCATCCGGCTCATTGACATCCCGCTGTTTATGAAAGTCGTCCCCTCCATCTCCCGTTTGGAAATCGCCGTGGTTCCCCCAGCCCCGGTCGCCGGCCACCATGCCTAGCGAGATCCTGCCCATCCTCCTCGTCGAGGACAATCCCGAGCACGTCGATTTTCTCCGGCAGCTCCTCGCCACGCCCGAACTCAGCCACTTTCACCTCGAAGCCGTGGGCTCGCTCGCCGAGGCGCTCGACTGGCTGAAGACCGGCAGCATCGAGCTCATCCTCCTCGACCTCACCCTGCCGGACAGCGACGGCATCGAGACTTTCATCCGCGTCTTCGAGGCCGCGCCGCAGACCGCCCTCGTCGTCCTCAGCGGCATCAATGACGTGCAGCTCGCCATCGAGACCGTGCAGCTCGGCGCGCAGGACTACCTCGTCAAAGGGCGCGTGGACAACCAGCTCCTCCTCCGCGCCATGCTCTACGCCATCGAGCGCAAGCGCGTGCAGACCGAACTCCAGTGCGAACGCGACGCCCTCGAAGACCGCGTCCACGAGCGCACCGCCGCGCTCAGCCTGGCCAATGCCAAGCTCCAGAACGAGATCGCCGAGCGGCGCAAAGCCGAGGCCACCGCGCTCGAAAGCAACCGCCAGCTCAGCGCCGCGCTCGGCCACCTCCAGGCCACCCAGCAGGAGATCATCCAGCGCGAACGCATGCACGCCCTCGGCCGCATGGCCAATGGCATCGCCCACGATTTCAACAACGCCCTCGCCCCCATCCTCGGCTTCAGCGAGCTGCTCCTGCTCAAACCCGACACGCTCACCGACCCGAAAAAAGTCCGCAACTACGTCGAGATGATCCACAGTGCCGCCAAGGACAGCGCCAAAGTCGTCAGCCGCCTTCGCGAATTCTACCGCTACCGCGACGAGGCCGAAGTCTTCACCCCCGTCGTCCTCAACGACGTCGTCCTTCAGGCCATCTCCCTCACCCAGCCGCGGTGGAAAGACCAGTCCCTCGCCGCCGGCGTCCACATCGACATCCGCACCGAGATGGGCGACGTGCCCACCGTCCCCGGCAACGAAGCCGAACTCCGCGAACTCCTCGTCGATCTCATCTTCAACGCCATCGACGCCATCCCCAAGCGCGGCACCATCACCATCCGTACCGAAGTCCAGGGCCGGTGGCTCGTCACCACCATCGCCGACGACGGCATCGGCATGTCCGACGAGATCAAAGCGCGCTGCCTCGAACCGTTTTTTTCCACCAAAGAAGACCAGGGCACCGGCCTCGGCCTCGGCGCCGTCTATGGCATCGCCCGCCGCCACGGCGGTGAAATCGACATCCAAAGCGAGCAGGGCCGCGGCACCACCGTCGCCGTCTCCCTCCCGCTCGAGAAAAGCGTGCGCGCCGCCGAGCCCGCCAAGCCCGCGGCCCCGGCCAACGCCTCCCTCCGCATCCTCGTCGTCGAGGACGAGCCCCTCGTCCGCGAAGTCCTCGGCGTCTATCTCGCCGAAGACAACCACACCGTCACCACCGCCGAAAACGGGCGCGAAGGACTGGAAAAATTCCGCGCCGGCACCTTCGACCTCGTGATGACCGACCGCTCCATGCCCGAGATGAACGGCGACGACCTCGCCGCCGAAATCAAAAAGCTCAAGCCCGCGCAGCCCGTCCTCCTCCTCACCGGCTTTGGCGACATCATGTCCGGCGCCGGCGAAAAACCCACCGGCGTCGATCTCGTCGTCAGCAAACCCTTCACCCTCACCACCCTCCGCTCCGCCATCGCGAAGATAACTGCGAAGTAGCTCGCCTTTCCGCGGCGGGAGGCGCAGCATCTTTCCGCAACCACTCGGGAACGATGACCTCGAACTCTACGGAAAATCTGCGCGTGCTCCTCGTCGAAGACAATCCTGGCGATCGGTTTTTGCTGCGCGAGATGGTGGAGGCGGAATCGCACGGGCGCTTTTACATCGCCGCCGAGGCCGCCACTCTCGCCCGCGCCGTCGCGCGTCTCACGGCGGGCGAGGCGGATGTGGTGCTGCTCGACCTTTCACTGCCGGACAGCGTGGGCGTGGAGACTTTCACCGCGGCGCACCGGGCCGCGCCGGATGTGCCGATCATCGTGCTGAGCGGGCTCGACGACGAAGATCTCGCGCTCCAGACCGTGCAACTCGGCGCGCAGGAGTATCTGGTGAAAGGCCGCATCAGCGCGCAGGTGCTGCAGCGCGCACTGCGCTATGCCATCGAGCGCGCGCGTGGCGAGGCGGCGCTGGCCCATGAGCGCGAGCTGCTTGGCACGCTGCTCGAAAACATTCCCGACCGCATTTATTTCAAGGACCAGCGCAGCCGTTTCATCCGCATCAACCGCGCCCTCACGGTGCTGCTCGGCCTGAAAAAACCGGAGGACGCCTACGGCAAAACGGACGCGGATTTTTACGGCTCCGAGCACGCCCGCTCCGCGCTGGAGGATGAAATCCACGTCATGCAAACGGGCGAGCCGATCCTGGGCAAGGTCGAGTTTGAGACGCTCATCGATGGCGCCAAATCGTGGTCGCTGACGACGAAGCTGCCGCTGCGCGACCGCCAGGGCCGGATCGCCGGCACCTGCGGCATTTCGCGGGAAATTTCGGCGATGAAGGAGATGGAGGATCAGCTCGCCACCGAGCGCAATCTGCTCCGCGCGGTCATCGACAACCTGCCGGACCACATCTTTCTCAAAGACGCCGAGGGGCGCTACCTGCTGGACAACGAGGCGCACCGCCGCTCCGTCGGCGCGAGCGAATCGTCCGAGGTGCGCGGGCGCACGGTCTTTGATTTTTTCCCCGATGAAGCGGCGCGCGCCTTTCACGAGGACGACATGGCGATCATCCGCTCCGGCCATCCGCTCATCAATCACGAGGAGCAGGTGGCCGACATGCGCGGGCATCTGCACTGGCTGCTCACCTCGAAAATCCCGTGGCTCGACGACCGCGGCAAAGCCGTGGGCCTCGTCTGCATCAGCCGCGACATCTCGGATCAGAAGCTCGCCGAGGAGCGGCTGAAGCAGGCCAACGCCGACCTCAAGGCCCGGCGCGAAGACCTCATGGCCGCCGTCACCGACGTGCAGGCGGCGCATCAGGAACTGCGCGCGGTGCAGCTCCAGCTCATCGACGCGGAGAAGATGAAATCCATCGGACGCCTCGCCGCGGGTGTCGCTCACGAGGTCAAAAACCCGCTCGCCATCCTCAAAATGGGCCTCGAATTTCTCGGCACGCAGCCGCCGACCGAGGACACCGTGCCGCTCATCCTCAAGGAAATGTCCGACGCCGTGAACCGCGCCGACGGCGTCATCCGCGGACTGCTCGATTTCTCCGCGCCCAAGCAGCTCGATGTCCACCGCGCCAGCCTCAACGTCGTCATCAACCAGGCGCTCCGGCTCGTCCGCGGCGAGATGAAAGGCGGCTGCCAGATTCACCGCGACCTGCAAAGCGACCTGCCGCCGCTCGGCATCGACACCGACAAAATCAGCCAGGTTTTCGTCAATCTTTTCACCAATGCCCTGCACGCCATGGAGGGTGGCGGGAACCTCACCGTCCGCACTTTTGCCAAGCAACTGACCGGCGTCGGCGCGAATGTCGGCGATGCCCGTTCGGAATCCTTCCGCGTCGGCGAGACCATCGTCTTCGTGGAGATTGACGACTCCGGCCCCGGCATTCCCGAGGACAAGCTCGGCAAAATCTTCGAGCCTTTTTTCACCACCAAACCCACGGGCCGCGGCACCGGCCTCGGCCTCTCGGTGGTGAAAACGATCATCGACCTGCACGGCGCAACCATCGACATTCGGAACCTGCCGGAAGGCGGCGCGCGGGTGACCATCATGTTTCAAGTATAACCGCTGCAACCCAACACCATCATGAACAAGAAACGCATCTTCATCGTTGACGACGAATCGGGCTTCACCCGGTTGCTCAAGCTCACCCTCGAAAAAACCGGCAACTTCGAAGTCGTGGAGGAAAACGACGGCACCAAGGCCTGGCTCAAGGCGCGCGAGTTCAAGCCCGACATCATCTTTCTCGACATCGTCATGCCGAAAATCGACGGCGGCGACGTGGCCCAGCAAATCCGCTCCGACCCCACGCTCGCGCATGTGCCCATCATTTTTCTCACCGCCATCGTCTCGCGCAATGAGACCACGCACGACATCGGCGGCTTCCCGTTTTTAGCCAAGCCCGTGAGCCTCGACGCCATCACCCGCTGCATCGCCGAACACCTGCCGAAATAGCGCGGAGCCGCGGCGTGCGCGCACCGTCACCCCGCGGCGGGCGGGGAAAAAATCTGCTGCAATTTTTCGCGGAGCGCCGGGAGGTTGAAGGGCTTTTGGAGAAAACCCGCGAGCCCTTTGCCGGTGAATTGCGCGAGCGCCTCCTGCTCGTTGAAGCCGCTCATCAGCAGCACCCGCGCGCCGGGGCGCAGCGCGGTGATTTCGCGGAAAGCCTCCTCGCCGTCCATGTGCGGCATCGTGAGATCGAGCACCACGAGCGCGAAGCTGTCCGGCGCGGCGCGAAACTCCTCCACGCCGGTGCGGCCGTGCTCCGCGAGCCGCGTGGCAAAGCCGAGCGACTCCAGCAAGCGCGCCGTGGTCACGCGCACCGTCTCCTCGTCATCCACCACGAGCACCGTGCCCGCGCCGCGCCAGCCGGCGGGTGCGGGCGCGGTCGCGGCGGGCTGGTCGGCGGGGCCTTCGGCGCAGGGGAAGAGGATTTTGAAAGTCGTTCCCCAGCCCGGCTCGCTGAAGACTTTGAGCGCGCCCTTGTGCCCCCGCACGATGCCGAGCACGGCGGCGAGACCGAGTCCGCGCCCGGTGAATTTCGTGGTGAAAAACGGATCGAAAATCCGCGCCTGCACCTCGGGCGGCATGCCGCCGCCGTTGTCCGCGACTTCGAGAAAGAGGTAGTCGCCCTCCGGCAGATCGGGTGCGAAAAAAGTGCCCGCGAGGTAGGCGCGGTCGGCCCGCGTGAGGCCGGTGGTGATGCTGATGAAGCCGCTTTTTTCCCCGATCGCCTCGGAGGCATTGATGACGAGATTCATCACCACCTGGCGGAGCTGCGTGGCGTCGCCGAGCACCGGCGGCAGCGCGTCGGCGAGACTGAATTTCAGCACCGAGCGCTTGCTGATCGAGACTTGTAAAAGTCGCGTGATGTCCTCGATGAGCGCATTGAGCGCGAGGCGCTGGATGACGAAGCGGCCCTTGCCCGAATACGCGAGCATCTGCTTGCAAAGATCGGCCGCGCGCATGGCCGCCACTTCGATCTGCTCGAGGAGCGGCTGCACCGGCGAGTCCGCGGGGAGGTCCAGACGCGCGAGGCTGGCATTGCCAAAGACGCCCGTGAGCAGGTTGTTGAAATCGTGCGCGATGCCGCCCGCGAGCACGCCGAGGCTTTCGAGTTTTTGCGCCTCCTGGAGCTTGCGCTCCAGAGCCTGCTGCTCCGCCGCGGTCTTGCGCCCGGCCTGCTCCGCGACCACGCGCTCGGTCACATCCTGCACGAGCGAGAGGATCGAGACGCTCTGCCCGCGGGAGTCGTGGAGCACGGAGTTCTGCCAACTGCAATGCACCATGCGCCCGGTTTTCGTGAGGTTGCGGTTGTGCGAGCCGCTGCGCTGATCGAGCCCGTCCACGAGCCGCGCGCCGACGATGTTGACTTTGGCCAGGTCATCGGGATGCACAAAGGGGAAGTCGCGGAAATGCCGGCCCACGACTTCCGCCGCGGTCCAGCCGAACATTTTTTCCGCCTGCCCCGCCCAGCGGGTGATGCGGAATTGCGGATCCCATTCGATGACCGCGAACGGCGAGTTTTCCACATGATAGACGAGCCGCGCCTGCGCCTCCTCCAGCTCCTCGGCGGTGCGCTTCATCCCCATGATGTCGCCCGTGGCGGCGGGGCTGTCCGGCGGGCTCCCGGCCTCGCCTTCGCTGAGCACCAGCAGCGTGCCCCAGACATTGTGCGCGTGGTCGAGCAGCGGCAGCGCGGTGGCGGAGCAGTCGCACTCGCTGCCGTCCTTGCGCACGCACGTCATTTGTCCGCTCCACCGGCCCGTGCGGACGACGGCGGATTGCATCGCCGGCCAGAGCGTCGGCACGTCCGCTGCACGGTGCAGCAGCGCGGGCGTCTGTCCGAGCGCCTCGTCGCGCGTCCAGCCGAAGATCCGTTCCGCGCCGGAATTCCAGTCCTTGATCGTGCCGTCGGGCGCGGTCACGACGATCGCGTCGAAGACATGATTGAAGACGAGCGCCCGGCGCAGCAGCGCGTCGAGACGCTCGATGTCGAGTTGGGCGTGGGGGAAAAAATCACTCATGCCGGAGGCGGGCGTATGCTTCGCTGCATTCGCAGCGTTTGGCGAGCGCGAGTCGCGCGGAAAAAACCGCGCCGCACTAGGTGCGAATCTGCCCGTTGCCGCGGAGCACGTATTTGTAGGTCGTCAGTTCTTCCAGCGCCATCGGGCCGCGGGCGTGCAGCTTGTCCGTGCTGATGCCGATCTCCGCGCCGAAGCCGAATTCGCCGCCGTCGGTGAAACGCGTGGAGGCATTCCAATAGACGGTCGCGCTGTCCACTTCGCCGAGGAAACGCTCCGCCGCCTCCGCATCCGCGGTGACGATGCCGTCGCTGTGGTGCGAGCCGTTTTCCTCGATGTGAGCGATGGCCTCGTCGAGCGAGTCCACGACTTTCACCGCGAGGATGAGGTCGAGAAATTCCGTGCGGAAATCCTGTTCGGTCGCGCGCACGATGCGCTGCGGGTTGGGTGTTTCGCGCTCGTCGTTGAGCATGGAAAAAGCGCGCTCATCGCAGCGCAATTCCACGCCTTTGATGAGTAGCGCCCGGCCCGTCGTCGCGAAGAACTGCTCCGCCACCTCGCGATGCACGAGCACGGTCTCGATGGCGTTGCACACGCCGGGGCGCTGGCACTTCGCGTTGATGACGATGCTCTCCGCCATCGCGAGGTCGGCGGCGCGGTCCACGTACATGATGCAGATGCCGTCGTAGTGCTTGATGACCGGCATGCGCGCGTGCTGGACCACGGTTTCGATCAGCCCTTTGCCGCCGCGCGGGACGATGACGTCGAGGTATTTGTCCATCTCGCAAAGGTGCCGCACCGCCTCGCGATCAGTCGTGGGGATGAGCAGTACGCTGTCCGCCGGCAGGCCCGCGCGCGCCGCGCCGCGACTGAGCGCGGCGGCGATGGCCACGTTCGAGTGGATGGATTCGCTGCCGCCGCGGAGGATCGTGGCGTTGCCCGTCTTCGTGCAAAGCACCGCCGCATCGCTGGTTACGTTCGGGCGCGATTCGTAGATGATGCCGACGACGCCGATGGGCACGCGCACTTTCTGAATGCGCAGGCCATTGGGCCGCGTCCAGTCGCGCAAAATTTCGCCCACGGGATCGGGCAGGGCGGCGACTTCGCGGATGCCGTTGGCCATCGCTGCGAGCCGATTTTCCGTGAGCATCAGCCGCTCCAGCATCGCGCCGGAAAGCCCATTCGCCTTCGCCTTCTCCACGTCCCGCGCATTCGCCGGCAGAATCTCCGGCGCAGCGGCGACGATCTCATCCGCCATCGCCAGCAGCCCGCGGTCCTTCTGCGCGCGATCCGTCCGCGCGAGCACCCGCGCCGCGGCCCGGGCGCGACGTCCGAAATCTTCGATCTGCATTTTCAAATCCGACATGCGCGCACTTTCCACGGAAAGGCGAAAGGCGAAAGGCGAAAGGCGATGGTTGGTTCCGGGAAGCGCGCGCGTCCCGCGTGCTGGTCGTGTCGTCCCGACACGACGAACTTCCAGTAGCGTGTGGAGTGATCGAGCGTACCTCCCGGATTCGATGCACAATGAAAGTTCGCGAAGGCGGGGACGCCTTCGCCAGCACG